>RXJK01000152.1:21098-45935 GCA_003963125.1 Hyphomicrobiales bacterium
GAATGCGCGAGCTGACGCCCCACCACATCGAGCGTCAAACCGCTGCGGCGCTGGCCGGCCGTCTCGCCGATGCAGACGATGGCCGTCAGCCCGGCACGGTGGGCCGCGAGCGTCTTCGCCTTCACCTCGGCATCCCCCTCGCCGTGATCGGCCCGCCGCTCGGAATGGCCGACGATGACCGCAGTAGCGCCCGCATCCTTCAGCATTTCGGCCGAGATATCCCCCGTATGCGCCCCGCTGACCGCCGTATGGCAGTCCTGCCCGCCGACCTGTAGCCGCGAGCCCTTGGCCTCCTGTGCCAGCGTCACGATCAGCGGCGCAGGCGGGCAGAGCATGGCCTCCACCCCCGGGGCGAACCCTGATTTTCCGAGCGCGTCGCGCACGGTCCGGGCCTCGGCAAGCGCGGCGACGAGCCCGTTCATCTTCCAGTTGCCTGCAATGAGGGGGATCGGTCGGGAGGAGGCTGCCATGGTGTCCTGCCACAAGATGAACGAATTCAAGGCCCCGGGATGGGGTTAACCCGGCCTTTCGGCCACAGACCAAGCGCCTTGCGGCACCCGGCCCCCGTTCATAATATGCGCCGCGTCGAAGGCAAGCAGCCCAATGCGCGCCTCGTCTCCCTGCGCCCTGCGTGGCTGGCGGCCGACCCGGCACTGGACCGGCACGCCATCGGTCGCCCGAACGGCGGGAGCGAATTTGCAAGGCACGCGCGGACCCGAGCCCACCCCGGCGGCGCACGAACGAGAACCGGCGCGCCAGGACGCGCCACGAGAGAAGAAACGGACCGATGCTAGACGCACTGAGACGCGGCACCCTCAACCTGTTCGCCAAGGGCTTGCTGGCCCTCCTGGTGGTCGCTTTCGCCGTGTGGGGCATCGGCGACGTGGTGCGCAACGTCGGCCGCGACACGGTCGCCACCATCGGCTCGGTTCAGATCACGCCCGATGAAGTGCGCCAGGCCTATCAGGACGAGATGGACAGCATGACGCGCCGTTTCGGCCGTCGGCTCACGCCCGCCCAGGCGCAGATGCTCGGCGTGCAGCAGCGCGCACTGTCCCGCCTCATCGGCGGCGCCGCGATCGCCGAGCACGCCCGCTCCCTCGGTCTCGCCATCTCCGACCAGGGCCTCGCCGACATGATCAAGCAGGACCCGGCCTTCCAGGGCACGGACGGCCAGTTCAACGTGCGCGCCTTCCAGAGCTACCTGCGCCAGGCCGGCATGAACGAGGCGCGCTTCATCTCCGAGCGCCGCAAGGAAGAGATCCGCGACCAGATCACCGACACGCTGCTGGCGACCGTCAGCGTTCCGCAGTGGATGATCGACGTGCAGAACCGCTATCGCAACGAGACGCGCGTGGCGGAGTACTTCACGCCCGACTACGACAAGGTGATCAAGGTGCCCGAGCCCGACGAGGCGCGCCTCAAGACGCACTACGAGCAGAACCTGTCGCAGTACATGACGCCCGAGCTGCGCAAGATCAATCTCCTGACGCTCGCCCGCGCCCCGTTGATGGCGAAGATCACCGTCTCCGACGACGACATCAAGGCCGCCTTCGAGCGCGACCAGGACAAGTACAACGTGCCCGAGAAGCGGCGCATCCAGCAGATCGCCTTCGATGACAAGGCGGCAGCCGAGAAGGCCTATGCGGAGCTCTCCAAGGCCAAGAATTTCACCGAGGCCGCCACCAAGCTGGGCTTCAAGGAAAGCGACTACGACCTGGGCGTCCTCGCCCGCAAGGACATGATCGACGGCAAGGCGGCCGCCGCCGCCTTCGCGCTGAAGAAGGACGAGGTCTCGAAGCCCGTCGAAGGCGACTTCAAGACCGTGATCCTGCGCGTGACGGAGATCGTTGCGGGCAAGCAGCGCTCGCTCGCCGACGTCAAGAACGAGCTGATCGAGAGCATCAAGGCCGACCGCGCGACCGACCAGATCCGCACGCTGCACGACAAGGTGGACGACGCCCGCGGCTCGGGCAAGCTTCTGAAGGAGATCGGCTCCGAGCTCGGCATCCCCTTCCAGGAGGGCATCGAGACCGATCGCAGCGGCAAGACGCTCGACGGCAAGCCCGCCCTTGAAGGCCCCGAGGCCGCGCGGATCGCGCAAGGCGCCTTCGCGGCCACGCAAGGCGTCGAGACGGAGCCCGTCGAATTGTCCGACGGCGGCTACGCCTGGTTCGACTTCGTCTCGACCACGCCCGCCAAGCAGAAGCCCTTCGACGCGGTGAAGGCCGAAGTCGTCACGCAGGTGAAGGACGAGGAGCGCCGCCGCGAGATTTCGCAGCTCGCCGTCAAGCTCGTCGACCGCATCAACGCCGGCGAGAGCGTCGAGACGCTCGCCAAGGAGACCTTCTCCAAGGTCGAGAAATCGTCTGCCTTCACGCGCAATACGTCGCCCCAGGGCCTGCCCGCGGCCGCCGTGCAGCAGGCGTTCCTGACGGCCAAGGGCCGCGCCGCCTCCGCCGTCAGCGCCGATCGTGCGACGCGCGTCGTCCTCAAGGTCGTCGACATCATCCCGGCGCCCGCCGTCACGCCGGAAGTCGCCGACCGCTTCAAGGCGGACCTCCTGCGCGAGATGCAGAGCGACGCGCTCGCCGAATACGTGGGCGCGCTGCAGGCCCGCTACGGCCTGCGCATCAACGAGGCGGCCTTGCGCCAGGCGCTGGGTGACGGCGCCGGCAGCGACCAGGGCCAAGGCCTCGAATGAGCAAGGCGCCAGCGCACGCGAAGGCTGAGCCGGGCACGCTGGGCCTCGCCATCGAACCTGCCCGCGACGCGTTCGCGCGCGCCTACGCGGAGGGCCGTGCGCAGGTCGTATCGACGCGGCTCGTCGCCGACCTCGAGACGCCCGTGTCGGCGATGCTGAAGCTCTCCCACGACCGGCCGATGAGCTTCCTTCTGGAATCCGTGGAAGGCGGCGCGGTACGCGGGCGCTATTCCGTCATCGGCCTCGCGCCCGACATCATCTGGCGCGCGAGCGGCGCCAAGGCCGAGATCAACCGCACCGCACAATCGGCGCCGGACGCGTTCGTGCCCGAGCCCGATGCGCCGTTAGCCTCGCTGCGCAAGCTGCTCGACGCCTCGCGCATCGCCCTGCCGCGCGACATCCCCCACATCGGTGCGAGCGTCATCGGCTACATGGGCTACGACATGGTGCGCCTCGCCGAGCACCTGCCCGCCGTGCCGCCCGACAGCCTCGGCGTGCCCGACAGCATCTTCGTGCGTCCGACGATCACCGTCGTCTTCGACAGCGTGAAGGACGAGATGATCGTCATCGCGCCGGTGTGGCCGGATGCGGCCCAGAGTGCCGATGCGGCCTACACGGCCGCCGTCGCCCGTCTCGAAAGCGTGGTGACGGGCCTGGACGAGCCGGTGCCGCATGCGAGCATCGCGCCCGATGATGCGCTCGCGACGCCCGAGGCCGTGTCGAACACCACGAAGGACGAGTTCTTCGCCAAGGTGGCCCGCGCCAAGGAGTACATCGCCGCCGGAGACGTGTTCCAGGTCATCGTCGGCCAGCGCTTTTCGGCACCCTTCACGCTGCCCTCGCTCGCGCTCTATCGCGCGCTGCGCCGCACGAACCCCTCGCCGTTCCTGTTCCATCTCGATTTCGGGTCGTTCGCACTGGTGGGTTCGAGCCCCGAGATCCTCGTGCGCGTGCGCGAGGGCGAGGTGACGATCCGCCCGCTCGCCGGCACCATCCGCCGCGGCGCCACGCCCGAAGAGGACAAGGAACTCGAGGCCAAGCTCCTCGCCGATCCCAAGGAGCGCGCCGAGCACCTGATGCTCGTCGATCTCGGCCGCAACGACGTCGGCCGCGTGTCGGAGATCGGCAGCGTGCGCGTGCGCGAAAGCTTCGTCATCGAGCGCTACAGCCACGTGATGCACATCTCGAGCCACGTGACGGGCAAGCTCGACACGCGCCACGACGTCATCGACGCACTGATGGCGGGCTTTCCCGCGGGCACCCTGTCGGGTGCACCGAAGGTGCGCGCCATGCAGATCATCGACGAACTCGAGAAGGAGAAGCGCGGGCCCTACGGCGGCTGCGTCGGCTACTTCTCGGCCGACGGCGAGATGGATAGCTGCATCGTCCTGCGCACGGCCCTCGTCAAGGACGGCCGCATTTACGTGCAGGCGGGTGCCGGCATCGTCGCCGACAGCGATCCGGCCGCCGAGCAGGCCGAGTGCGAAGCTAAGTCCCGCGCCCTCTTCAAGGCCGCCGAAGAAGCCGTCCGTTTCGCCAAAGCCTCCCGCCGCGGCAACCGCTAGCCCTCGGCCGGCCGCGCCGCAAACCGCTGCAGGGCACCGCCACGCGTCACCCCTCCTTGTGCGTCCCCGGATGGCGCGCAGCGCCAGTCCGGGGCCTTGCCCGTCAATGGTACGCGCCGACATCGATCCACGGCGCACTTTTTCCCCGCGCTGCAAGGTCCCGGATAATCGCGCTCGCGCGCGATTTCCGGGAACGCAGAAAAGAGGGCTGCAAAAGATGGCGCCCCTGGGTCCCGGATCGGTACTGCGTACCGTCCGGGATGACAGGTGTGGGCTCTCTCCCCGCAGCGCCGTATCGCATCGGGAAGACATGGGCGCGGGTGCGTCGGTGCCTTGCCATTACGCGAGGCACGGCCGACCCTCCCACCTGTCATCCCTGAATTTGCCGAAGGCAAATATCAAGGACCCAGGGGCGATGGGTCCCGGCGCTCCGCACTTCGTGCTGCGGCCGGGATGACAAGGAGAGAATGCAGCAGCAGCCGGCGAGGAAGCCGTAGGTTAGGTAGAGCGCAGCGAAACACAACGCCGTCGCTCCGATATCAAAGCGAAGGAGCCGTTTCGCAGAACTCGCAAAATAGGTGAGCCAACCGTTCCGTGGGTGCGATGGATCCGCGCCGCACGCTGAAGTCGCCGTTCCCTAGATCATGTAGCGGCCGCGCACATTCCGAAGCGATCGAAGTCGAAGTCCTCGGCGAGCGTGGCGAGAGAATCTTTGCCGAGCACGCGCTCACTTGCGCGGGATGTCCACCCCGTCGTCTTTGCACTTCGAGTAGATGAGATCGTTGAGCTCGGAGGCCGCGGCCTTGCCAACGATGCCTGAAATCTTGTCGACGGCCATGAGGGAGCTGACCGCGGCTGATGCCATGCCGGATCCGTCCGTTTTCACGTCTGCGAGCTTGGTCATCTTTGCTTCGCCCTTTTCGAATTCGAAGGTTGGGGCGAAGCTGACTTTGACGTCGAAAGCCTTGCCTTTGGCAGCGTCGGCATCATCGACGTTGCAGGTCACGCTGTGGGGCGGGAAGGCGATTTCGAACTTGGGTTCGCCGATGGCCTTGTTCAGCAGGCTGCGGTCGACATTGAATTTCAGGCTGCACTGGACCGCGCCGTAGCTCCACACGTAGCTGCCACCGACCACCCGGTTGAGAACCTCATCCTTGGTCCAGGTCTTGGTGATGGCGCACGTGATCGGATCGCCGGTGGATGGCTTTGCAAAGGCGTTGCAGATCTCGAGCTTGCAGGACTTGCGATCTTCTTTTTCCTTGGCCATTCGGGCGGCGAGTTCCGGAGACGCTGCCGGCGCTTGCGCCAAGGACTGGTGCGTCACGCTCACCGACGCCAGAACGAAAAGTCCAACGCCTACGAATTTCGACCGGGTCATGCTCGCGCGATCCTTCAGAAACCAAACCGCGGTTGGCGTAGCGGGACTGTGTAACGAACGTATGTATACGCATGTCCTTGCCGCCATCTGCAGCCTGAGCTCCGACCCTTCGTCGCCGCGCATCGAGTGGGCGAGCGGACCGCATGGGCGGTGCCCGCGTACATCTGAAGCCCGACAGGGAGATCTCGGTCTCGCGCCTTACCGCTCGTCCTGCGTTGCTCCACCAGCGACGGCCTCCACCAGGTGCGCACGGCGCCGTCATCGCGTAACATGGTCGAAAAAGAACATCGGGATGGAAGGCCAAGGGCATGGGCGAGGGCATAGGGCAATCGAGCGGTGCGTTCGTGCATCCGTTCGCGGGGCGTGACGTCAATTGGCTGCTCGATCTGAGGGCCGAGACGCGGGGCGATCATCCGTTCTTGATCTGGGAGCCGTTCCACGGTCCCCGCCGCGTCTGGACCTACGCGCAGTTCAGGCAGCGCGTGCTGGAGGTGGCGGCAGGCCTCAAGGCGCGCGGGTTGAAGGCGGGCGACTACCTGCTCGTGCACCTCGACAACTCGCCGGAGCTCGAATTCGCCTGGTTTGCCGCCGCCCGCATCGGCGCGGTGGTTGTCACGACCAACACGCGCTCCGCCGGCCCCGAACTCGAATACTTCGCCGACAATTGCAACGCGGTCGCGGCCATCACGAGCCCAGAGTTGGCGCCGCTCGTGACCGCGCACGCCAAGCGCATCAAGTGGCTCGCCGTGACGGACCACATGCACGACGGGGCAGAAGCCGCGGCGCACCTGAAGCCCGACAAGGAGACGTCGTTCTCGCGCCTCACGGGTGATCCCGCGTCGCTCGCGCCGATCGCCGCCGATCCCTGGCGCCACGGCTCCGTGCAGTACACCTCCGGCACGACGTCGCGGCCGAAGGGCGTGCTGTGGACGCACGGCAATGCGTTGTGGGGCGCGCGGCAGACCGCCTCCCATCAGGCGCTGAACGAAAGCGACATCCATCTCGTCATGATGCCGTCGTTCCACACCAACGCGCGCACGTATTCGATCTTCCCCACGCTGTGGGTCGGCGGCAGCTACGTCCTGATGCCGAAATTCTCCGCCTCCCGCTTCTGGGACGTCGCGCTGCGCAACCACTGTACATGGGCGTCCGTGCTGCCGTTCTTCCTGAAGGCGCTGGCACAGCAGCCGGTGCCGAAGCACCACTTCCGCATGTTCGGCATGGCCGCCAACGAGACGCCCTTCGACCGGGTGTTCGGCGTGCGCTCGATCGGCTGGTGGGGCATGACGGAAACGATCACGCAGGGCATCGTCGGCGAGGCGCATCTGCGCAATCGCTCCATGACGACGGGCCGGCCGGCACCAGGCTACGGCATCCGCATCCTCAATCCCGACCGCACCCCCGTGGCGCCGGGCGAGACGGGCCACCTCGAAATCCTCGGCGTGCGCGGCATCTCGATGTTCCTCGAGTACCTGAACAACCCGCAGGCGACCGCCGACAGCTTCACGGCCGACGGCTGGTTCCAGACCGGCGATCGCGTGACGCTCGAGAGGGACGGCTACATCACCTTCGCCGATCGCGACAAGGACATGCTGAAGGTGGGCGGCGAGAACGTTGCGGCCTCCGAGATCGAGCGTGTCATCGCGCTGGTGCCGGGCGTCTACGAGGTGGCCGTCGTGGCACAGAAGCACAGGATGCTGGACGAGGTGCCGGTCGCGTTCGTGATCGCGCATCCCTCCGTGTCCGCCGCCGACGCCGCAGGCCTGCCCGAGCGCATTCGCGCCCAGTGCCAGGCGAAGCTCGCCGACTTCAAGGTCCCGCGCGAAATCAGGGTCGTGCCCGACATGCCCCGCTCCACGCTCGAGAAAATCAACAAGGCGGAGCTTAGGAAAACGTTGCCGACCGCCGGCTGAAGGCCGCGGATCGGCCAGCCGCCGCCTCCGGTTGCGCTGATGCCTCAGAAAGGCCATAAGGCGCGGGCGATCTGGCCGCCCGCCCGGGAAGCCCCCGTGTTCCGCCTTCGGAGAGTTTCGTGATCCGTCTGCTTGTCGCTCTGCTTTTCTGCCTGCCGGCGCTCGGCACTGCCTTCGCCCAGGCGCCCGATCCCAACAACACCCTCGTCATCGAATTGAAGACCGGCAAGGTGCTGATCAAGCTCCGGCCCGACCTTGCGCCCAAGCACGTCGAGCGCGTGAAGCGGCTTGCCAAGGAAGGCTTCTACAACGGTCTGACGTTCCATCGCGTCATCGCCAACTTCATGGCGCAGACGGGCGATCCCACGGGCACCGGCTCGGGCGGCTCGAAGTATCCCGATCTGCCGGCCGAGTTCTTGAATGTGCAGTACGGCAAGGGCAGCGTCGGCGCGGCGCGCACGTCCGATCCCAACAGCGCCAACAGCCAGTTCTTCATCTGCTTCGGCTTGGGCTGCAAGCCTCTCACCGGCCAGTACACGCTCTGGGGCGAAGTCATCGAGGGCATGGAGCACGTCGGCGCGATCGCGCGCGGCGAACCGCCTCCGCAACCCGACAAGATGCTGAAGGTGTATCTGCTGGCCGACAAGAAGTGAGAGCCGGAAGAAGGGAATAGGGAGTAGGGAGTGGCGAATAGGAAACCCGCTACTCCCTGATCCCAACTCCCCACTCCCCTAATCAAAGGATTCCCGACATGGCCGATATCAAAGACCCCGAGAACACGCTCATCCTCGAAACCACCAAGGGCAAGGTCGTGATCGCGCTGCGCCCTGACCTTGCGCCCAAGCACGTGGAGCGCATGAAGACGCTCGCGCGCGAGAAGTTCTACGACGGCATCGTCTTCCATCGCGTCATCGACGGCTTCATGGCCCAGACCGGCTGCCCGAACGGCACCGGCACGGGCGGCTCCAAGCACGGCAACCTGCCGGCCGAGTTCAACGCCGAGCCGCACGTGCGCGGCATCTGCTCGATGGCGCGCACCTCCAATCCCAACAGCGCCAACAGCCAGTTCTTCATCGTCTTCGACGACGCGACCTTCCTCGACCGCCAGTACACGGTGTGGGGCAAGGTGATCGAGGGCATGGACAACGTCGACAACATCAAGCGCGGCGAGCCGGTGCAGAACCCGGACAAGATCATCTCCATGCGCGTTGCCGCCGACGTGGCGTGACGCGAGCCGGCCTGCCGCATTGACAGGGAGCCCGCCCCGCGCGGGCTCCAGCTTTTCTCGACGCTAATTTCCAGTATTGATTTCGACGCCGAGGCTCCATGGCCGCGTCCCTGTTCGCCCCCGTGTACGAGCGCTTGGCGCGACGCCACTACTGGCGCGGATATGCCGCCTACAAGCGCGGCGCCCTCGACGAGGCGATGGCCCACTACGCGAAGGCGCTGCACTGGACGCCGGAAGATCCCTGGGCACTCGACGGACGCGGCAACGTGAAGGCCGCCAAGGGCGATCATACCGGCGCGCTCGCCGACTACACGAGGGCGACGCGCATCTTGCCCGATCACGCCGGCATGCTCGGCAATCTCGGCCGCTGCCTCAACGCGATGCAAGAGCCCGAACGCGCCATTGCGGTCCTCGACCGCGCGGTCGCGCTCGATCCAATGCACGCCAACAACCTGCGCATCCGCGCCGATGCGCTGGCGCTTGTCGGGCGGCTGGACTATGCGCTCGCCGATCTCTCGCGCGCGATCGAACTCGAGCCCGATCCGGCGACTGCGCTCTACGACCGCGGGGTCATCCTCGCGCGGCAGCGCAAGTACGACGAGGCGCTTGCAGATTTCGAGCGGATGCTTGCCGCCCCGCAGCCGCTCGCCGCGGGCTACTACGGCCGCGGCATTGCTCGCGCGGGCCTTGGAAAGCACGACGATGCCATCGCTGACTTCACCGCCTATCTCGCGCAACGCGCGGACGATATCGACGCCCTCTATCACCGCGGCAACTGTCACAACGCCGTGGGCGATCACGCTGCCGCCCTCGCGGACTTCAATCGCGGCATCCATCTGCGAGGGGACATGCCGGATTTCTATCTCTCGCGCGCGACGGCGAACGCGGGTCTCGGCCGGCTGGAGGCCGCGCTCGCCGATTGCAACCGCGCCGTCGAACTCGGCCCCGATCTCGTCCGCGCCTATCTGCACCGCGTGACCATCACCTTCCGTCTGCGCGACTACGCGGCGGTGATCACGGATGGCGATCGCATTCTCGCGCTCGCACCCAACGAGACGGGTGGCTTCCTGGCGCGGGGTGCCGGACACTTCGCGTTGGCAGACTACGCCGCCGCCATCGCCGACTACGACGCGCTTCTCGCCATCGCGCCGGAGGAGCCCGAGGCCTACCTCGGTCGGGCCGCGGCTCGGCGCGAGATGGGCGGCGGCGAGGCGATGCTGACCGATTACCGCAAATATCTGGCGTTGCTCGCCGAGCCCACCACCGCCCGCCAATTCAACGGCCGCGCCTGGGCGCTTTTCGTTCTGGGCGATCTCGAGCCGGGGAAGGTAGACGCCGATCGCGCCATCGCCCTCGCCCCAGACGACGCCAGCGGCTACGGCACCCGGGCGCATATTTTCGAAGCGCTTGGCCGCCCCGCGGAGGCGATCGTGGACTTCCGCGCGGCCCTTACCCGCAACCCCACCGAATACCTGGAGAAGCTCGCCCACGCGGCCCTCACCCGCCTCGGCAGCACACTCTAGAAAACGGGCTCGGCTATAAGACGGTTGCTCCCGCGCGTAGCATTCAACGCCTCGTGCGGCGCGCTCGCCTCTCACCTTCTGCGTTCCCGGAAATCGCGCGCGAGCGCGATTTCCGGGACCTCGCAGCGTTGGTGTGAGCATCTCCGTGGATCCACGTCGGTGCGGACCGCTCGCCTGCAAGACCCCGGACTGGCGCAGCGCGCCATCCTGGGACGCTGAGAGGTGGAGTGCCTTCGGTGCACGGTACCCGGAGTGAGCCCGAAGGTGAAATCGGACGACACCAGTGGAACTGGATTGTGAACACTTTGGGTTTCGCTTCGCTCAACCCAACCTACGGCTTCCCGGTCGGTTGCTGACGTACTCTGGTTGTCATCCCGGCCGCAGCGCGAAGCGCGGAGCGCCAGGACCTAGGGGCAGCGGACGCCGCCTATTGCCCTGGGTCCCGGATCGGTGCTGCGCACCGTCCGGGATGACAGGTATGGCATGAGTGCCGAAGGTGCGAGCAGCCTTCTTTTCTGCGTTCCCGGAAGCCGTGCGCAAGCACGGCTGTCCGGGACCTTGCCGCGTTGGTGTGAGCATCTCCGTGGATCCACGTCGGTGCGGACCGCTCGCCTGCAAGGCCCCGGACTGGCGCTACGCGCCATCCGGGGACGCAGAGAGTTTCAGCGTTGTCGATGCACGGCACCCGCAGGTCGGAGTGAGCCGCAGGCGAAATCCGACACTGTCGGATCGGCGCGAGATGCACCGCTCAGGGTGCGAAGCCCATGGCCTTGGCGAGGAGCGCGTAGCTGTTCTGACGCACGGTCTCGTCCGTCGCCCAGGTGACCACCGCCATCTCGTCGACCTTCGCCGTCTTGGCGAGATCCTCGATCTGCTGCGCAACGCGCTCGGCCGTGCCCACGAAGGCCGCCTCACGAAAGGCCTTCATCTGCGCCTTCTCCATGTCGGTGTAGGTATGGGCCATGGCCATCTCCGGCGGCTCCAGCGCCGCGAAGATGCCGCGGTCGCGCAAGAGCCGGAAGCGGGCGCGCGACTGGAAGTGATAGTGCGCCTCCTCCTCCGTCTCGCAGGCGAGCGCCCACACGCACAGCGCCGAATGGGGCGCCGGGTTCTGCGGGCTCGGCTGGTAGAGCGTGCGATAGAGAACGAGCGCCTGCAGTCCCGTATAGCTGTCGGCGAAGAACCACGCGAAGGCGTAGGGCAGCCCGAAGTGCGCGGCCACCTGCGCGCCGTAGTCGGAACTGCCGAGCATCCAGACCTCGGGCGCCGTCTCGCCGGACGGAAAAGCCTTCAGCGGCCGGAAGCGATGCCCCTCGGGCAGCGGCTCGCCCCGCACCCAGGCCATGAGGTCCCGCACGTCGTTGGGGAACATGGCGGGCCGCTCGTTGGCGAGCGGATTGAGCGCGAACGCCGTGCGACCGTCCGAGCCCGGCGCGCGCCCGAGCCCGAGGTCGATACGTCCCGGCGCGATCGCCTCCAGCACACGGAACTGCTCGGCCACCTTGAACGGCGCATAGTGCGGCAGCATCACGCCCGCGCTGCCGACGCGGATGCGGGTGGTCACGCTGGCGATGGCTGCGATCAGCACCTCCGGCGCCGTGCCGACGATGGTGTCGTTGGCATGGTGTTCCGACACCCAGAAGCGGTCGTAGCCGAGCCGCTCGCAGGCCTGCGCCATCGCGATCGTATTGCGGATCGCCTGCGCCTGCGGTTGCCCTGCCACCGCGATCGACTGGTCCAGCACCGAAAGCCGCATGCCATTCTCCGTTCACGTTTCGACGGGATCATCGCGCTCCTGGCGTTCCGGGGCAACGCGCTTTGTGTGCATGCGTCGGCAGCCATGCGCGGGGAGCACGGGACTGATAACGGGCCAAGGGCAGAGGAGGCACCGATGAAGATGATCGTCCAGCTCAGCATCGCGTTCGCCGTGCTGTTCGCGCTCTTTGCGCTGCTACAACTGACGCGCCCCCGCGACCGGCGCCTGCCGCTACTGCGGCGCGGCTTCTGGACGGACGCGGCCTACTGGCTGTTCACCCCGGTCGTCACGAGGACCATGACGCAAATCGCGCTCGTGGTGGCGCTCGCCCCGCTCGCCATCCTGATCTACGGCAAGCTCGACGCGAACCTCGTCCGCCACGGCTACGGCCCGGCCGCCCGCCTGCCGCTGTGGCTTCAGGCTGTCGCGATCCTGCTCATCAGCGACCTCTTCGGCTACTGGATGCACCGCGCCTTCCATCGGGGACACCTGTGGCGCTTCCACGCCGTGCATCATTCCTCGGTCGACCTCGACTGGCTGTCCTCGGTGCGCCAGCACCCCGTCAACGACGCCCTGATGCGCATCGTCACGACGTTGCCGGTCGTGGCCCTCGGCTTCTCGCCGGTAGCCGTGCTGGGGCTCCTCCCCGTTATCACGTTCATGGCGATCCTGGTGCATGCCAACGTCGACTGGGACTGGGGACCGCTGCGCGGGCTCGTGGCCTCGCCTTGCTTTCACCGCTGGCATCACAGCGACGAGGCGGCAGCCCGCGACAAGAACTTTGCCGGCCTATTCCCCTTCTGGGACATCCTGTTCGGAACCTACTACATGCCGCCCGACCGGCGCCCGTCCGGCTTCGGCACGCAGACGCCGGTGCCCGCAGGTCTCGTGGGGCAACTCGTCTTCCCGTTTCGCAGGAGCGCGTGAGGCAGTCTCAGACGCCGCCCCCCGCCCCTTGTGCGTTCCCCGGCGAGCGAAGCGAGACCCGGGAACTTTCCCCTTTGAAGTCATGCGTCACGCGGCGAGGGCCCGGATAGCCGTGCTCGCGCACGACTTCCGGGAACGCAAATAGAGCGAGGCGTGGCTCCAGTCTCAGTCGCCGAGCCGGATGTTCGCCTCGCGGATCACCTTGGCGTACTTCTCCGTGTCGGACGCATAGAGCGCCGCGACCTCCGCGGCCGACATCGGCGCGACGGGCTGCAGCGCCTGCTTCTCGAGCGCGGCGCGCACCTCCGGGTCACGCAAGGCCTCGGTAAAGCCCTGGTTGATCTTCGCTACGACGGCCGCGGGCGTGGCAGCCGGCACGCCGTAGCCGTACCACGCGACGACGTTGATCTCGGGATATCCGGCCTCCGTGAACGTCGGCACGTTGGGCAGCAGCGGTGAGCGCGTGGTGCCGAGCACGGCGAGCGGCTTCAGCGATTTGTTCTCGATGTGCTCCGTCACGAGCCCGATCGACACCACCTTGAACTGCACGCGGTTGGCGATCAGGTCCATGATCCCGGGCGGCTGTCCGCGGTAGGGCACGCCCACGGCCTCGATCTTCGTGGCGTTGAGCATGATCATGGTGTTGAGGTGCTGCGAGGTGCCGATGCCCGGGTTCGCGTAGTTCAGCACGCCGGGGTTCTTCAGCGCGTAGTCGATGAACTCCTTCACGGTCGAGACGGGCATGCTCGGATGCACCGCGAGCACCGAAGGCGCCCACACCGCGGCCGCGACAGGCACGAAGCTCTTTTCGCTCCAGCGCAGGTTCTGCATGCGCGGGTTGGCCATCGTCGCGGGACTGAGGAACGTCCAGGTGTAGCCGTCGGGCTCCGCCCGCGCCACCTGATCCCAGGCCGGGTTGCCGTTCGCGCCGGGTTTCGGCTCGATGATGATGGGCTGCCCCCAGGTCTTCGAGATCTTCTCCGTGACGATGCGCGTGACGATGTCGACGATGCCGCCGGCTGGATAGGGCAGGATCACGTGGATGCGGCGTGTGGGGAAGTCGGTCTGGGCGGATGCGGTGGCGCTGGACAGAAGAAGCGTCAGCCCTGCGATCACGACGGCGCGTGCGCGGGCCCGCTGCGAGGCAGCAAGCATCGGTGTCTCTCCCTAGAGGCCTCCTCTCGGAAGCCGTTCAGTCATGGCCCTTGTCCCGGGCCTTGTTCTGCACCTGACAGCTTGCCTCAATTCGCGCAACCGCGCAAAGCCCCGCGCCACGCCTGTTGGCGCGGGGCATCTTCCGTGCACCCCTGCAAGAACCCGTCCCGCCCAAGCTCGAACTCGAGGTTCGCAACCTATGTCACCCCGGCCCGCGTTGCCGGGGTCCAGCGCAACGCCGGGACCTGCGCTCGCGGATGGCTGGATCCCGGTGACAAGCACCGGGACGACAGGTGAGTGTGTGGAAAGCGCGTGCGCCTCCACCGATGTCACCCCGGCACTCGTTGCAGTCCAGCGCAACACCAGGACCGGCGCTTGCGGATGGCTGGATCCCGGTGACAAGCACCGGGATGACACGAGGGACACGCGTAGAGATCGGTGCTCAGCGTGAACGCCGGGCAACGCGCGCGTGCAGGTTACGCGTAGTAGCGCTTGCCGAGGTCCTGCATGGCGGCGTGGTACTCGCGCGTGAGCTTTGCGACCACCTCGGCGACGCTCGCGATCTCGTGGATCGAGCCGACGCCCTGGCCCGCGCCCCAGATGTCGCGCCAGACCTTGTTCTTCGCCGAGCCGCCCGAACCGAAGCTCATCGTCGTCTTGTCGCCTTCCGGCAGGTTCTTGGGATCGAGGCCCGCGTTGACGATGCTGGGGCCCAGATAGTTACCGTGCACGCCCGTGAACAGCGAGCTGTAGACGATGTCGCTCGCCGCCGTATCGACCAGCATCTGCTTATAGGCCGGCTGCGCGTTGGCCTCGTGCGTGGCGATGAAGCGCGTACCCATGTAGGCGAGATCGGCGCCGAGCGCCTGCGTCGACAGGATGCTCGCCCCGTTGGCGATGGCGCCCGAGAGGATGATCGCGCCGTTGAACCACTGCTTCACCTCGGAGACGAGCGCGAAGGGGCTTTGCGTCCCCGCGTGTCCGCCGGCGCCCGCGCACACGAGGATCAGCCCGTCGACGCCCTGCTCGGCCGCCTTGCGCGCGTGCCGCTCGTTGATCACGTCGTGCAGCACGATGCCGCCGTAGGAGTGCGCCGCGCTCACCACCTCGGCCGGCGGTCTGAGGCTCGTAATCATGATCGGCACCTTGTGCTTCACGCACATGGCAACGTCGTGCTCGAGCCGGTCGTTGGAGGCGTGCACGATCTGGTTGACCGCGAACGGCGCGACCTTCTTGTCGGGGTTCGCCTTCTGGTAGGCCTCGAGCTCCGTCTTGATCTGCACGATCCACTCTTCGAGCAGTTCCTTCGGCCGCGCGTTGAGGGCGGGGAACGAGCCGACGATGCCGGCCTTGCACTGCGCGATGACGAGTTCCGGCACGGAGACAATGAAAAGCGGTGAGCCGATCACCGGAATGGAGAGGCGGCCTTGCAGGATCGATGGCAATGACATGGGGGATCAATCTCCGATAGGATTCCGGTGCGTGGGTATCCGGGTCATTTCGTCAAGGGCTCGCCGAAGGCGATCCACGTCTGTCCGTTGAAGCGGTGCATCTTGAGCGTCTGGTAGGGCAGGTAGTCCTCCGGGCTCGTCGTCACTTTGATGCCCGGCAGCAGCATTGGCAACTCGATGTCCTTCAGATTGGCAGCCTGCCGCATCACGTTCTCGCGCGAAAGATCCTCGCCGCATTGCGTGAGGATCTGCACCATCAGCCGCGCGGTGTTGTAGCCCGTCACCATGCTGCTGTCGTTGGGGTCCATGGTGGGCAGGTAGTCGGCGAGGAACTTGCGGTATTCGATCATGCCGGGATCGGCATCCCAGCCGGGGTCCGACACGACTTTCGTCATCGTCGCCGTCACGAGGCCCGTCGACTTGTCGAGGCCGGCGGGCTGCAGAAACGCCTTCACTGACATGGCCGACGTCGGCACGATGAAATCGGCGGGCTTCCAGCCCGTGTCGTGCGCCTGCCGGATCACCTGCGGCACGAACTTGCCGAGCACGATGGCGAAGAGCGCGTCGGCGCCGGAGGCCTTCAGAGCCACCATCTGCGAGTCGATGGTGGCGTCCGTCACCTCGTAGGATTGCTCCGCGACGATCATGCGCGCGGCCGCCTCGCCGAGGCCCTTCTTGAAGCCCGACAGGTAGCCCTTCCCGAAGTCGTCGTTCTGGTAGAGGATGGCGACCTTCGCGCCCGGCCGTTCCTTCACGAGATAGCGCCCGTAGACGGCGGCTTCCGTCTGGTAGGAGACCATGCCGGGCATCGTGTAGGGGAAGTGCTTGGGATCGGCCCATTTGCTCGCCCCGGTCGTCACGAACAGGTGGGGGATCTTCTTCGTGTTGAGATAGCGGTGGATCGCCGTGTTCGTCGGCGTGCCGAGCGTGCCGACGATGGCGAGCACGTCCTCCTGCTCGACGAGCTTGCGCGTCATCTCCACGGTCTTGGGCGGCGAATAGCCGTCGTCGAGCGAGAGGAAGGTGATCTTGCGGCCGTTGATGCCGCCCTGCTCCGTGTTGATCTTCTCGAAGTAGGCGGCCATCGACTTGCCGACGACGCCGTAGGCCGACGCGTTGCCGCTGTAGGGCATGCTCTGGCCGAGGCGGATCTCGGTCTTGCTGACACCAGGTGTCTGCGCTGCGGCGAGGCCGGAGGCGAGTGTGAACAGCGCGGCGAGCGCAAGCCGCCATCTTCCGCTGCGGACCGGTGTGGACATCGGGTCGTTCCTCCAGGGATCGCTGCTTGCGTGGCAGTCGATGTTTTTGGCCCGATCGTATATGCATTGCAGGGCATATGCAATTATGTTCATATGCTCCCGAGGTGTGCGAAATGCCCGCTGCAAACGGAGCGAAATGTCCCGCGATGGCCCTGGCGGAAGCGATCCTCGTCTGCCTCACCGAGCGGCCCATGACGGGCTACGAGCTCACCAAGACGTTCGACACCTCGATCGGCTTCTTCTGGCGGGCGGCCCATCAGCAGGTCTACCGCGAACTGCAGCAGCTGCGCGCCTCGGGCTTCCTCGACAGCGAGGAGGTGATCCAGACGGGCAAGCCCAACAAGACCATCTACACCGTCAACGCGCGCGGCCGCCGCCACCTCAAGGAATGGTCGCGCGCGGCGACGGAGCGCCCCCCGGCGCGCGACAACCTGTACGTGAAGCTCTACGCGCTCGACTGCGTCGATCTCGCCGCCGTGCGCGCGCAGATTGCCGAGCGCCTCGTCATGCACAAGGCCCGCCTCGCGCTTTATGAGCGCATCGAGGCGAAGCGATTCTCAGGCCGGATCAATGATCTGCGCCGCACGGGTCTGAAACTCGGCCTGCAATTGGGGCTCACCGTCGAGCGCGGCGCCATCGCCTGGTGTGAAACCGCGCTCGCAACCCTCGATCAGCATCTGGGCAAGGCGCTTCGCGCAGGGCGCGAGCGGCGGCAGAAAGCCTCCGCCTGAGCATGTGGAGCTGAGCATGTTGCGCATGGGCCGTGCCTGGCGCCAAAGGCGCTGCGCGTGGCAGACAATTGACGCACCGGCGTGCTAACCGTCCCCGGTCTGGGGCGAGGGGAGACGTCGCGATGCGGAAGTCGTCGGGATTTGTCCAGGTGCGGGAGTTGCTGTTCACGGCCGTTCCGGTCGTGGCACTTCTGGCGGTCGCCTTCTGGCTCGCCTGGAAGCTCGTGCCCGCGCCCCCGCCGAATACGCTGGTCATCGGCGCAGCGACGCCTGGCAGCCCCTACCACGAAGCCGCCAAGCGCTACGCGGAGTTCTTCCAGGGCTCGGGGGTGAAGCTGGTGGTGCGCGAGACGCGCGGCTCCCTCGACAACCTGTCCCTGCTGAAGGACGAGCGCTCCGGCGTCGACGCGGCTTTCCTACAGGGCGGCCTCGCGGGCGCCGACGACGCCCAGGTCCTTCAGTCCGTCGGCCGCATCTTTTTCGAGCCCGTGTGGATTTTCGAGCGCGCGGAGGCCACCCCGATCAGCCGCCTCGCCGACCTCAAGGGCAAGCGCGTTATCGTCGGCCCCTCGGGCAGCGGCACGGAGGCCGTGGCGCTCCGCTTGCTTGCCTCGAGTGGGGTCACACGGGACAACGCCACGCTCGTCAACGCCGAACTGCCGACCTATCCCGAGACCCTCGAGGCCAACGGCGCCGACGCCGGCTTCCTCGTGCTGGCGCCGGAAGCGCGCACCGTCAAGCGCCTCTTCGACAGCCCGCACGCCCGCCTCGTGAGCCTCGCGCAGGCCGATGCCTACGCGCAGCGCTTTCCCTTCCTGTCGCGCATCGAGTTGAAGCAGGGCGTCGTCGATTTCGCGCGCAACGTGCCGGGCGTGGACTCGCAGGTACTATCCACCACGGCCGCTGTCGTCACGCGCAAGGACCTGCATCCGGCACTCGTCAACCTGCTCACGCAAGCCGTGATCCATGTGCACGCGCAGCCGCGGGTGGGCCCGAGCGGCGAGAATGCGCTGCTGCATCGCGCTGGCGTGTTCCCGCTCGCCGAGGATCAGGAGTTCTCGCTCTCTCCCGACGCCCAGCGCGTCTACAAAAGCGGCCCGCCCTTCCTGCAGCGCTACATGCCCTTCTACTGGGCTGTCGTCGTCGATCGCTTCGTGGTGTTCCTCGTGCCGGCGCTCGGCATCCTGGTGCCGACGCTGCGCTTCGCGCCGACGCTCTACACGTGGCGCGTCCGGCGACGCATCATCTACTGGTACAAGGAACTGAAGAAGGTGGAGGCGGGCATCACGCCATCACCGACCGACGTGGCGCGTGCGGCGGGCGAAGTGGAACGCATCGAGGAAGCCGTCAATCGCATCCCGGTCCCCTTGGCATTCGCCAACCAGCTTTATGACCTGCGCCAGCATATCGACGTTGTTCGCCGCCGGCTGAACGTGCTCAAGGCCACCCCCGAGGACGCCTGAGCTTCGGCACATCGCCGCGCTTATCGATATTTGCGGCCTCCTGCGCAGACAGCCCGGCGGCCGGCAGGCACATTCGGCCCTGTCGAACCGCCGGAGTGCGCGATGCAAGGCCTGCCATCACCTGCGGGTGCGCGGCGTCCGCGATGGATCTACGCGGTGATCTTCGCAGCGGTGGCCGGCATCGGCTTCGCGGGCGTGAAACTCCTCTACGCGCAGAGCCTGATCAAGCCGCTGCTGCCGGGACCGGGCGCCTTCGCCTGCTTCGCCGGCACCTTCCAAGGCCGCAAGGTCGATACGGAAGATTGGGCGAAAGGCAGGCAGGTGCCGACCGGCCGCACGCGTCCCGATGGCCACCCCGAGACCCGCACCAAGTTCGCGCGTACCGACAACGTGCCGCTGACATCGCTTACGCTGCGCCTCGACTACGACACGCGCAAAGCCGACTACGATTGGATCTTCAACTTCACGCTCGTAGCCACGGCCGATGGGCTCGGAACGCTGCACGCGCGCGGCGAATGCCCTTGGTACGAGAAGCGGCATGTGGACCGGACCGGCGGCTTCTCGACGCCGCCCTCCACCTTTTCACTCGTCTGCGGCATCGATTGCGACGGCGGCGCGATAGTGCTTTCGCGCGCCACGGGGCGCCACGCCCTCGACCTCGCCTTATGGCGCCACGGCCTATTGATGAAGCGCGGGTGCGGCGGCGGCGGCCGCTTCCGTGTCTTTCCCGCAAAGTCCGACGACGCCGACTTCCGCCTCGAGCGCGCGCCCGATAGCCGCTGCGACGCGCTCAAAGCGCCAGACTAAGAGCGGCCGCAAAGCTCCCCTCTTTTTGCTTTCCCGGGCGAGCAAAGCGAGACCCGGGATGTTTCCCGCTTGCGATTTCACGCAGTGCTGCAAAATCCGCACAGCCGCGCTGGCGCACGTCGTCCGAGAGCGCACGATGTGCGAGAGCGACGCTCTATCCCTGCCGCTGCGTGTGCCGCCCCTCGGACAGCTCCTCCATGATCTTCTTGGAGAAGGCTTCGAGGTCACCGGGGTTGCGCGAGGTGATGACGCCCTGGTCGGTGACGACCTCGCTGTCTTCCCACTTCGCCCCGGCGTTGATGACGTCGGTCTTGATCGACTTGTAGGACGTGGCCTTGCGCCCCCTCAGGATCCCGGTCTCCGCGAGCAGCCACGGCGCATGGCACACGGCCGCGACGACCTTCTTCTGGTCGTAGAAAGCCCGGATGAATTCGAGCGCCTTGGGATTGATGCGCAGCAAATCCGGGTTGATCTGCCCGCCCGGCAGCACGATGGCGTCGTAGTCGTCGACGCGCGCGTCATCGAGGCCGCGATCCACCTTGACCGGACGTCCCCAGTCCTTCTGGTCCCAGCCGCGGATCTCGCCTTTCTCCGGTGAGATCACGTCGACCTGCACGCCCGCTTCCTTGAGGCGATCCCGCGGGACCTCCAGCTCCGATTGCTCGAAGCCGTTCGTCGCGAGAATGGCGACCTTCTTGCCTTTGACGTCCATGCGGAACTCCTTTTGGCGGGCGGGTCTAGATAACCTGGGCCCGACAGCGGAGTTCCATGGCGCTGCACTCAGTGCCCCGGCAGGCTCGGCATATCGTGCACCACTTCGGTCACGCCGTAGCCGGCTTCGGCGGGAATGTGCAGCTTGCGCTGTCCTTCGGGCGTGCGTTCGAGCCGCGGCATGACGGTGACGACCTTATCGGCCCGCGTCGCGGCGACGGTTTCGGCCACGCTTGCGTGCCGCGCGAGCTTTTTCAGATTCATGGCGGTGGCAAACACCAGCGTGCGCTTGCCGGCGTCGGCCTCATCGAGCGCCACCTGCGGCCGGATCCAGATGCCTTCCACCGACTCGCTGCCATCGTGCGCGCCGAGCTGGGCAACAGGCGCAGCAACGAGCAGGAACTGCGTATCGAAGCGCTTCGGCACCGGAACCGGCGTGATCCAGTGCGCGAAGTGCACGAGAAGATCCGTCGCAACTTCCAGCTCTTCCCGCCGCAGGATGTCCGCGAACGTCGTCTCGCCGTCGATGAGGCGCGCCCGATCGGCCGTGACGATGCGGTGCACGTCGTCGTGGCCGAGGAGATCGCCCACGCCCTTGCGCCGCGCCAGCAGAAGCCCCGCCTCTTCGAAGGTCTCGCGCGCCGCCGCGACGACGAACTCGCGCGCGATCGGGAAGGGGCCCGGCGCGAGGTCGTCCCATTCACCGCCCTTGTCTTGTTCGTCCACCTTGCCGCCGGGAAACACGAGCGCGCCGGAGGCGAAGTCGATGGCGTGGTGGCGCACGACCATGAAGGTCTCGATGCCCTCGGGCCCGTCCCGCAGGATCACGACCGTCGCGGCAGGCCGCGCCGGGGCCGGTGTCTTCTTCTCGTCGCTCATGTCTCGTGTCCTGTCCGGCGCCGGCCGCGGCTTGCAGGCCTGGCACCCTTGGCGATAGTAGAGCTAAAGGGCAAACGCGGCGAGGCGCAATGTTCAAGCTCGGCAATGTCGATATTCTGCGGATCGAAGAAAGCCACGGGCCGAGCTTCCGCCCGGCGCAGGTCTTGCCGGACTGGACGGAAGAGGCGGTCGCGCCACACCTGAGCTGGCTCGTGCCGCAGTACCTCAACGAGTCGAAAAGCCGGCTCATCATGTCGGTGCACAGCTGGGTGCTGAAGACGCGGCATCACACGATCCTCGTCGACACCTGCGTCGGCAATCACAAGGAACGCCCGACGCAGCCGGCGTTCCACATGCTGAATATGCCGTATCTAGCGAACTTCGCGGCCGCGGGCCTCAGGCCCGAGGACATCGATTACGTGCTCTGCACGCATCTGCACGTCGATCACGTGGGCTGGAATACGCGCCTCGAGGACGGCCGCTGGGTGCCGACCTTCCCGAACGCAAAGTACGTCTTCTCCAAGATCGATCGCGATTATTTCGATCCCTCGCGCGGCGAGGGCGGCAAGGTGGAGGCGAACGCGCGCATCTTCAACGACAGCGTGCTGCCGATCCTCGAAGCCAAGCAGGACATGGTGGTCGAGGGCGTCGTCGAGTTGGCGGACGGCCTCACCATCGAGCCGGCCCCGGGCCATTCGCCGGGGCACGTGCTGATCAAGCTCGCCTCGGCCGGCGCGGAGGGGCTCTTCACCGGTGACATCATGCATCATCCGATGCAGATCTACGAGGTCGCCTGGAGCAGCGCCTTCTGCACTGATCCGGCCGAAGCCCGCGTCAGCCGGCGTAAAGTGCTGGAGCACGCCTGCGCGCACGGCAGCATGCTCTACCCCGCCCACTTCGGTGGCCCCTTCTGCGGCCGCGTCGGCGAGCGATCCGGCGGCTTCCGCTTCCTCCCCGGTTCTGCGCCGGCGGCATAGCGCACCCGTGTGCTCGGACTTTCCGAGCGTCCAGCCATTACGCTTTTATGCGTCCCCGGATGGCGCGCAGCGCCAGTCCGGGGTCTTGCCGGGTAGCGCCTGCGCGAGTGCTAGCATCTGACGCCGCATTCTCCTCCACGCGGCAAGGTCCCGGACAATCGCGCTCGCGCGCGATATCCGGGAGCGCAGTAATTGCAGGGGGAGCGCGCATCCACTCCAATGTCACGCTCGGGCTTGTCCCGAGCATCCAGCGCTCGATGAGCGCCACGGCCTCGGATTTGGACCTGCGCTGCGCGCCAAGCCGCGGGCTGGGCCGTCGGGACGAGCCCGAGGGCGACGGGCGGGGGCTGCGGCTGTGGGTGCCCCGCGGAAAGGGGCGACGAGGCGCGGCGCGCCGCTACTCTTGCGCGCGGAAGGGCTCCGTGCCCGTGGGCTCGCCCTGGGCGTTGAGCGTCAGCTTCTCGACGCGCGCTTCGGCCTGCTTCAGGAGGCTGTCGCAGTGCGACTTCAGCGCTTCGCCGCGCTCGTAGATGGTGATGCTCTCTTCGAGCGCCACGTCGCCCTTCTCCAGGCGCCCGACGATGGTCTCGAGTTCCTTCAGCGCCGTCTCGAACGACATGGCCTTGATATCGGCATGATTGGCGGCTGGCTTCGCCATGCTCATGATCACCTGCTTTGCGGCTGCGATTGAATGTTGATGTCGGCCCGCTAGAGCTCAGCGAAACCCGACATTCGGTCTCGTCGGATTCGCCTTACGGCTCGCCGAGACCGACCAATTCGAAGTCTCTGAAGCCGCGCTTACGAACTCGCCTGCATCAGCGCCCGCACGTGCACGCCCGTGGAGCGCGCGAGCGCATTGAGGTTGTAGCCTCCTTCGAGCATGGAGACCAGCCGACCCTGTGCAAGACTGTCGGCAATCTCGGCGATCTTGCTGGTAGCCCAGAAGAAATCCGGTTCCGTCAGGCGCAGGTTGGCGAGCGGATCGTCCTGGTGCGCATCGAATCCCGCCGAGATGAAGACGAAGTCCGGGCAGAAGTTGCGCAAGGCCGGCAGCACGCGGGTGGTGAAGGCCTCCTTGAACGGCTCGCCGCCGTCGTTCGGCCGCAAGGGTGCGTTGCAGATGTTGCCGACACCCACTTCCGACACATCCCCCGTGCCCGGATAGAGCGGCATCTGGTGGGTGGAGGCGAGGAACAGGTTCTTGTCCGACCAGAAGATGTCCTGCGTGCCGTTGCCGTGGTGCACGTCGAAGTCGACCACCGCCACCCGCTCCGCGCCGTACTTCTTGCGCGCGTACATGGCCGCGATCGCGATGTTGTTGAAGAAGCAGAAGCCCATCGCGCGCTCGGCCTCCGCGTGATGGCCGCACGGGCGCACCTGGCAGAACGCGTTCTTGATGCCGGACTTCGGGTCCATCACCTGGTCGACGGCGTAGAGCCCCGCGCCCACCGCGCGCAAGGCGGGCTCCCAGGATTTCGGCGACAGCACCGTGTCGGGATCGAGCCGCACCGGCTCCTCGCCCTCCGCAGGCCGCACGCCCTTGATCCAGTCGAGATAGGGCTGGGGATGCGCGAGGGTGATGGCTTCCTCCACGTCCTCGCGCAGCGGCGCCTCCTCCCGCTTCAGCGGCGCGAACACTTCGTGCGCGAACAGCCGGTCCAGCGCCCGCATGCGGTCGGGCCGCTCGGGATGTCCGGGGCCCGTGTCGTGCTCGACGAAACAGGGATGCGTGAGGTGAAGCGTGGTCATGGGTTGCGTTCTGAATCTCGCCGGGAGCGCTTCGTCCATCTGACCAGATGGTCGAAAGCCTGTCACCTGTCCTGTCACCCGAAAGGTGCCGGTTGTGCCTTACGCTTTCGTCATGTTATTGCGCTGCAAAATCCCGCTCTGGACGGACTTTGCGGACGGGCGAAAAACCTGCCACCCCTTGCGGGCGCGGCATTGATCTGCGGCAACCCCCAGCGTTAATCACGAGGCAGCGCGACGGCCCGGAACCGGCAGCCGCTCTGCCGGGACGAGGCGCGAACCCGAACGAACCCATGCGGACCGACCTGTTCGACTTCGACTTGCCCGAGGAGCGTATCGCGCTCGACCCCGTGTCGCCGCGCGATGCCGCGCGCCTGCTCGTCGTCCGGCCGGGGCAGGCCCTCGCCGATCACCGCGTGGCGGACCTGCCGACGTTGCTGCGCTCCGGCGACGCCCTGGTCGTCAACGACACCAAGGTCATCCGCGCGGCGCTGGTGGGCTTGCGGGTGCGGGGCGAAGCCCAGTCCAAGGTTGTGTTCAACCTCGTCAAGCGGCTGAGCGAAGATCGCTGGCGCGCCTTCGCGCGGCCGGCCAAGCGCCTGAAGGTCGGCGACCGGGTGAGCTTCGGCCACGACGGTCGCGTCTGCTTGCTCGGCACGCTCGA
>RXJK01000152.1:45985-48304 GCA_003963125.1 Hyphomicrobiales bacterium
GAGGGCGGCGAGGTGGAACTGGCCTTCAGCCTGCACGGGCCGTACCTCGACGAGGCCATCGACATCGTGGGCGACATCCCCTTGCCGCCCTACATCGCCTCGCGGCGCGCGGTGAGCGAGGCCGACAGCGACAGCTACCAGACCATGTTCGCGCGGCGCGAAGGGGCGGTCGCCGCGCCAACGGCCGGCCTGCACTTCACACCCGGGCTCATGCAAGCCCTGGAGGCGCAGGGCGTGACGCGCGAGACCGTGACGCTGCACGTCGGGGCCGGCACCTTCCTGCCCGTCAAGGCCGAGGACACGGCCGAGCACCGCATGCATAGCGAATGGGGCGAGGTGAGCGCCGAGGTCGCCGATCGCCTCAATGCCGCGCGCGCCCGCGGCAATCGCATCGTCGCCATCGGCACGACGGCGCTGCGCGTGCTCGAGAGCGCCGCGCGAGCCGATGGCCGCATCGCGGCCTTTTCCGGCGAGACCGACATCTTCATCACGCCCGGCTATCGCTTCCGCGCGGTGGACGTGCTGTTCACCAACTTCCACCTGCCGCGCTCGACGCTGTTCATGCTCGTCTCGGCCTTCAGCGGTCTCGCGGCGATGCAGGAGGCCTACAAGCACGCCATCGCCACGGGCTATCGCTTCTATTCCTACGGCGATGCCTGCCTGCTGTTTCCTGCCGAGAAGCCAGAATGACCAACGCCTTCCACTACAAGCTTCTGAAGACCGACGGCGGCGCGCGCCTTGGCGAGGTGCACACCCCGCGCGGCATCATCCGCACGCCGGCCTTCATGCCGGTCGGCACGGCAGCGACGGTGAAGGCCGTCTATGTCGATCAGCTCGAAGCGGCAGGTGCCGACATCATCCTCGGCAACACCTATCACCTGATGCTGCGCCCTGGTGCCGAGCGTATGGCCCGGCTCGGCGGGCTGCACACCTTCATGCGCTGGCGCCGTCCCATCCTGACGGACTCGGGCGGCTTCCAGGTGATGAGCCTGTCGAAGCTGCGCAAGATCACGGACGAGGGCGTCGCCTTCCAGTCCCACATCGACGGCTCGCGCCACATGCTCACGCCCGAGCGCGCCGTCGAGATCCAGTGCCTTTTGGGCTCCGACATCCAGATGCAGCTCGACGAGTGCGTGGCGTTGCCGGCGTCCCGCGATGAGGTCGCGCGCGCCATGGAGCGCTCGATCGCCTGGGCCAAGCGGGCGCAGATCGCATTCGGGGCGCAGTTGGAGCGTGGCGGTGCGCGCGAGGGGCAGGCGCTGTTCGGCATCGTGCAGGGCGGCACGGAATTGGACTTGCGCGTGCACTCGGCCCAGGCGCTTGCCGCGCTGGATCTGCCGGGCTACGCCGTCGGCGGTCTCGCCGTGGGCGAGCCGCAGGACGTGATGCTCGCAACCATGCAGGTCGCCACACAGCATCTGCCGTCGGAGAAGCCGCGCTATCTGATGGGCGTCGGCACGCCGCTCGATATCATCGAGAGCGTCGCCCGCGGCATCGACATGTTCGATTGCGTGATGCCGACGCGGTCGGGCCGGCACGGCCAGGCTTTCACCTGGAACGGCAAGGTCAACCTGCGCAACGCGGCCTTCGCGGAAGACATGCGCCCGCTGGATCCGGAGAGCAGTTGCCCGGCGGCACGGGATTATTCGCGCGCCTATCTGCATCACCTCGTGAAGTCCGAGGAGTATCTGGGCGCCATGCTCCTCTCCTGGGCGAACGTCGCGTTCTACCAGGAGCTGATGCAGGCCATGCGTGCGGCCATCGCCGAAGGCCGCTTCGCCGCGTGGGCCGCCGAGACCAAGGCGCGCCTGACGCGCGCCGAGAAATGAGGGCCGCTCTTCAGCCCAGCGCCATGACGGCGCGACGGGCCCTGTAGTGAACGTACCAGCGATGCATCAGCACGCCCGCGAGGAGCAGGCTTCCAAACGGTAAAATGGCTGCGAGTAAAAGGACCGTACCGGTCTTCATCAAACTCTCCTGAAACGACGACCTCCCGAACTGGGCACTTTTCGCCCTTATTTGAGTTTCATTGTACCGATCGCCCCTTAGGAATTCGGCCGCCGAAACCCGCCAATTCGCCTAAAATTGCGCGCCTCGAATTAACCTCGCGTTAGGCATGACGGCGCCCTGGCGGTCCTGCCCGTGTGCAACCGCTCCTGTGTCGTCCCGGTGCTTGTCACCGGGACCCAACCCTCTGCACGCGCAGGTCCCGGCGTTGCGCTGGACCCCGGCAACAAGTGCCGGGGTGACATTTGTGGAGCGGCACGCGCGCGCAATACACTCACCTGTCATCCCGGTGACGCGCACACGGCTGTCCGG
>RXJK01000351.1:0-961 GCA_003963125.1 Hyphomicrobiales bacterium
CCGCCCGCGCTTGATGAGATCGACCGCCTTGCGCAGTACGGTCAGCGTCTTGAGGCCGAGGAAGTCGAACTTCACGAGCCCGGCCTGCTCGACGAACTTCCAGTTGAACTGCGTGATCGGGAACGACGACTTCGGATCGCGGTAGAGCGGCACCAACTCGTCGAGCGGCCGGTCGCCGATCACCATGCCGGCGGCGTGCGTGGAGGCATGCCGATAGAGCCCTTCGAGCTTCTGCGCGATCTCGAGCAGCTTGGCGACCATCGGCTCGCGGTCGCGCTCTTCCTGCAGCTTCGGCTCGAGCTCGATCGCCTGCGGCAGCGTCACGGGATTGGCCGGGTTGTTCGGCACCATCTTGCAAAGCCGGTCGACCTGCCCGTAGGGCATCTGCAGCACGCGGCCCACGTCGCGCAGCACCGCGCGCGCCTGCAGCTTGCCGTGCGTGATGATCTGGGCGACGCGGTCGCGCCCGTACTTGCCCTGCACGTAGCGGATCACTTCGTCGCGCCGGTCCTGGCAGAAGTCGATGTCGAAGTCCGGCATCGAGATGCGTTCGGGATTGAGGAAGCGCTCGAAGAGCAGCCCGAAGCGGAGGGGATCGAGATCCGTGATCGTCAGTGACCAGGCGACGACGCTGCCCGCACCCGAGCCGCGGCCCGGGCCGACGGGAATGCCGTTCGCCTTCGACCACTTGATGAAGTCGGACACGATCAGGAAGTAGCCGGGGAACTTCATCTTGGCGATGACGCCGAGTTCGAAGTCGAGCCGCTTCTCGTAGTCTTCCCGCGTGAAGCCCGGTGCGAGGTCGCCCGCGGCGAGCCTCGCGGCAAGCCCCGCCCGCGACTGCGCGGTGAGTTCCTTGGTTTCGAGTTCCAGGATCTCTTCCGGCGTCGCCGCCGTGTCGGCCTTCACGAAGCGCGGCAGGATCGGCTTGCGGCCCTTCGGCCGGAACGCGCAGCGCTGC
>RXJK01000351.1:1011-17477 GCA_003963125.1 Hyphomicrobiales bacterium
CCTCCGGCAGATCCGCGAACAGTTCCCGCATCTCCTTCGCGCTCTTGAAGTAGTGCGCGCGCGACAGCCGGCGCCGGTTGTCCTCGACGACGAAACTGCCGCCGGCGATGCACAGCAGCGCGTCGTGCGCCTCGTAGTCCTCGGGCGCGGCGAAGTAGACTTCATTGGTTGCGACGATCGGCAGCCCGCGCGCGTAGGCGAGTTCCAGGAGCTGCGGCTCGACCTCCGCTTCGTGGGCAAGCCCATGCCGCTGGATCTCGACGTAGAGCCGGTCGCCGAAGATCTTCTCCAAAATCTTGAGGCGGTCGAGCGCCAGATCCTTCTGGCCGTCTCGCAACGCGCGATCGATGGGGCCGTCCGGCCCGCCCGTGAGCGCGATCAACCCCTCGCCCCACGTCTCGAACGCCGCGATCTTCAGGTGCGCCGGCTCGTCCTCCGCCGGATCGAAGAAGGCGTGCGAGGTGAGCTTCATCAAGTTCTGGTAGCCGGCGTCCGTCGCCGCCAGCACCGCGATCGATCCGGCGGGCTGCGAGCGCGGCTGGTTGGCGCCCATGCGCATCTGCCCGGGCGCCGGCGCGCCATCGCGGAAGTCGGTCTGCAGGCTGCAGCCCACGATCGGCTGCACGCCGGAACTCGCAACCTTGTCGGAGAACTCGAGGGCTCCGAACAGGTTGTTGGTGTCCGTGAGGCCGATGGCCGGCACGCCCTTGGCGATGGCCGTTTTCGCAACCTTGGCGATCGGCAACGCGCCTTCCAGCAGCGAATAGGCCGAATGCACCTTGAGGTGCACGAAGGGGCCGTCCGCGGCAAGCGGCTTGGGCTGGGCTTTGGCGTCGGGTCGAATCGTCGTGCTCATGCTGCGACTGCACCCCCAAACCGGCACGAAGGCAAGCAGGCCTGGGAGGGGCTGGGACTACCGGGAAAATGGCGTCGCCGCGGCCGGTTGCAATGCCCGGTCAAACCTGGAATGAAGGCGCCCGAACGTCCTCCCGGAGACCGGCGGTTTGATCGAGGCCCTGCGCAATTCCTTGAGTTCGCACGCGGATGCGACGCTCGCCCTCGGCGGCCTCATCGTCGGCCTGGCCTTCGGCGCCATCATCACGCGCACGAACTACTGCGCCATGGGGGCGCTCGCCGACATCCATAACTTCGGCGACACGCGCCGTTTCCGCGCCTGGATCCTCGCCGCCGCGACGGCGCTGGCCGGCACGCAGATCCTCGCCTACGCCGGCATCGTCGACGTGGCGAAGTCCATGTACCTCGCCCCGAGCTTCAACTGGGTCGGCTATAGCGTCGGCGGCGCCCTTCTCGGGTTCGGCATGGTGTTCGCGGGCGGCTGCCCGAGCCGCAACCTCGCCCGTGCCGGCGGCGGTGATCTGCGCTCGCTGCTGACGCTCGTCGTGCTCGGCATCGCAGCGTTCATGACCATCGGCGGCCTTCTCGGACCGATCCGCGCCGCGATCGAGAACGCCACCGCGATATCGATCCCTCGTGCCCCCACGCAATCGATCGCGGACTTGGCGAGCCGTGCACTGCCGCTCTCCCCGCGGGCCATGTCGGCGATCCTCGCGATCGCCATCGTTCTCGGCGCGGCTACTTACGCGTTTGCCAGCGCACCTTTCCGGAACTCCCGGATCCACATCCTGTCAGGCGTCGGTGTCGGCCTGTGCGTGATCGCCGGCTGGGCCGTGACAGGCCTCGCCTTCGACGAGATGGCGGCGCGCCCCGTCGCACCCCAATCGCTCTCTTACGTGCGCCCGGCCGGCGACGCGCTGGAATGGCTGCAGCGCTTCACTGCCGCGCCGATGCCGGGCTTCGGCGTGGCGAGCGTCTTCGGCGCGCTGCTCGGCGCCCTCCTCGTTTCGCTCGCGCGCGGTCAGTTTCGTCTGTCGACCTTTTCCGACCCATCCGACACGCTGCGCAGCCTGGGCGGCGCCGTGCTCATGGGCATCGGTGGCGTGATGGCGCTCGGCTGCACGGTCGGACAATCGCTGACGGGCGTGTCGACGCTGGCGCTCGGATCGTTCGTCACCTTCGCCGCCATCGTCATCGGCGGCCGTATCGGGCTGATCGCGCTCGAACGCCTGATCATGCGCGCAGACTGAGCACAACGCCGAACACAGCGTTCAATGCCTACCCCGCGCGCAGACCCCGGCGCGACGACGCCTGCTTTCCACGCATTCCCGCCGTTTATGGTCTTTGCAGCCACAGCACACCCGCGACCGCTCGATTGCTATCCCCGGCACGCGACGCGCGGTTAGAATCGTCGCACGCTGAGCATGTCAGCAAAGTGTCGCAGCCCGCCTCGTCGCCGGCTGCGAGAAGTCTCGATGCCGAGCCGCATTTTGCGCGGCCTTGCGCACGCCTCTGGGATGAACCGCCGGAGAGGAGGGCAGCAAAACCGAGCCTGACTGCAGGAAACCTTCGCACGCCTTCGCGTTTGCAAGACGATCGAGTGCTGACGACAAGGCCTGCTACGGGCTCACAACATGTCGAGGCCTACACGATGTCGAAGATCGCATTGCCTTTCGCATGGCTTCTGTCGGCTGTGGCTGCGTTTGCTCCCGTGACGCCCGTTTCCTTGACGTATAGCGATCCAGCTCTCGCGCACGACTGGTACCCCATGGAATGCTGCCATGGCATGGACTGCGCACCCGTCGACAAGGTCGAGGTACTGCCCGGCGCCGCCATGGCGACCTTCGGGCTCCCACCCCAGACGGGGCCCAGCGAGATGCTGGTGACCACGCGCCACGGCACCGTGCTCGTCCCGGCGGATTTCCCCCGCCGCGAATCCAAGGACAACCGGATGCACGTGTGCATGCGCCCGACGGGCAACGGCGGCATGCGCCTCCTGTGCATTTTCATGCCGCCCTCGACCTGAACAGCGCATAGTTCGCGGACGACACCTGCGCCCGCCGCCCCAAGGCGGCGAGCCCTTGAAATTGCGACATTTACCGACCACGTACGATTTGTGCGCACGGACAGTTTCGTACCGGGCGACGCCTTTACCTTTTTGCGGTTTTAGGCGAAAATGTTGGACGGATTTTGAAACGCATCGCTCTTCTTTCTGGACTGTTTCAGGTGTCGCGTCCCCGATCGCGCAAGTTCGATCCCCGCCGTTTTCGCCTGCTGTCGTCCTGGCTGGCGGCGCCTCCCAATGACGATCCGTCAGGGTCGTCGGAGGCTGATGGCACGGTTGTGCCATCCCCTTCGGCTGAACCTGCCGCGCCCCAACTGGCCTCTGGACGGCCCGCCAAACTGGCCCCCGGCCTTGCGAAAGACTTGGCCAAGCTCTCCGAGCGGCTTCAGGCTGTTCGCATCACGGGCGCCACGACAGATGCACCGAGCCTGGTATTCTGGTCCGAAGGCTTGTCGCGCTTCTTCGCCCAGGCGTCCTCCCAAGTCGCCGTCGCGCGGCTGAGGAACAAGATGGGCGATCTGCTGGCGCGCGCCGACGTCGAACGCCTGACGCTGTCGGTGCCGGCGACGGGCGTCGCAGGCTTCTCCATCGACATGGATTTCTCGAAGCGCGCGGTGTCCGCCTGGTTCGGCCGGCTGCACTGGAGCTTCGACAGCGACGAAGAAGCGTGGGTCTGGCTGTCGCGCGCCCTGTCGGCGAACTACAGGCTCCGCATCGTCTCGGTCGGCGATCAGGAGCGCGAATGGTACCTCGAGCCGGTACCTCCGCACGAGGGCGAGACGCTCGCCACGGGCAACTTCGGTTTCCTCGATCCCTTGCGCAAGAAGACCTCGGCCATCCGCCAGAACACGTACGGCTTCGGCGATTGACCGCGCGCGCGACAGAAGCCTACGCGCACGCCTGCGAAAACGAGATGCTGGCGCTCCACCTGTGCGCTTCGGCAGAGCGGATCTCGAGCCACCCGCCCTGCCCCTCGATCAGCAGCCGTGCAAGAAGCACGTTAAGGCCGCCGCCCTCCGGCATCGGGAACGGATCGGTGTTGTCTCCACTCGCGCCGCGCACCGTATTGGTCGACGCCGTCGGCACACTGATGTCGAGGCAACGGCGCGCGCCCTGCCGGCGCACCGCGACCTGGATCGCGTGCCCGGGTACGGCCACGGAGGCAGCCTCCCGCAGGAGATGCTCGATCGCCTGCTGCGTCGCCCTCCGCTCGCAGCGGATCGCATAGGCGCTGCCCGACACGAGCGAGATGCGCCCGTCGCCGAGCCCCACCACACGCTGGGCGCTTTCGATCAGCGCGCCGGCGCTCACCTGCTCCTCGCGGACCGCCTGTTGCGGCGACAGGAGCACGGTCATGGCCTCGGCCACGGCCAAAGCATCCTGGGAGGACTTCAGCATCCGCCCGCCGCTCTCGGCGATGTGGATGGCGTATTCCTGATAGCGTGCGTTGAGCGGCCCATGCAGCTCGTGCCGCATGACTTCGGAGAACCCGATCACCGCATTGAGCGGGGTGCGCAACTCGTGGCTCATCTGCGCGAGGAGATCACCGAGACCCGTCAGTCCGCGCGGAACGGGATCGGCCACAGGCTCGGGTGGACGCACCGGGCTTTCCTGCCGCAGACCAGACACAGCGAGCCCGACGCCCGCAAGCAGCAGCGCCATCACGGGCACATGCCCGAGGCCGAAGGCCACCACGGACGGCCCGTCGGTCAGCGCGACCGCCGGAACCAGGACGCCGGCAAGGCCGAACAGATAGACCGCCGCGCACGTGCGCAGGATCAGTGGCCGGCGCAACCGCGCTTCGTCCATCAGCCGGGAAAGCGCCTTGCGGCACGTTTCCAGACCGGCCGCCACGGTTGCACGCACACGCGTTTCCGCTTCCGCGCTCTCGACAAGCGCAGGCCCCAGCGGATGGGGTGACGTGCCCAGCGTCATCCCGTCCCTCGTCTCGAATTGTCTTGCGAATGCTGCCCGGATGCCGGTCGGCCGCCATGTACAATGACGTACGAATCGACCCCTTCAGTGTGCATTGAATGGGATTCGCTTGTCGAGAGTCCCCGAGGTCCGCAAGCGCAAAATTCGCCCCTGTGACCGCAACGACTCTTCGATTTTACCGGCGGCCGCGGCGCGCCTATTCGAGCATCTTCGTCACGATCTCGAACACGTCGCTCGAAAGCGGCTTGCTCTCCGCGATTGTTGCGAGGGCGGCCTTGGCTTTCGCCTGCCGTTCCGGCTCAAGTGTCTTCCAGCTCCGGAAGGCCGACAGCAGCCGGGCCGCGACCTGCGGGTTGAAGCGGTCGATCTCCAGCACCCGGTCCGCCACGAAGGCATAGCCCTTGCCGTCCGCCCGGTTGAAATTGACCGAGTTTCCGGCCGCGAACGTGCCGATCAGCGCGCGCACCTTGTTGGGGTTCTTGATCGAGAAAAGTTCGTGCCGCGTCAGCTTCTTGACGTCCGCGAGCGTGCCGGGGAGCGGCGAGGCTGCCTGGTAGGCGAACCAGTGGTCGATCATGAGGTGGTCGCCCTTCCACCGCGCATGATAGCGGTCGAACGCCTTCTCCCGCTCCGGCCCTTTAATCTCGCTCAGGATGCCCAGCGCCGTCACCTCGTCCGTGGCGTTTCCGGCCTTGGCGAAGTGCCGCGCGACGCGGGCCACATCCTCCGGCTTGCCGCGTTGTGCCAGCAGCCCGAGCGCCGCGTTGCGTAGCGCACGCCGTCCGGCCGCCGCCGCGAGCGGCGAATAGGGCCCCGTGTCGGCCATGCCGTCGTAGAGCTTCTCCAGTAGGTCGCCGAGCCCTGTGCCGATGGCTTTGCGCAGCGCCTTCCTCGCCTTGTAGATGGCGCTCGGATCGACGTTGGCGCCGATCATGCGGGCGAGATCGCCTTCCGACGGCAGCACAATGAACTGCGCCCTATAGCCGGGGTCGAGCGCCTCGTTTGCAACCGTCGCCCCCAGCGCCTTCACGAAGGCCGTCGGCTTGTCGGGCTTCGCCCCCGCCTGCAGCGCCTTGACCGCCGCGATCATCACGCGCGCCGCATAGTCCTGCCCCGCCTGCCAGCGGTTGTAGAGATCGCTGTCGTGCGCCATCAGGAAACGCAAATCGTCGTCGCTGAGATCGATCGCGAGATTGAGCGGCGCCGAGAAGCCGCGCAGCAGCGATGGCACCGGCCGCTCGGGCACGTCCTTGAAGCGGAACGTCTGCGCCCGCTTGGTGATCTCGATGAGCCCGTCCGCCACCGCCTCGCCGTTCGCGAGCACGAGGGGCAGGTCCTTCCCGTCGAACCCGAGGAGGCCGAGACGCAGCGGGATATGCAAAGGCTTCTTCTTGGTTTCGCCCGGCGTCGCCCGCAGCACCTGCTCGACATGGAGCTCCGCTGTCTTCGCCCGCGCGTCGTACTTGAAGTCGCACACGAGTTCGGGCGTACCGGCCTGCGCGTACCACGTCATGAATTGCGTGAGATCGCGGCCCGAGCTGTCCGCCATGCAGGCGACGAAATTCTCGACCGTCGCCGCTTCCCCGTCATGCCGCTCGAAATAGAGATCGATGGCCTTCCGGAAGCCCTTCACGCCGAGCAGCGTCTGCAGCATCCGGCACAGTTCCGCGCCCTTCTCGTAGACGGTCGCCGTATAGAAATTGTTGATCTCGATGTAGCGGTCCGGCCGCACCGGATGCGCGAGCGGGCCCGCGTCCTCGGGAAACTGCCGCGCCTTGAGGTTGCGCACTTCCGCGATGCGTTGCGTGCCGGCGTTGCGCATGTCCTCGCCGAACAGCTGGTCGCGGAACACCGTCAGCCCTTCCTTCAGGCAGAGCTGGAACCAGTCCCGGCAGGTAATGCGGTTGCCCGTCCAGTTGTGGAAGTACTCGTGCGCGATCACGCGCTCGATGCTGGCGAAGCTTGCATCCGTCGCCGTCTCGGGCGTGGCGAGCACGAGGCTGTCGTTGAAGACGTTCAGCCCCTTGTTCTCCATCGCGCCCATATTGAAGTCCGACACGGCGACGATGTTGAAGATGTCGAGATCGTATTCGAGGCCGAAGCGCTCCTCGTCCCAGCGCATGGAGCGCTTCAGGCTGTCCATCGCCCAGGCGCAGCGGTTCTCCTTGCCGGGCTCCACGTAGATCGTCAGATCGACCTTGCGCCCCGAGGTGGTGCGGAACTCGGAGGCGAACGGTGCGAGATTGCCGCCGACCAGCGCGAACAGGTACGAGGGCTTCGGGTGCGGGTCCTGCCACACCGCGAAATGGCGCTTGCCGCCCGCGAGCGTGCCGCGCTCGAGCTGGTTGCCGTTCGACAAGAGCACCGGCGCCTCCTGCCGGTCGGCCTCGATGCGCACCGTGTAGGTCGCGAGCACGTCCGGCCGGTCGAGGAAATAGGTGATGCGGCGGAAGCCCTGCGCCTCGCACTGCGTGCAGTAGATGCCGCGCGACAGGTAGAGCCCGGACAGCGCCTTGTTCGCATCCGGATTGCAGAACGTGACGATCTCGAGCGTGAACGCGCTCTCGGGCGGCTTGCCGATCGTCAGGTCCTTCTCGGTCAGCTTGTAGGCGCCCTTGTCGAGCAGCTTGCCGTTGACCTTGACGCTCTCGAGCTCCAGGTGCTCGCCATCGAGCCGAAGCGGCCCGAGCTTGCCTTCGTGCGCCGGATTGGGCTTGAGCGACAGCCGCGAGGCGACCCGCGTCCGCGTCGGGGCCAGCGCCACGTCCAGGTCCACCTTCGTGATGAGATAGTTCGAAGGCCGGTAGCTCTTGAGAAAGATCGGACGGGGTGTGTCGGTACGCATGGGGTATCCGGATGAGAGGGAGGGGCCGCGCCGCGAAGCGCCCTGGCCCGACTCATAAAGCAACGGACGCAGCCGTCAAAGGCGAAGCGATCCCGCGCGAAAGCTCTTCCAAAAGAGCGAAAGCCGCGTCCCTCAGTGGGCGCCGACGGCTTGGTCGATCAGCAGCTTCACGTTGAGCGCGATGATAGCGATCGCAATCAGGGTCGCGACGCCGACGAGCCAGCGGGGCGCCACGAGCGCCCCCATCTTCACCCGGCTCGCCGTGAACTGCACGAGCGGCACCACCGCGAAGGGGAGCTGCAGCGACAGGATCACCTGGCTGAGGATCAGGAGCTTCCCCGTCTCCTTCTCGCCGTAGAGCATCACGGCGATGGCCGCGGGGACGACGGCGAAGCCGCGCGTCACGAGCCGCCGCACCCACGGCTGCAGGCGGATGTTGATGAAGCCTTCCATCACGGCCTGGCCTGCCAGCGTGGCGGTGACCGTGGAATTGAGCCCGCAGCACAGCAGCGCCAGCCCGAACAGCATCGGCGCGAGCGCGTGCCCGAGCAGCGGTTTGAGCAGCGACTGCGCCTGCTGCAGTTCGACGATCTCGGTGTGCCCGGCCTTGTGGAAACTCGCCGCCGCCAGCACCAGGATCGCCGCGTTGATCAGAAGCGCGAACATCAAGGCGACGGTGGAATCGATCGTCGCCAACTTCACGGCCTGCCGCTTTTCAGCGACGTCGTCGCCCCAGGCCCGCGTCTGCACGATCGCCGAATGCAGGTAGAGATTGTGCGGCATCACCGTCGCGCCGAGGATGCCCATGGCGAGATAGAGCATCTCGGGATTGCGCACGATCTCCGTCGTCGGCGCGAAGCCTCGGATCAGCGGCCCCCACTCCGGATCGGCCATGGCGACCTGCACCGCGAAGCACGCCGCGATCACGCCGAGCAGCGCCACCACCATCACTTCGAGATACCGGAAACCGAGCTTCTGCAGGTAGAGGATGAGGAACACGTCGAGCGACGTCAGGATCACGCCGATCTCGAGCGGAATGCCGAACAGGAGGTTGAGCCCGATCGCCGTGCCGATGACTTCGGCGAGGTCGGTGGCGATGATGGCGATCTCCGCCGCGATCCACAGCGGCCAGGCGGCCCAGGCGGGATAGGCATCGCGGCAGGCCTGCGCCAAGTCGCGCCCCGTGGCGACGGCGAGCCGCGCGCACAAGGCCTGCAGGATGATCGCCATGATGTTGGAGAGCAGCGCGACGAACAGCAGGGCGTAGCCGAACTTCGCTCCGCCTGCGAGCGACGTCGCCCAGTTGCCGGGGTCCATGTACCCCACGGCCACCAGATAGCCCGGCCCCAGGAAGGCTGCGAGCCGGCGAAGCGCAGAGCCCTTGGGCACGGCGACGGAGCGGAACACCTCGCCAAGCGGGGCCTCGCGCCGCTCGCCGCGCCATGCCCCGCGTGGGCGCTCACCCTCATCCGCCACGTTCTTCAGCATGCCCCGCCGTTTCGACGCTCGCAGATTGGACCCGCTCGGGTGCCGGCTCAAAGGCGAGGCCACGCCGCAGCCCCTTAAGTCGACCCCCCTCTTTTTATTGCTTCTGCGAATGATTTGCAACTGGCGCTGGGGACAGGGGGAGAAGGCAGGCGAGCGCGGTGCGTATGCAGAAAACGTCGGAGGGTTGGGCAAAGATAATGAAAAGACAGGAAGGCCCGACGCCTCATCAATGTGCGTGGATCCCCGCCTGCAGTAGGGATGACGACACCCAGTTCCTTTGGCAGGTAACCGTAGGTCGGGTAGAGCCGAAGGCGAAACCCGACACTGTCCGGTGGAAGCTGAAACAAATCGTTGGGTTTCGCTTCGCTCTAGCCAACCTACCTGCCGCGGCCCGAACGACGTGGTTCGTCGGCGCCTCAGGCGTCAAACACACCCCGTCATGCCCGCGAAGGCGGGCATCCACGCAAGCTTGGGACGTGCACCGGAGTCCAAACGCGGAGAATGCGTCCTTGACCGACGCGCCGAAAAGGCTGTTCGCCGGAGCGCCTCAGCTCTGCGGCACGTCGAGCTTGCGGGTCAGGTTCTCGAATTCGCGGCGCAGCTCTTCGTTCTTGAAGATCTGGTCGAAGGTCGGCGCCTCGATCCGCTGCAGGGCTTCGAACGACGCAGACGAATCCTTCATCATGTTGCGCAGCTGGAAGCTCGCCTCGACCGTCTCGTAGGTGTTGTCGGCGATGCGCAAGTCGTGAGTCGCGCGCTGCCGTGCCTTCGCCACCTGCTCGCGCTGCTGCAGGAGATAGCGGCGATAGGCTTTGGCCGCATCGTCGGCGAGACGCTGGCTCTCGCGGTTGGCTTCGAGGACACGCTTCTGGTCGTCCCGGTTCTCCGCGCGCAACAATTCCGCCGTCTTGCCGCGCGCCGTACGGATGTCCTGCTCGATGGCCGAGAGCTTCGGCAGGTACTGCGTATCGATCTTCGCGATCATCTGGTCCTGCGCGTGCACCAGCATGGCGAACAGCGCCGCGTGCATGGCGAAGTATTTGCGCGCCGCCCCGACGTTCTCGCCCGACGCCGCCATCAGGCGCCCGAGCTGGCTGTCGATGAGCTTCGCCGAGTTGAAAACGGCGACGAGGCGCACGAGATCGCCCGACAGCACGCTGTCGAGCAGCAGATCAATTTGCTCCGGCGCCAGTTCGATGCCGGCCTTCGCCATCGCCTCGCGGATCTCGCCCTTCGCCTTCGCGATCTCCTCACGGTTGAGCTCGATCTTCTTCTTGTTCTCCGCGATATCCTTTTCCAGGCTATCGACCGTGTCCGTGAGGATGCCTGCCAGCATGGCGTCCTTCGGCGCCGAAACCTGCTTCTCGCGCTGCTTGATGATGCGCTCGTCGAGCTCGCGGATGTTCTTCCTAAGGCCCTCGATCTTCTTCTGCACGTCGACAACGGGCACGTCGGTAACGATGCCGAGCGCGGCTTCGAGCAGGTCGCGGATCTTGCGGTCGCGGTCCTCCCGCGTCTCCGCAAACAGCGGCTTGATCAGGAATTCGTTCTCGGAGGGAAGCTTCTTGGCTTCGGCCCGGTTCTTCGCCGTGTCCTGCAGGATGGCGTCGATCGCCTTCATCAGGCGCTGCGCCTGATCGAAGCTGGCATCGCCTTCGCGCGGGTCCTTGGGCGGCTCCTTCGCCACCTCTTTGCCGTCGCGCGGAGCCTCGGCGGCCTTCGCAGGCGGGCTCTTCTGCTGCGGGGCCTGGGCGAGATCGACCCGCTCACTAGCCTTGAGCATGTCGCCGATCGCATCGCCGCGGCCCGCCGCGAGGGCCTCGGCGCCGGGCAGCATCAACGGGCTCGCCAGCACGGCAAGCAACGGCACCAGACGAACGCTGCGCATGGCGCAACTCCTCCCGCTAGGACGGGCGGATCAAGCGTCGCAATCGTGGGTAATCTATGGCGGGTCCGTGACCCTCCACGGTGGTGGCCTCAGCCGGCGGATGCGCCAGCCTCGGCCTGCGCCGCGGTGATAAGCGCCTGAAGTTCCGCATTGATCTGGCGCGCGTCCTTGAGCACCAGCATGTGCGTGATGGCCGCCGGCGCGCCCTTGAAGCGGGCCGCCGTCAGGTTGGCATCGTGCGGTCGCGCACCCAGCGCAAGCCCCAGCCGGATCTCCGACGGCATGGGCAGCACCACCGCGAAATCCTGCGGCGCCGACAGCACGATGAGCCCGCCCGCAGCCCGCAGCGCCACCTGCGGCACCGCCTGCCGGATCAGGCCCTCCAGCATCACGTAGAGGGGCCGATAGCCCTTCGCCGCAGCCTTCAGTGCTTCGAGCTTGCGTGCCTCCGCCTCGGGCTCCTCGCTCGCGACGGGAGGTGCAGATGCGGCAGAAACCGGCGCCGGCTCGTTGGAATTGGCAGCCGGCGGCGGCACCGGCCGTGCGGGCTTCACGGGCAGCGCCGGACGCACGTCGCCGTCGAGGCGCGTGCCATCGGGCGCGGTGTCGAGGTAGATCGGCCGCCCGCCGTTCGAATGAATGCGCTCGAGCCACGACGCGCGCGCGAACGGAAACCCCTGCGCGCGCAGCCAGTCGATCGTCTCGTTCTTGTCCTTGAAGCCCTGCGCGGTGATCGCGGCCATCCAGGCGGCGAGATCCTGCCCGCTGCGGACCTTGAGATCCGCCAGGAACTCGCGTTCTTCCTCTCGTTCGTCGCGCTGGGCCATGGAGCAGCAGATCGGTTACGGGGGCCGGCGCCGTCAGAACCAGCGCCGGGAGCGCGCCTTGTAGTCGCGATACGCGTCTCCGAAGCGCGCTTCCAGATGCCGCTCTTCGGGCAAGACTGCAAGACCGAGTACCAGGACTGTGAACAGCGCCGCGGCGATCACGAACCAGATGTTGCCGGTCACCTGCGCGAGCCCGAGCATCATCAGCGTCTCGGCCATGTAGATCGGGTGCCGCCAGATGCGGAACGGCCCCCAGGTGATGAGCTGTCCCGCGGCGCGGTTCGGCATGATATTCGTCCGCGCCTGCAGCATCGTGACGATCGCCCAGGCGGACAGCGCGATGCCGGCGATCCCGAACCCGTAGCCCAGCGCCCGCGCCGGCGCATCGTCGAGCCCGGGCCACGGCAACGGGTAGAGCCGCCCGAACACGAGGCCGACCGCCAGCGCGCCCGCGAACAGCACCGGCGGCCAAGGGAACGCGCCCGGGCGTTCCTTGTAGGCCTCGTCATCCGGCTCCATGCCCTGCAGATCCGTCACCGGTGGCTGCCGTCCGCGCAGAACGACACGCGCAGCTGGCACGTGCGTGGCACCTTGGCCTGGCGCCGGCATTCCTCGACTGCATCCTGCTTGGCCTCATCGAGCGTCGCCCGGCGCACGACGAAGGAACCCCAGTGCGTGCGTCCACCGGCCGAGCCGGAATAGTAGCTCATGGCGCCGCACTGCGATTCGATCAGCGTGAACGGATCGCAGTTCTTGGCGTTGGCCGCCGCGTACTTGCGGCACTCGGCGAGGGAATCGTTCTCGGCGTCCTGGCGCGACGTGCGGCTCCACACGATGCCGTAAGCGCCGCGCGCCTCGAAGGCGATGGCGCCCCACACCGTGATCGGGTTGGCGGAACGCAGGTAGTCGAGATCCTCCTGCGTCATGTCCCCCGTCACGGGCCGCTTCACCACCTGCTGCCAACCGCTGATGGCATCGCGCGTTTCCTTGGAGAGCTGCCCGTTCATCACTTTGATGCTGTAGTTGAGCCCGTAGAGCCGCTCCTGCACCTCGCGGATGATCGCGTAGCTGGTCAGCACCGAGCCGCCGGGGCTGACCGGCGCGGGCCCGTAGCCAGGGCCCTTCTCGGGGTCCGGCGTCGGCGGCGTGAAGGGAATGGTGCTCGCGCCCGGTGCCGGCGGGACGTTGGGCCGCGAGCCGTCGAGTTCCGCGATGCGCGCCCGCGCCCGGTCGGCGTAGAAGCCCCGCGGAAACGCCTCCAGGTAGGCCCGGAACTCCGCCACGTTGCTCGAACTCTTGATGCTGTCCCAGAAGGCTTCGTCGGCCGGCGTCGGCCCCTGCGCGGCGACCGAGACGATCGCCGCCAGAAGCATGCCCGCGGCAACAAGACCGGCACGAAGCAAAGGGTGCGCGCGCGTCACGTCGTTCCCTCGATTGAACCCTGACACTCCGTATGAGTGAATGCCCGTCATTTACCACACCGGCCTGCGTCCGGTCACGCGGGCGCGCCGCCCGAAGGCCTCTCTTGCCGATGGGACGCGGAACAGGGTAGCCAGACAGGAAAATTCAAGGAACGCGAGGAACGCCATGATCCCCAACGACCTGCCGAGCCTGAATTTCGACCTCGGGGAGACGGCGGACCAACTGCGCGCCTCGGTCCGCGGCTTCACGGCCGACGAGATCGCGCCCATCGCGGCCGAAGTGGACCGCACCGACGTCTTCCCGCGCGCCCTCTGGCCGAAGCTTGGCGCCCTCGGCCTGCACGGCATCACCGTGGAGGAGGAGTACGGCGGTTCGGGCCTCGGCTACCTCGAGCATTGCATTGCGGTGGAGGAAGTGAGCCGCGGCTCGGCCTCGATCGGGCTCTCCTACGGCGCCCACTCCAACCTGTGCGTCAACCAGCTGCGCCGCAACGGCAGCCACGCCCAGAAACTGAAGTACCTCCCGAAGCTGATCTCTGGCGAGCACGTGGGTGCGCTGGCCATGTCGGAGCCCGGCGCCGGCTCCGACGTCGTCTCCATGACGCTGCGCGCCGACAAGAAGGGCGACCGCTACGTCCTCAACGGCACCAAGTTCTGGATCACCAACGGGCCCTGCGCCGACACGCTCATCATCTACGCCAAGACCGATCCCACCGCCGGCCCGCGCGGCATGACGGCCTTCATCGTCGAATCCACCTTCAAGGGCTTCCGCGTCGCCCAGAAGCTCGACAAGCTTGGCATGCGCGGCTCCGACACGGGCGAACTCGTGTTCGAGGACTGCGAAGTTCCGGACGAGAACGTGCTGGGCGAGGTGGGGCGCGGCGTCAACGTCCTCATGAGCGGGCTCGATTACGAGCGCGTCGTGCTGGCAGCGGGTCCCCTCGGCATCATGCAGGCGGCGATGGATGTGGTGGTGCCCTACGTGCACGAACGCAAGCAGTTCGGCGCTGCCATCGGTACCTTCCAGCTTGTCCAGGGCAAGCTCGCCGACATGTACACGACCATGAACGCCTGCCGGGCCTACGTCTACGCCGTGGCCAAGGCCTGCGATCGCGGCGAGACGACCCGCAAGGACGCGGCCGGCGCCATCCTCTACGCGGCCGAGAAGGCGACGCAGGTGGCGCTCGATGCCATCCAGCTTCTCGGCGGCAACGGCTACATCAACGATTACCCGACGGGCCGCCTGCTGCGCGACGCCAAGCTCTATGAGATCGGCGCCGGCACCAGCGAGATCCGGCGCTGGCTCATCGGCCGCGAACTCTTCGCCGAGACGGCTTGACGCCCTCTCGCGTCACCATAGGCCGAACAGCTTGAACAGCGGCTTCACCACCTGCGCCTCGAAGCTCGCGTTCGCATAAGTGGCGCGCGCGCTGCGAGCCGCATTGCGCGCCTTCTGCACGCGCGGCGTCCGCGGCGGCTCCGGCGCAATGAGGTCCTGCGGGACGCCGGTGAGCACGACCGGCTCGGGCAATTCCTCGGGCAGCGACTGCGGCTTCGTCTCGACGAGCGATTGCTCGAGCGCACGCCGTGCCCCCTTGTCGATCGAGGCCCAGTGGCGGGGCGACGTCAGCAGATCGACCGTCTTCGGCGCGGCCGCGAGCCAGGGCGCCCGTTTCGCCGTGGCGCGGGTGAGGTTTGGCGCCTCCTGCGGGATGTTCGGCGAGACGAGATCATAGGCGAGGCGCGGCTGGTCGCTCATACCGTTGTCCCAGGTCTCGAGCAGGGCGAGTTGCTTGAGTTTCGGTTTCTCGCGCATGGCGATCATCTGCTGCGGCGAGCCGACGTAGCGCCAGCGCACCACGCGATCGGTCGGAAAGTTGTTGGGCGAGAAGCCGGCCATGTCGCACAGGGGCGCGTTGATATCGATCTTGCGGCCCGTGCGCGGATGCGGGCCGACATCCACCTGGCGCACGAGGAACACGCGACCGTTGAGTTCGACCTCGAACCAGTGCCCGAGCGTCCGCCGATCCATCAGCGCGATGCCGGGCACCGTCTGCGGCAGGCCCGACGCGTTGATGCCGTTGTCGCCGCTGTCGCGCCAGACGTGCCGGTTGAGGCCGTCTGCATGCCGCCCCCAGCCGTACTGCCCGAACCAGGATCCGCGCCCGCTCTGGACGCCGCCGCCCGAGAGCTTGGTCTCGATGATCTCGGTGCCCTCCCGCGGATAGAACGCGTGCGCCTCGATCGACATCAGGAGGCTCACGATCAGGCCCGAGAGCAAAGTCGCGCACGTACGCATCGACACGGTCATGCACTGACACTCCATTACTGAACCCGCCGAGCCAGGCGTGGCCGCGGGGATGATCGTGGTCGTGGGCAAGTCGGCCGGCTGGAGGATCGCGGCCGCGGGGAGCAGCGAAGGATCCGCGGGTGAAGGGTGCCTTTGGCTTGACCTTCACGTGACCGAAAATGCCGTTAGGCGAGGAAACTCAGCGCGCGTAAGCAATCAACCGCATAACCCACTGGCAATGCGACAAACGCTGACACGCATAGCGTGTCGCCGGATTGAGATCGCCGTTCACCACAAACGCATAAAAGACTGCAAACAAAGGCAAAGAAGCAATCGATCGCAAGCGTGCTCAGATTTGCAGCACGCCGTGCGGTCGCCTCTACGACTCCAAGTCGTACTCCCACCGCACGCCTGAATTCCGTTTACCTTGCCGCCGGGCGCAAGCGCGCAGCGAAGTCTTCGTCCCGCTTTGTGCTAGATACTGGCGAAAGGAAACGCGAAACGGGGAGCCCCGGAATGGCAACGAAGGAAGAAGATCCGATCGTCATCGTCGGCATGGCACGCACCGCGATGGGCTCGTTCCAGGGCGCATTGTCGAGCTTCACGGCGCCTCAACTCGGCAGCCACGCCATCAAGGCCGCCGTCGGGCGCGCGGGTCTGCAGCCCGAGGACATCAGCGAGACGCTGATGGGTTGCGTGCTGCCCGCAGGCCAGGGCCAGGCTCCTGCGCGGCAGGCAGCACTCGGCGCAGGCCTGCCTCAGTCGGTGCCCTGCACGACCGTCAACAAGATGTGCGGCTCGGGTATGAAAACCGTGATGCTCGCCTTCGACGGCCTGCACGCACGCGGCAAG
>RXJK01000351.1:17527-27341 GCA_003963125.1 Hyphomicrobiales bacterium
TCCTGCCGAAGATGCGCGCCGGCGCGCGCCTCGGCCACGCTGAAGTGAAGGACCACATGTGCCTCGACGGGCTCGAGGACGCCTACGACAAGGGCCGGCTCATGGGCACCTTCGCCGAGGACACGGCCCAGCACTACCAGTTCACACGCGAAGCCCAGGACGCCTTCGCCATCGAAAGCCTGAAGCGCGCCAAGACCGCCAACGAGGACGGCAGCTTCAAGGCCGAGATCGTGCCCGTCGCGGTGAAATCCAAGGCCGGCACGGCCGAGGTCGCACGCGACGAGCAGCCCTTCACGGCAGATCCCACGAAGATCCCCAAGCTGAAACCCGCTTTCCGCGACGGCGGCACGGTCACGCCCGCCAACTCGTCCTCCATCTCCGATGGCGCCGCTGCCCTCGTCCTGATGCGCGCCAGCACGGCGCGGCAGCGCAAACTCACGCCCATAGCCCGCATCGTCGGCGTCTCGAGTGCGGCGCAGGCCCCGGCCTGGTTCACGACCGCGCCCGTCGCCGCGATGAAGACGCTGCTCGCCGACATCGGCTGGTCGAGCAAGGACGTCGACCTCTACGAGATCAACGAGGCGTTCGCCGTCGTGACGATGGCGGCCATGCGCGATCTCGATCTTTCCCACGACAAGGTCAACGTGCACGGCGGCGCCTGCGCGCTGGGCCACCCGATCGGGGCATCCGGTGCGCGCATCCTGGTCACGCTGCTGTCGGCGCTGGAAAGGCGCGGGGAGAAGAGGGGCATCGCGTCGCTTTGCATCGGCGGCGGCGAAGCAACCGCCGTCGCGGTCGAGCGCTTCTGACAGGCCGGGCGACGCAACACGATGTTCTTCTACCTGTCGAAGATCTTCTGGTTCTTCGCCCAGCCCTCCAACTTCATTCTCCTTCTGATGATCGGCGGCGTGCTGCTGGCGGCACGAACGCGTCACACGCGGCTCGGCACCCGGCTGTTTACCGGCGGCGCCGCGGCCTTCGTGCTCATGAGCTTCAGCCCGCTGCCTTACATCCTCATCGCTCCGCTCGAGGCGCGCTTCACGCGGCCCGATCTCGCCCAGGGGCCGCCCGTGACGGGCCTCATTATCCTCGGCGGAGCCCAGGACGGACGCGCAGACAGCGCCAAGGAACTCGCGGGCGTCAACGAAGCGGCCGAGCGCTTCACGGAGGGTGTTGCGCTGGCCCGCCGCTTTCCGCAAGCGAAGGTGGTGTTCTCGGGCGGCAACGGCCAGCTGCTCGACCCGCGCGGCGCCCCCGAGGCCGTGCTGGCTGGCCGCCTGTTTGCGGCACTCGGCGTCTCGCCGGAGCGCATGATCCTCGAGGACCGCTCGCGCAACACGTGGGAGAACGCGATCTTTACGCGCCAGAAGATCGAGCCCAAGCCCGGCGAGCGCTGGCTGCTCGTGACCAGCGCCTTTCACATGGCCCGCGCGATGGGCTGCTTCCGCAAGGCCGGCATCGACGTCGAGCCCTGGCCCGTCGACTACCGCTTGGGCGACAGCATCTGGGACTTCAACGCCTACTACCCCGACGGCCTGAGGCGCACCGACATGGCCGTGCGCGAATGGATCGGCCTCGTCGCCTACTATCTCGTCGGGCACTCGACCGCGCTGTTCCCGCGCTAGCCGCCAGCGTATTGCGCCTGACGTACCAAGCGAGATAGCCTGATGTATGGCTTATTTCACATTTTGCGTGCGGACGATCGCGAATGGAATTTCGACTTACCTACGAAGGTGCATTGAAAGGAGCTTCGAAGACCAACACTCGGGCCAAACATAAGCACGAGCTTCGACGCGTATTCCATGCCCAGCTTAAGCGTTGGTGGGACGCAAATCCTTACTTGAGGAATGCGTTTCACTCACATCCATTCACTGGTCGGACGCGACCAGAGAAGCTTCTGTGGGTCCACCTTTCGGAGCAGTGGGAGCGCTTAGGCTACAATTTTGTACCGCTCGTCACAGAAGAACTCTCGCTGATTTGCGGGATTGAGGTTTTGATATTGAGGCCGAGCGTCCACGGCGTTCTGATGAACTCGGGCGACATCGATGCTCGTCTTAAGACGCTTTTTGACGCTCTTCGAATGCCATCAAATAAGGAAGAGCTGGGAGGAAACACTTCTCCTCTTGAGGACGAACGACCGTTTTTCGTCCTCCTTCAGGACGACAAGCTTATTAGCCATGTCTCCGTTACGACCGATACGCTATTGCAGCCAACCAACCCAGATGCAGGTGAAAACAGCGCTCGCGTGGTAATTCATGTAAAGCTGCGTCCGTACAATCAAGGCTGGCACAACATCAACTTCGGCTAGCGACCGCCGCGCAGAGCGCGACGGCCTCTCTCCCGCGTGTGCTATTCCTTGAACGCGACGATACGGCCGTTCTGTTCGCCGAGGCCGGCGATCTTCACCGTCATCAGGTCGCCGGGCTTCAGCCACACGGGCGGCTTCATGCCGAGCGCGACGCCGGGCGGCGTCCCGGTGGTCACCACGTCGCCGGGCTCCAGCACCATGAACTGCGTGATATAGTGCAGGAGGTAGTTCATGTTGAAGATCATCGTCTCGGTGCTGCCCGTCTGGCGGCGCTGGCCGTTGACGTCGAGCGACATGGCAAGCTTCTGCGGCGTCGGCACCTCGTCCGTCGTCACGAGCCACGGCCCGAGCGGCCCGAAGGTCTCCGCGCACTTGCCCTTCATCCATTGCCCGCCGCGCTCCGCCTGGAAGGCGCGCTCGGAGATGTCGTTGCAGATCGCGTAGCCGGCGATGTAGGACAGCGCGTCCTTCTCCTCGACGTAGCGCGCGCGCTTGCCGATCACGAACGCGATTTCGACCTCGTAGTCGAGCTTCGTCGATCCCTTCGGCACCATCACGTCGTCGTTCGGGCCGACGATGCAGTTGGGCAGCTTGTTGAACAGGATCGGCTCCTGCGGGATGGGCGAGCCCGTCTCCTTGGCGTGGTCGACGTAGTTCAGGCCGACGGCGATGAAGTTGCGCACGCCACCGACGCAGGCCCCGACGCGAACGCCGGCCGGCGCCTGTGGCAGCGAAGCGGGATCGATCTTGCGCAGGGCATCGAGGCTGGCCTTCGACAGCGTCTCCCCGGTGATGTCCTTGACGTGGGCGGACAGGTCGCGGATGGCGCCCTGGGCGTCGACGAGACCGGGCTTCTCGGCTCCTGGCGCACCGAAACGGCAAAGCTTCATGGGGTGTCCTCGCTAGACTTGGGGTTTGTACGTCTGGGGGCTTGTACGACTGGATTTAGGCCAGGAACCGCGGGGATGGAACGGCCTTTCGGCGGCAATCAGCCTTTCGGCGCCCGCCACGCCCGGTGCTCCCCGGTGTCCAGCGACCGCAAAGCTCTCGAGAGAAGCGCGCCGACGTGAAGCGTCTAAGCCCCGCCCGCGCGGAGCGTCATAGAGATGTGAAAATCTGTGGATAAGTATCGTGGACGCCGCGCAGATCTCCAGTTCGATCCACTGGCGATCTGGAAACGAGCCTGCCGCGCGCATGCCGCAGGCAGCGCGAAAAGCCGCTATGGGACCTGCCGAAGGTCTACAGGAGCACGACCATCATATAGAGGCCGGCTCCGACGAAGGGTGCCATGGAGCACGCCAACGCCATGATCACAAAGGACTTGTCGATCACAACACTACCCCGCAACCGCAACATGCATCGCACGCCATGCCACTCTTGGCGTACCCTCGAGCCCACCCTCATGGCCTCAAGATAATTTTCTTATACACAAACTGCTGCGTCTTTGCACCGCATTTTTCGTCCGTACGCGCCTGAACAGCAGTTACCTGCCCCGTCCCGCTCGCACGGCATCGGCAGCGATAAGGCCAACGCCGTGACGTTCATCGGAAAAGGCGCAACTGCTTCTCGTCCTGGCCTTTCGTCTCGCGCGCCAGCTGCTCGATTCGGTCGAACGGCACCTGCTCGGCGTTGATGAGCGAGCGCTGCGCCCGCATGGGCCGCACGAGCCCTTCCTGCACCAGGTGGAACTCGCCGACCGTCTGCCCCGGCAGCACCGAGGCCGCATCGAGCCCGCTCTCGCTCTGGAACGCGGCCTTCAGCTTCCTCAGCGCCGTATCTTCGCGCACGCGACCGATGAACCAGCTCGTGATCTGGTCGCGGCTCTTGTAGTCGAGGTCGCCCGGCGACTGGGTCGCGAGCATGATGCCGAGCCCGGCAGACCGCGCACGCTTCAGCAGGCTCTGCAGCGGCTCCGCCGTCGCCGGCTTGGCGTTGGCCGGAATGTAGAGGTCCGCCTCGTCGAACATGACCACGGCCTGCAACTCGTCGTTCGGGTTGCGCTGGCAGAAGCGCAGGGCTTCCGACAGGAACTGCGAGACCCAGAACAGGATGTTCTCGTTGTCGCCGAGGAAGCCCGTGTAGATGATCGACAGCCGCGTGCGGTTGTCGGATCGCGCGTGCCGGCCGCGACCGAGCAGGCTGTCCATGCGCAAGGGCTCGCCGCCGCCCTCGAACAGCGACGCGTTGCGATGCCTGAGGCTGTCGAGCTGAGCCACGAGATCGCGCCGGATGCGGCCTGAGGGATCCATGCGCTGCGTCAGATCCGTGAGCTCGGGATCTTCCTCCTCGAGGAGATGGATCAGGTCCGCGAGCGTCACTTCCTTGCTGAAACGCGCCCCCAGGAGCCTGAGCGCCACCGACAGCGTTCCGGACTGCTTCTGGTGCGTCGCCGAGTTCTTGAAGTGCAGCATGTCGCCGAGCGCCGCCGCCGACAGGTTGGCGAGAAGCTGCTGCTCCTGCTCGGGCAGTTCGTTGATCCCGTTCGGCAGCAGCGTGATCGAGATCGGCCGGCCCGAGGCGCGCCCAGGCGTATAGACGGCGACGTCGATGGAATCGGCGAGCTTCTCCCGCTGTCCGCGCCGTTCGCCTTCCCCGTCGTGCGAGCGCCAGACGTCCGGATTGGCGTAGGAGCACAGGTCGCCCTTGCGATCGAGCAGCACGACGGGTGTTCCCCGCAGCAGCAGTTGCTCGATGATGCACAGCGCGAGCGTCGTCTTGCCCGAGCCCGAGCCACCGAGCACAGCCGTATGCCGTTTCAGCACGCTCTTGTTGAGCGTGATGAGCTTGTTCGACCCCTGCTGCCGCCCGGCGATGATGCTGTCTGCCTTGTTGCCGGCCTCGTCGAGGAGCACCGCGAGCGGCACCTCCTTCTCCGCTTCCGGCGCCGCCGCTGCGGTCGGCGCAACGGGTGTCTCCGCCGGAGCGCTCTGCACCTTCGGTTCGGCCTTGGGCTGCGGCCGGAACAGGTCGAGCCGCAGGAGCTGCACGAGCGCCGGGATCTCCGACATCAGCCGCGCCCGCTTCATCCACTCCACAAAGCCCGGATCGCGTCGATGCTGCGCATGGAACTCGCGCACCACCAACATCCGCTCCCAATCGGCAATCGGCACGAGCAGCGACCGGCCGCCGGCTTCCCGGAACTTGCGGAAGGCTTGCCCCGTCTGGTTCTTGGAGTTCGGCGGAAAGTCGCTCGCCCGCAGCATGAAGGAGGGCGAGCCGTCGCGGGTCGCCGGCACCACGCGGTCGAGCTGCCGCTTGAAGCCGCCGCCCTGCGTGGGGCGGTTGCACAGGAAGACGCGCACCTCGCTCTGGAAGCCCTTGTCGTGCCGCAGCGAGAGGTCGAAGGCCGGCACGTCCTCGATGTCGAGGCGCTGGATCGAGAGACTGATCGCCCCGCCCCACTCGTCCCGCGCCATGTTGAGCGCCGACGTGAGCGCTTCCAGCAATCCGCCGTCATCGCCAGGGATCTCGGCTTCCTGCTGCGCGCGGAAGCGCTCCCACAGCTCGCGGAATTCGGCCTGCACTTCTTCCGAGGGCGCCGAGGTATCCTCCGGCTCGGGTTCCGTGGAAACGCCGAGGCCCAGCGCCGCCGCCAGCGCACCGATGAAGCTCGTCGCCGGCCGCTCTTCAGATGCGGCCGCGGGTGACGCATCGTCCGCCGCATCGGCGAGCTGCTGGCGCACGCGCGACTGCGCGAGTTCCAGGATGCGCCGGGTCGAAAGCCCACCGAACTCCTCGAAGAAGTTGGCGCCGAGGATTTCCGTCGGGTCGAGATCGGCGCTGCCACGCTCGACGGCGAGCCGCTTGGCGATGATCTGGCGCGCTTCCTCGGCCGTACGCGTCTCGATCAGCGGCACCGGGCCCGCCTTCTCGAGGCGGTCGATATAGGACTGCGCCAGCACCTCGCGCACCTTCTCGTAGAAGTCGCCGAGGCACGAGACGATGATGATCGAACTCGGCACGCGGTTGGCGATCTGGATGAGGTCGCGCGCGGCCCGCTGGAAGCGTTCCGTGTAGTCGTCGAAGAAGCGCAGATCCTCGACCTGGTCGATGCAGAAGACGAGCGCGGCCTTGTTGGCGGACCACATCAGCCGGCCGAGGGATTCGATGATCTCGAACGCACGCCCCTCGCCCGTGTTGGGATCGAGCGCCGCGACGCCCTGCTGCGAAAGGTCGTTGAGATGACGGCCGTAGAGGTATTGCCGCACGCGCTGGTCGATGCGCGGGTCCGACCGCTGCAGATAGAGCAGCGCCCGCACGATGTTGATGTCGAGTTCCTGCTCCGAGAACTTCGGCGCCGCGACGATCTCGTCGGCAAGCGTCAGCACCAGCTTGGCGAGCTGCGTATCGTCGAGCCGCTCCTCGCGCAGCTTCTCGATCTGCGCCGCATCGCGCAGTGCCGCGTCCTGCACGAGATGATTGGAGAGCCGCGCCAGCCCGCTTTCCGATCCGCCGTCGGGATCGTAGGGCTTCTCGAGCGAATTGATCAGCCGGCGCAGGTAGTAGTCGGCGTAGTTCGATACGTCCGGCGTCATCTGCGCGTAGCCGAAGTACGCCCGCCCAACCCGATGCGCAGAGGTCCGCAGCGCCCGGATCAGGTGCGTCTTGCCGGCGCCCGACTGTCCGTGGAACAGCAGGATGCGCGCTTGCCCCGCGCTCGCCTTGCCGGTCGTCACCGCCTCCAGCAACTCGGCGAACTTGCGCCGCGCCAGGGCGTGGATCATCTCCACGTCGACGGGATCCGCGCGCCACAGGTCGTCTTCCCACGTGATCGAATGCTCGAACACGCCGGAAACGCGATCCGCGTCGGGGGCTACGTCTGCCTCCACTTCCATGAAACCTCGACCTGCTCTTGTTCTGTTGCGCGTGGGTTGGCTCAGGCCTCGACCCGCACGAAGTGAAACACCGCGTTCTTGTAGACAACGGCGCTGTCCTGCACGTCCTTGAGGCTCGCCGCGTCCTTGAGGTCGGCGTTGGCGAGCGCCACGTGGCCGGCGCGGTGCGCTTCGGCCAGCATGCACTTGAACTCGATCTCGGAGAGCCCCCAGTTGGCGTGCTCCTGCGCGAGCCGGCGCCAGATGTGCGAGATGTACGTCTTGCGATTGCCGGACCAGCCTTGCGCGTCCTTGACCGCGAGCTGCCGCACGGTCTTGCCGAACCCGGCGAGATCCGGCCGCTCGCTGACCATGATGGGCGCAACAGGCGCAGCGGGCGCTGGCGCAGGTACGGCGGGTGCAGCCGGCGCGGCCGCGATGGCCTGTCCCTCCGCGCGTCCACGGCGCTTCGCGCGCGCTGCCTTCTTGCGCGGCTTCGCCTGCGCGACCGGCGCCGGCGCCAACACGCTGGCGCTGCCTTCGAGATACCGCCGCAGGATCGCCTGCTGCAGCGAGCCCATGTCCGTCTGCACCGCGCCCGCCTGTTCCGCCGCAAGGGCCGCTACCAGGCGCCCGTCCGTGCCGAAGTCACGCGGGCGGAGCGCGAGTTGGCCCGCAAGCGTGCGGCCGGCCTTCGCCGACAGCCCGAGCTTTCCGCCGAGCCCGTCGCGGCCCTTGTTGCCGAACGCGCGATCGAGCGCCACGGCCGCCAGCGCCGCGCGCAGTCGCGACGGCGTCACCACGCCCTTGATCTTCAAATGGTAGGCCTTCTGCAGGATCGCCGCGCGCAGCCCGTCCGGTCGGCCGAGCTGCTTCAGCCGCTTGGCCGTCTCTTTTTCGAGGCCGAGCACGCGCGCCATCAGGCGTTCGTCGCGCAGCTGCGCCCAGACCGCCAGCAATGGCACCTTGGCACCGAGCAACTCGCCCGCACGCGTCTGCCCGGCCGGGGTCGCTTCGAGCTTTACCCCCGTCGCCACAACCAAGCCGTCCGCCACCAGGGCTGCGACCTGCGCGTCGAGCACGCTGCGCCACTGGGCCGGAGACAGCCGATGCGACACGTAGGGCGCAAGATCCTCCGCGACCGTCGCCCGCGCGACGCCTTTGGAAGTCGCAGCGATGCGTGCGAGCACGAGAACGCGCAGCCGGTCCGTTTTCAGCCCGCTCGCGTCGGCTGCGGACGGAGCGTCGAGGGCAACAGCCTGCATGGCGTGATCCTCCCTGCCGGACGGATGAACGGGACGTTCGCCTCCAACGAGGCGCGAAACCGCACGCACACAAGGCACCCCGGTTTTGCGAATCACCGGAAGTTCGAAAAGACTCTGAAGAATTTCACCTGCCTCGCCAAGTTCTTGCGCATACATCCCGGCGGCGCCTGTGAACCCTTTCTTGGGCACGTGGTGGCAAAGCGCAGCGCGGCCGGGCCTTCGCCACCGGCTGGCCCAATTGGCGTCACGATTGCGAGTGACAGTGCGTAACGAGGGGTTGAGCGAAATCGAGAGACAGTGGTCGCGCCGCCGCGAACGGGCGTGGCGAAAGCGTGCCTTGTCGCAAACGCGTTAACACCTCGCTTGCGTTAACGAGACATTAACGGGTCGGAGCGATGCTAGGGGTGAGTAGCCACGCTTCGGCGGGAGAGTAGCATGCGTCGCGTCCTTGTTCCGGGCCTGCTGGCCTTGAGCCTTTCCGGCTGCGGTCTCAGCACCAACAGCCTGACCGCCGGTTTCGCCGACAGCGGCCAGCCCTCGAGCAGCCTGCCGCCGAGCCGCGTCGCCTCCAACGACAATCCGTCCGCCCCGCCGCGCAAGGCCGACGACCGAGCCCCCAAGGGCACCTACGAGAAAGCCCCGTCGGGCGCGCTGTCGGACCGCGACTACACCCAGACCGCGCTCGATCCCGAGAAAGCCCGCGACGTCATCAATGGCTACCGCAAACAGCACGGCCTGAAGCCGCTGCGCCTCAACACCGCGCTCACGGAAGCCGCCAAGGCCCATTCGCGCGATCTCGCCAAGTGGGACCGCATCTCGCACTTCGGCTCGGACGGTTCCAACCCCTGGGACCGCGTCAAGCGCGCGGGCTTCAACGCCAAGGTCGCCGCCGAGAACGTCGGCACGGGCCAGGTCAGCATCGAGGAAGTCCTGAAGGGTTGGCAGACGAGCCCCGGTCACAACAAGAACCTCCTGCTCGCCGAGGCCGACCAGATGGGCATCGCCCTGGTGCAGGACCCCAAGACCGAGTTCAAGACCTTCTGGACCCTCGTCGTCGGCTCCTCGAACTAAGCGCGCTCGCCGAAAGCCGGCGCCGCCTTCCGCAGCCCCACGCTTCGCGTCGACCTCCGTGCCTGTGCGTTCCCGGAAGCCGTGCGCCAGCACGGCTGTCAGGGACCTTGCCGCTTGGAGTTGAAACTCACCGGCAAAGATCCCGGCTCTCGCTGCGCTCGGCCGGAAACACACAAATCGAGGCATGTGCGTATATTCAATTGCGCGCAAGCGAAGTTGACGGACAAATTTCAGATCGGTGTCCTGGGCCTCTAGTCCGCCGCTGGCAATGCCTGTCATCCCGGTGCTTGTCACACGGCTGTCCGGTTCAGCATAGGGCGAGGTCCCATTGGCGGGGGTCTCGTTGCTGAAGCGGG
>RXJK01000392.1 GCA_003963125.1 Hyphomicrobiales bacterium
GACGGTCGTCGCTTCGAGCTCAGCCACGCGCTCTTCCAGATCCGCGCAGCAGTTGCCACCGAGGTCAGCAGCCTTCGCAGAGCCCAGGCTCAGCAAAATCCCGACCGCGGATGCCATGGCAAGGCGACTGGTCGCACTCATCATTGCCCCGTTCATTTCCATCTCCAGTGCTAATTGCATTGATGCAGGACGCAGTACGCGCAGGCCCGGTTTCGCCCACGCCCGGACCACGACGCGCGCAGAGGCGCGATTCGCCGAGAACCGGACGCGGTTACACTCACGCTTTACTGGGGGACGCAGTACGCTGCGGAAGCAGGGTGGCGCTTCCAGAGCACCGGGTTGCTTCCTGCCGACACTTCAACCGCACAAGCGTCTCGTCAGACGAAAACGCAACGGTCGATAATCTCTTCGAACCCTTTCGGATCCACGCCTCACGACTCGGTGACAGGCAACCCAAGAGGTAGTCCACGAATCCCCCGCTTGCAATTCATTGCGCAAGCTTCGGGGGAGGAACGGATGGTATAGTTGCTGAAGTGCCACGAAATGCACCACGGCAACCAATACTTAACGCACGATATCGATAATATGGGCCCACTTTATATTACGCGCGCACTTTCCGATGCCCTTGGATGTCGCGGTGGGCGCCAGAATCCTCGTGAAACCGGGCATTTCGATGCGATGCGTGCCGAGGCCTGATCATCCGCATCGAGTTCGTTGCGGATCACCGCCACCCGAACCACGGGTTCGCCTCGGCGGGGAGCTTGCTCGATCGTTGCAGAATTCTCGCGCTGCGCCTCCGTTATTGATTCCAGTATGATTCGTTTTCCTTTTCCATATTGACACTGCGCCATTGTTAAAATTTGCACTGATTCGTTTCGCTGCGCCGTGCCAGTCTTGGTCTTTGCCGGACCGGCTGGCATGCGGGAGGCGCTGTCTGTTTGACTGCCGCCGTTCGTGATCGCGGCACCTTTTGCAGGCGCCCCCCCCCTTTCGCGGTCCCGGTTCATGCCTGAGCCGGCGTACGCGGCTTGACGGCGGAGGCACACTCGCTTAAACGGTGCCCCGTGACAGCGCGCCGGCGGAACGGCTGGCGCGCTTTTTGGATTGCGGGCGTAGCTCAGTTGGTTAGAGCGCCGGCCTGTCACGCCGGAGGCCGCGGGTTCAAGTCCCGTCGCTCGCGCCATTATTTCAATGACTTAGCGCTTGGTTGGCCATAGTGCCGCACACTTTTCGCCGTTTGCCGCACACTCTTGTACCTCAGACGTTCGTGTGGTCTAGGAGTTGTGGCCCTGCTATCCCCTTCGCCCTCCCCAGAACTACACTGAGGAAATAGCAAAGTTGTATGCGCGCTGCCGCCGTCCAGGCCGTAGGCGTACTGCAAAGTCCGGGCTGCTAGTGCACCACTCAAGCTCGATGTCGCCAGCCTGCGCACAGCCAGCAGGAATGCGCGCTGAAGAGAATGGCTGGACCGGCTAGGGATTTCCGCACGCACCGGTAAAAGACACTGCGAAAGACCGTTGAAGGTTTCTCGTCTCGCGTCAGGCTCAGGCGCGAACCCCGCCTTGTGCTGCTAAGGCAGCAGGATGCTCCGCGGACAGCCGGCACCGGAGAAGATCGACCGTGCTTCTGCCGTCAGAGAGTATGTGGTCCGGCTCATTGACCACGATGTGGAAGGCAGAAGACGCCAAGATGCTGAACTCATCAGGTTTGCTCGGGGTCACTGAGAGTGACTCCCGCGTGGTCATCGTCAGCAGCACGGCTGCTTCTACTCCGAGAGCGGAAGTGGTCGTACTGGCCGGTCAGGGCCAGAAAGAGACATGGCCGGAGTGGTTGGCGATTACTCGCTGATTGTCCGCTCTATGGGAGGGTGGGAGAAAGTTTCGGAGGCCGCCCATCATGCGCAAGTCGGGTGATGAGCCGCATAACCGGTTTTCCTGCGAACTGCCTTGCCGTGAACGTAGTCCCGCGCAGATTTTTGTCTCGGCAACGTCACAGTCTTGGCGTAGGCTGAGCCGCTTCAAATATCTAAGAGGGGACATGCTCCATCCGTTGTTGACTTATCTTGTGCGCCAAAATGCAGGCGTTTTCTTCGCCTTGATAGTCGCCGTCAACGTTGTTTGCGGCGCAACCGTTTCGAGTGCAGCACCGCCACTCGACGTTCAGAAACTAAATTTCCTTTATGTCGAATTGGGCAAGTGCGGAGTGCGGCGCGACGCAGCGACGGATGATCTTGTTTACGAGGCGGTAAAGTTTGCCGCAATGAATAGTCCGGGATTTATTACTCCCAAGGACTCTTTGGATGCTAGATTGATTGATCTAGCAAAGCTTATGATCGGTAAATTGCAATTCGAGTTTTCTGATGGCTCCATCTGCTCGAAATACAGGTCGCCGGAGATGACGGGGAAAAAATTGTTTGAGTTCATTGCTGCGCACGCAGTTATCGGAATAATAGATGCAAGAAAGAAATAGGCGGCTATTGTTCTGACCAAATGGCTAGCATAGCATGCCGGGAGAAGAAAATTGCGAGCTGCGGCTAAATATACTGCCAAACTAAATGTTTTCATTTCCTATTCGCGCCAAGACCTATCGTTTGCACAATCTCTGGTGGCGGCGCTTGAGGCTCGTGGCCTTGAGTGTAAGATCGACACGCGGGACTTACCTGCCCTGGAGGATTGGCGGCGCGAATTGATCGGATTTATTCGCGCAGCCGATGCGGTCGTCTTTGTCGTCTCACCGAATTCGATAACCTCCAAGGTCTGTGCGTGGGAGATCGAGCAGGTTGGCTTGCTCGGCAAGCGGCTCGCGCCGGTCGTGCTCCAACGCGTGCCGGATTATTCAATCCCCGCAGCAATCGCAGCGATCAATTTTGTTTTCTTGGATACGTCCGATGCTTTCGAAGCCGGGATCGACAAGCTCGCGGTCGCCTTGCAGACTGATCTCGGCTGGATCAAGGAACACACTCGGATTGGCGAACTTGCACGTCGCTGGGATGAACGTGGCCGAACGCGCGGGCTGAACATATCGGGATCTGAGTTGGAAGATGCCGAGCGATGGATTGCGACGCGCCCGCGCGAAGCCCCGGAACCCACTGCGTTGCATCGCGACCTGATCCTGGCCAGCCGACAAGGCGCCCGGCGCCGGATCCGCAACTGGCTTGCGGGGACTGCGGCAATCGCCGCGACTGGGTTCGCCTTAGCTGCCGTCGCCCTTGTGCAGCGCGAGGTGGCGCGTAGCAATGCAGCCCTCGCCATCGAGCAGACGCGAGAGGCGCGGCAAAGTCAGTCGCTGTTTCAGGCACGACAGTCGAGGCAGGCGCTGGAGCGAGGCGACGCCTCGGCGGCCGCGCAGATTGCCATCGAAGCATTGCCCGATACCACGGGCACGTCAAACCGGCGCGACTGGCCGTACGTCGTGCAAGTCGAGCAGGCTCTCTATGCGGCTTGGCATCAGTTGCGGGAGCGCGCAGCGATCATCCATTCGAGCGGGGTTCACGCTGCCGCCATATCGCCGGACGGAGCGTTGATCGCGTCGGGAACGGCGGCCGGCGGAATTCGCCTCGCGTCGCCCGACGGCAAGACTATTGCGGACATAAGCGGCCATAAGGGCTGGGTCAGAAGCCTGGCCTTCACGACGGATGGTCGCCACTTGGTGTCCGCAAGCAGCGATGCGACGGCTCGTGTATGGACGCGCGACGGCGCGCTCGTTGCCGTCCTCGCCGGCCATACACTTGGTTTGCATACTGCGCAATTTTCGCCGACATCGGATCGCATCGTCACCGCGTCTGAAGATGGGACAGCCCGCCTATGGCAGATGGACGGCAAGCCCCTTGCTGAGCTTGCTGGGCACACCGAAAGTGTCAACGTTGCGCACTTTTCGCCGGACGGTACTCTCGTCGCAACGGCGTCGGCGGATACGACAGTGCGTCTGTGGACCCGCGACGGCCTGCCGCTTGCGACGCTCAGCGGACACACCCGGCCTGTCTTCGACGTACGCTTCTCGCCGGACAGCCAGCGACTTGTGACGGTGTCACAAGACGGGTTCGCTGTGCTCTGGACGCGCGATGGGCAGCAGATAACGCGCTTCGGTGGGATGGAGGGAGAACTCGTTAGAGCCTGGTTTTCGCCGGATGGAGCCTACATCCTAACGTCCAGCGCCATCCTTTCGCCGGACGAAACCCTGACGTCCAGCGGCATCCTGCAATTGTGGTCGAGCAACGGACGCCTGGTGAAGACGTACCGCGGAGAAGACGGCCGCTTTTCACCCGATGGAAGGTTAATCGTTGCCTCCACCGGCGAACCTAAAGCCGTCGCCGTGTACGAGCTGTCAGGACGCCTCGTTGCGCAGTTCGGCGGCCACGACGGCGGCGCACGTGGCGCCCTCTTCCTTCCGAATGGCCGCGACGTGGCGAGTTATTCTGATGACGGATCTGTGCGTATCTGGTCGATCGCCCCGGTTGCAGTTGGGTCCTGCCACGGACACGACGGGCTGATCGAGCAGGCGGCGGTATCGCCAGATGGTCGCTTCGTCGCAACCATTTCGCACGACATGACGGCACGCATCTGGACGTGGGACTGCAAGCCAGTCGGGACGTTGATAGGGCACACGGGTCACGGTTATCAGATCGCCTTTTCACCTGACGGCACGCGCATCCTCACGGGCGGTGAGGACGGGGCGCGGCTGTGGACGGCGCGCGGCGAGGCGGTCGCGAAACTCGATCACGACTACAGGATTGGAGCGCTTGCGTTCTCGCCCGACGGTCAGCGTATCGTAACGACATCATTGTCGGTCCTCCGATTCTGGGACGGCGACGGCAAGCTCATCCGCATGATTGACCTGAAGGTCGGTCAATTCCTCGAAATCGTATTCGCGCCGGACGGGCAGTCGCTTGCGATCACCTCGACCGGGGGACCGGCTCTGAGATACACGCCCGATGGTCGGTTGCTCGGCATCCTGCAGGGCCACGAA
>RXJK01000315.1 GCA_003963125.1 Hyphomicrobiales bacterium
AACGTCACGCTCAACTTTGCCTCGCCCGAAGTGCGCAAGTTGCGCATCGAGGCGGCGCATCCGGCCTACATCGGCAGCCTCGTGCGCGACAGCTTCGAGGCGGACTGGACAGGCTGCCAGCAGCCGGGCGATCCTCAGGCGGGCCCGACCGCGCCGCCGCACCGCACCACGATCTACGAAGACATCGAACTCTGGGTCGTCGCGCTGCGACTATCAACGCCCTACTGGCGGCCCGCCAACACCACCGTGCGCATCGGCGACCGCGTCGAAAAGGGCGTGCATCTTCTGCAAGTGTGGATGATCCGGCCGATGGGCGGGGAGGAAGTGCTCGTCCTCTATCCGCAGGACGGCTACTGGCGCACGCGGCCCAAAGCGCCCACGGGCATGGCGCCGACCGCCTTCGGCTCCTCGTTCCTGATCGGGCCGGTGGATGTCGAAGGGCGGCCGATCGTGAAGATCAAGGAAGTCGCGTTCGATCCCAAGCAGCGTACGTTCACGCTCACCTTCGAGCAGGGCGGATCGGCGCAAGTGAAGATCACGAGCGTCGACCAGAACCGCAACGTGCTCGACGTCACGCTCGACAAGCCTGTGATGGGCAAGCCGTTCGCCGCCGTGCGCTCGATGTACATCACGGAGTTCAACAACGACGTGGCGCGCGTGGCCGTGCGCGAGAAGGGCGCGCGAGGCTGGCGCGAAGACGGCATCATGGCGCTGAAGCGGGCGACCGCAACCGACGTGTGGGTCGGCCGCGTCACGCCCTCGCGGCACAACACGTCGTCGCCCGACATGGTGCTCGGCGGATTTGCGAAGTAAGAGCGCGAGCCGCGGCTCCTTATGTCCACTTGCCGCGGTGGCGGGCGATCTTCTCGAGGCGGATCGCGTACTGGTACATGTCGTGGCGGCGGCGGAAGATGAGGCCGCGCGCGAAGGGCCAAGCGAGCAAGCTCAGGAACGCGTAGTAGAACGCACTGCCCCACGGGCGGCGGCGGATGGGCTTCGTCGCGCCCGGCTTGAGGATCAGCGGCGTGCCCGTGTGCCGGTAACCCAAAATCCAGTTCGGTGGCAGCAGCGGGACGATGTCGCCCTGGTTGACGATGCGGTAGTGCGGCGCCTTCACGTAGTCGGCGAAATCGGCCTTGCCGACACGCGGGGCGCCGAAGGTGTAGACGGCCGCGATGCGGTCGCCGAGCTTCGCGTCTGCCGCGAGAGCCGCCGATGCGACCAGGGCCAGCGCGCCGCCGAGCGAATGGCCGGCGAGGAAGATCGGCTTGTCGCCCGATGCGAGCAGCTGCTGCTTGATCTGGTCCTCGACCTTGGAATACGCGAGATAGAAGCCGTAGTGCACGGTGACGTCCGCCGAGCGCCCCTCGATCTCGACGCGCTCGACGATCAACTTCGTCTGCAGGTCCGTGCGTACGTCCTGGCGGCTGGTGGTGCCGCGGAAGGCGACGACGATGAATTTCGTCGTGTCGGCGACGATGCATTCCGTCTCGTCGACGGCGATCGACTGCAGGAGCTTGACCTGGCCACGGGTGAGGATGCCTTCCAGGATCACCTTGCGCGCGGAATCCTCGAAGGCGACGTAGGACAGCAGGGCGACCTTGGCCATCATCGCCGCCATGCGATCGGAGTAGGCGGCGCGCTTGGTCGGCAGGGCATCGACGTCGGCCGGGTAGATCGGCGCGACGTCGTAGAGTTGCGCCTCCGGCTGCTGCAGCTCGTCGAAGCAGGCCTTGCGCAGCGCGTCGAGCGCGAGGCGCTTCTCCTCCTCGAACTCCTTCTCCTTCTTGCGCTGGGCGTCGAGCAGGTCCTCGTAGGCCTGGAGGCGCTTGGCGAACTCGGTCTGCCAAAGTGCCGGATCGTCGACGAGAAGTTTTCCGGATGACGGGATTTCGGACATGCGTGGCCCCCTGAAACGACACCAACACCGTGGCTCGTGCGCGCCGTGACCGGCCGCGCTTTTCCCGCGCGCCACCGACGCGCGAGCCCGCAATGGCACGCACCCTAACAAAGGTTAGGTGTCAGTCCTACGGCGCCGCCACCGCTTTGGCGCTGCCTGTGGCTTGCGGCGCGCGCGTCTTGTGAAGGACTGGAAGTGCGGGTCGGCTTGAGTGCGGTGCGCACGACGTGTGGTCCGCGTTGCGCGCGGAATTGATCATGGCGGCGGGCGGCCGTCGCAGCGTTTTTTGCAACCGACGAAATGCCGGGCGCGCAAAACCAACCCGCACATGACAGTCTGGGCGCTTGAGTTTTTGCAGATCTTTGAATTGCGATGCTGCCGGTCAGCTTTTCGCTGCGGGCTCTAAGACCAACGGCGCACTGCTCGCGGATCTGCGGAGATCGCCCCTGGGTCCCTGATATTTGCCTTCGGCAAATTCAGGGATGACAGGTGGGAAGATCGGCCGCGCCTTTCGTCGTCCACGAGTGCCGTGCTGACCAGCCCCTCGCGTGCGCCTGCGGGCCGGCTTGCCGAGGGACACTCAGACCTGGAGCTGACCAGGATCGGGCGGAAACGCCATAACCCCGGCGCCGTTACGGCTCGGTGCCCATTGGCTTGACACCGGGAGGCCTAATCGACTATGACTGACTGGTCAGTCATTTTCTGCGGCACGCGAAAGAGTGGGCTTGCAAGGGGAATGAGAGCGAAACGGAGCGTTGGCGGGCATTTCGCCGGGCTCCCACGGTTCCGTGTGGAGGTCATCGTGCCTCGTGCAGCCAAGGCAAGGTCCGCGCAGCAGGCGGCGCGGCGGGAGGAGATCCTGAAGGCCGCGCTCGGCGTGTTTGCCGAGCATGGCTTCGAGGCGGCGCGTCTCGACGACGTGGCGCAGCGCGCCGGCGTCGCGAAGGGCACGCTCTACCTCTATTTCACCGACAAGACGGCGCTGTTCGAGGAGATCGTGCGCACGGCCGCCTCGCCGCTGATCGAGCGGCTGTCGGCGATGAGCGAGGCGCCGGACGTGCCGGCCCCTTTGGTGCTTTCCGCGTTCCTGGAGCTGTTCCGCACCGAGGTGCTCGGCACCGACCGCAAGCTGATCCTGCGGCTGATCATGACCGAGGGACCGCGGTTTCCCCACATCGCCGCCTTCTATCATCGCGAGGTCGTCAGCCGCGGGCTCGCCTTCATGCGCAAGGTGATCGCGCGCGGGATCGCGCGGGGCGAACTGCGCCCGAGTGCGCTCGAACAATTTCCGCAGCTCGTGATGGCGCCCGCGCTGCTCGCATTGCTGTGGGACGGGCTGTTCCAGAAGCTCGATCCCATAGACATCGCGGGCCTGTTCAAGGCCCACCTCGCCCTCATCACCGCCCCCACTCATCCCGTTTCCCAGAAGGAGCCCTGAGCCATGACGCGCGCCCGCGTTCCCATTCTCATCGCGGTGCTCGCCGCGATCGCCTCGGTGGCCACATGGGGCTACCTGCGTGCGCGCGGCGGCGATACCGGCCGCACCGTGCAGGGCTGGATCGAATCGCAGCTGATTTTCGTCGCGCCTGACGAGACCGGCCGCGTCGAGACGCTCGCCGTGCGCGAGGGCGACAAGATCAAGACGGGCGATCCCATCTTCACGCTCGATGCCGACCTGCAGAAGGCGACGCTGGCCGAGGCGGAGGCCAACGTCGCCAACGCGCAGGTCGCCTACATGCGTGCGAAGGAGCTTCTGACGCGGGCGGTCGGCTCGCAGAAGACGTTCGACGACGCGGAAGCCGTGCTGCGGACAGCAGAAGCGCGCCGCAACTCGGCCAAGACGCGGCTCGATCGTCGCAAGCTCGACAGCCCGGTCACGGGGGCGGTGCAGGAGGTCTACTTCCGCACGGGCGAACTCGTGCCGGCGGGACGGCCGATCGTGTCGCTGCTGCCGCCGGGCAACGTGCGGGTGCGGTTCTTCGTGCCGCAGGATCGCGTGCCGGGGCTGAAGATCGGCGATGCCGTCACCGTCACCTGTGATGGCTGCGCGCCGGGCCTGGCCGCGCGGATCAACTTCATCTCGGCGCAGGCGGAATTCACCCCGCCCGTGATCTACAGCCTGGAAGAGCGCGCGCTGCTCGTGTTCCGTATCGAGGCGCTGCCGGAAAAACCCGATGCGCTGCGCGTCGGCCAGCCCGTCTCGGTCGTGCTGCCGCCCGCACAGAGTGTCGCCGATGCCCGCCGCTGAAGTCGCCATCGAGGTCGAGGGGTTGACCAAGTCCTTCTCGGGCAAGGTGGTGGTGAAAAACCTCTCCATGCGCGTGATGAAGGGGCAGATCTACGGCTTTCTCGGCCCCAACGGCTCGGGCAAGACGACGACGCTGCGCATGCTGTGCGGGCTGTTGACGCCGGACAGCGGCAAGGGCACGGCGCTCGGCTACGACATCCGCACCAACAGCGACGCGATCAAGCGTCGCGTCGGCTACATGACGCAGCGATTCAGCCTGTACCAGGACCTGTCGATCCGCGAAAACCTGGAGTTCGTGGCACGCGTCTACGGGCTCGACGCGCCGGAGCAACGCGCGCGCGAGGCGATCACGCGGCTGGGGCTCAACGGCCGGGAAGAGCAGCTCGCGGGCGAACTGTCCGGCGGATGGAAGCAACGGCTCGCGCTCGGCGCCTGCATCCTGCCGCAACCGAGCCTCCTGCTGCTCGACGAGCCCACGGCCGGCGTCGACCCGAAGGCGCGGCGCGAATTCTGGGCCGAGATCCACAAGCTCGCGGCCGAAGGCATGACGGTGCTCGTCTCCACCCACTACATGGACGAGGCCGAGCGCTGCCACGAGATCGCGTACATCGCCTACGGCACGCTGCTGGCGCAGGGGACGATCCAGGAGGTGATCGCGCAATCGCGGCTCGTCACCTACACGGTCTCGGGCCCCGATGTCGCCGAGCTGGCGGAAAAACTCGCCAAGGCGCCGGGCGTCGACATGGTCGCCCCGTTCGGCGCGAGCCTGCACGTCGCGGGCCGCGACGAGGAGGCGCTGGAAGCCGCCATCGCGCCCTACGGCCGCGAACCGAAGTGGACCTGGGTGCGCACGCCACCGTCGCTCGAAGACGTGTTCATCGACCTGATGTCGGCCTCGAAGGACAATTTCCAATGAGTACTTTGGCACAGGGCTGGCGCTCGGGCGCATTGATGCGTGCCTGGGCCATGCTCGTGAAGGAATTCGTGCAATTGAAGCGCGACCGGCTCACGTTCGGTACCATGATCTTCATCCCGGTGGTGCAGCTTCTGCTGTTCGGCTACGCGATCAACACGACGCCGCGCAACCTGCCGACGGCGCTGCTCGTCTACGAGGATAACGATCTCACGCGCTCCGTCATCGCGGCGCTGAGCAACACCTCCTACTTCCACATGACGCACGTGGCGCGGACGGAAGCGGAGATGGATCATTGGCTGCGGTCGGGCACGGTTCTCTTCGGCGTCGAGATCCCGCCGGGGTTCGAACGCAGCGTGCGGCGCGGCGACAGGCCGGCGGTGCTGGTCGTGGCCGACGCGAGCGATCCCGTTGCGGCCGGCACGGCACTCGGCGCGCTCGAGGGGGTGATCTCGACGGCGCTCGGGCGGGACCGAGGGATCCCCGAAACGGTGCAATCGGTGCCCGCGTTCGAGATCCGGCAGCACCGGCGCTACAATCCGGCAGCCGTGACGAGCCTCAACATCGTGCCGGGCCTGCTCGGCACCATCTTGACCATGACGATGCTGATCTTCACGGCGCTCTCCGTCACGCGCGAGATCGAGCGCGGCACCATGGAGAGCCTGCTCGCCATGCCGATCAAGCCGCTCGAGATCATGCTCGGCAAGATCGCGCCCTACATCCTGATCGGCTTCATCCAGGCGGCGCTGATCGTCGTGTTCGCGCTCGTCCTGTTCGAGGTGCCGATCGCCGGAAGCCTGATCCTCCTCGCGCTCTTGAGCACGCTCTTCATCGCGGCCAACCTGTCGATCGGCTACACGTTCTCTACCATCGCGGAGAACCAGCTGCAGGCAATCCAGATGTCGTTCATGTTTTTCCTGCCGAACATCCTTTTGTCGGGGTTCATGTTCCCGTTCGCGGGGATGCCGCGCTGGGCGCAATGGATCGGCGAGGCGCTGCCGCTGACGCACTACATCCGCATCACGCGCGGCATCATGCTGAAGGGCGCGACGATGCAGGATCTCGTGGCCGAGACCCTGGCGCTCGCGTTCCTCATGCTGGTGGCGATGACCATCGCCGTGCGGCGCTTTCGGCGCACGCTGGATTGAGGGCGCGCATTGCAGAACTTGGCTGCGCTCAAGCGGCTAAGCGCCTGCTCCCTCTCCCCGTTTACGGGGAGAGGGTCGGGGTGAGGGGCAGCGGCTTTCTCGACAGTCGAGTGTGGTTCTGCCCCTCACCCCCGGATCAAGTCCGGGGCAGGCTCCACCCTCTCCCCATTTCGCTGCGCTACATGGGGAGAGGGAATTAGGCGTCCGTCCCTCGCGGCGTGATTGGAGGTGCGTTTGAACTTGGTCGACGCCCCAAATACGAAAGAGCCTCGCGCATCGCGCGAGGCTCTCCGTTTCCCCTCGATGTGAGGCGCGATCAGATCTGGTGGATGTCGCGCTTGTAGGTTTCCGGCACGAACAGCAGGCCGATCACGAAGGTGCCCAGCGCCACCACGATCGGGTACCAGAGGCCGTAGTAGATGTCGCCCGTCTGCGCCACCATGGCGAAGGAGGTCGCCGGCAGGAGACCGCCGAACCAGCCGTTGCCGATGTGGTAGGGCAGCGAGAGGCCCGAGTAGCGGATGCGTGTCGGGAACAGTTCCACGAGCGCCGCCGCGATCGGCCCGTACACCATCGTCACGTAGATGATGAGGATGGTCAGGAGGCCGATGAGCGTCAGCTTCTGCGGGGTGAAGATGTCGAACATCTTGGCGAAGTTGGCGAGGCCGTCCTTCGGGTCGATGGCGATCTTCACGACCGACTTGTTGTCAGCGCCGGGATAGCCCGCCGCCGTCAAGGCCGCACCGACGTCCTTGGCGAAGTTCGGATCCTTGGCGTTGAAGTCCTTGCCGCCGACCGAAACGTGCGCCGTGGCGCCTGCCGGCAGCGTCTCGGAGGTGTACTGCACGGCGCTCCGTGCGAGAGTCGCCTTGGCGATGTCGCAGGAGTTGGTGAACTTCGCCGTGCCCGTCGGATTGAACTGGAAGGAGCAGTCCGCCGGGTCCGCCTTCACGATCACCTTGGTGTTCTGCTGCGCCTCGTACAGGGCAGGGTTCGCCGTGGCCGTGATCATGCGGAAGATCGGGAAGTAGGTGAGCGCCGCGATCAGGCAGCCGCCGAGGATGATCGGCTTGCGGCCGATCTTGTCGGAGAGCGAGCCGAAGATCAGGAAGCCCCACGTGCCGATGATGAGTGACCAGGCGATCAGCACGTTCGCCGTGAACGTGTCGACCTTCAGGATGCTCTGGAGATAAAACAGCGCGTAGAACTGGCCCGTGTACCAGACGACGGCCTGGCCGGCGGTGAGGCCCAGAAGCGCGAGTAGCGCGATCTTGGCGTTACGCCACTGGCCGAAGGCTTCCGACAGCGGCGCCTTCGACTGCGAGCCTTCCTGCTTCATCTTCAGGAACGCCGGCGACTCGTTCATCTGCAGCCGGATGTAGAGCGAGATGAGGAGCAGCAGGATCGAGACGATGAAGGGTACGCGCCAGCCCCAGGCGTCGAAGGCGGACACGGCCTTGCCGAGCACCTGCTGCTGGGGATAGTTGGCGTTCACGTAAATCTGCGTGAACATGATGACAACGAGCGAGAGCAAGAGGCCCAGCGTCGCCGTGGTCTGGATGAAGCTCGTGTACCAGCCACGCTTGTTCTGCGGGGCGTGCTCAGCCACGTAGATCGCCGCGCCACCGTACTCACCGCCGAGCGCGAGGCCCTGGGCCATGCGCAGCGCGATGAGCGTGATCGGCGCGATCATGCCGATGGTCTCGTAGTTGGGCAGCAGGCCGACGAAGAATGTCGACAGGCCCATGATCAGGATGGTGATAAGGAAGGTGTACTTGCGGCCGATGAGGTCGCCGAGGCGGCCGAACACCAGCGCGCCGAACGGACGGACCAGGAAGCCCGCGGCGAAGGCCAAGAGCGCGAAGATGTTGCGCGTGGCTTCCGGATAGGCGCTGAAAAACTGCGCGCCGATGATGCCCGCGAGCGAGCCGTAGAGATAGAAGTCGTACCACTCGAAGATGGTGCCGGCGGATGACGCAATGATAACCTTGCGTTCCTCGGCGGACATAGGTGCGGACCTTTCGCCCGCAGCGTAGTTTGCCGTTGTCATGGACCGTTCGTCCTCCCGAACCTTTTTGAGCTGCAATCCTCGTATCGACGAAGCAGCAAGCCCAAGTCGTGCCATAATTGCCGGAGGGGGGTTGCTCAGTCCTTAGTCGTCGTCCTTTGGTCTAAACATCGTTGGCAAGCTCTTGATTTCAAAGCGATTGAAAACGTGCCTCAGACAGCGGACCCCGACAAAAGTGTTAGCACACTCCTAAAGTCGGACCTTCCGGGTGTAGACTGGTTGCGCCGATACAGGTCGAGCAGCACTAACTCTTTGTGAATGAACGCGATCTGACCCATGCCCAGCCAGAAAGCCAGAGTGCAGAACCCCGACGAGATGGAAGACGAGCGGTCGGCCCTTCTGAACCGCTTGCAGAACCTCGATCCGCGCGCCAAGTCGCAGCCGGGTTACCGGACGGCGCTGTCGCTGCTGAATTCGAAGTTCCGCAAGTCGACGATCGGAGCGCGCGTGGCCGTATTGCAGGCGGCCGCCTTCATGATCGAAGTGCTGGAGAAGCTGCCGCTTTAAGCGGCCCTCACTTTCTCTCCTGGAAAGCGCGCAGCGCTTGCTAAAGCCGAACGCTGCGAGGTCCCGGACAACCGTGCTTGCGCACGGCTTCCGGGAACGCATCGAAGGGGTTGATCCCGTGTTCGAAGATCAGACGCTTTGCTGACTGTCTTCCGCGGGCGAGCTAGACGCCGACGAGCTGGCGCACGGTCTTGAGCAGCATGGGGCCGAGTTCGCCGCCGACGCGGCCGAGCATCACCGCGAGCGCGAGCAGGCCGATCCACAGAATGCCGCGCATGACGGCGCGGAACGGACGCCCGCGCACCTTCACGTCGATCACGCGATCGGGCAGCCCCGCCTCCTCGCTGGCGCCCGCCGGCCCCATGGACCGCATGGACACGAGCAGCACAAGCTTCTCGCGGCCCGCCTGGCGCGGCGTGATGTGCCACGACCAGACCAGCGGCTCGGCATCGACGGCGTGCGGCGTCTGCTCGACCCATAGGGTTTCGGAAGACACGGGCTCGACGAAGAAATCGCCCGAGGGACTGCGCAGACGTACCGTCAGCGCCCGCGTCATGACCGGTTCGCTTGGATCGGCACCGCCACGGCCGGCAATGGCATGCACGAGGCTGTCGATGCGCTCGCGCGGGATGCTCACCTCGGCCATCGAGGTCGCACCGATGCGCATGCGCTTCGGGATCGTCTCGACGACAGGGCTGCGCTCCTCGGCCGGACGCTGCTTGCGCGCCGCCGGCTGCGCCGGATAGGGCGCGAGCGGGGCCGTGGCACGGCGCACGCGGCGCGGATCCATGGTCACGGGCTGGGGCGGTCCACCCGGGCCTCCACCGGGGCCGGCCCCTTGTCGCAACGCCGGGCCGGCTTGCTGCGGCATGGCCCTCGGTGCGGGCGCGCCGTTCCAAGGCGGCGGCGGGTCAGCCCGGGGACCCTGATGCATCGGCGGATGCATCTGCGGTGGCGACGGCACGGCGCCGTTGCGCATCCCCTCTGCGGGATAGGGTGCCGAAAGTTGTGGTGAGAGTGCCTCCGCGCGGGGGTCGGGGGCAGGCACGAGGCGCGGCCGCGGCGGTTCCGGGGCCGGCGACAGATCCGGTCCCCCCATATTCGCGGCCAACGGGGAATGCGAACCATTGCGCGCGGGAGAGGGAGCGGGCGCCGGCTCGGGGGCCGGCCGCGCGGGAGAGGCGGCGAGCAGCTCGCGCATCGCGTCCGACACATCGTCCTGCGGCGAGGGCAGGGCGTGCAGATCCTCCAGGGCCGCGTCGGGCGGCAAGGTGAGCTGGGCGGCACGGCGCTGGATGCGTGCGCGGGCCGCCGCAAGGATATCGTCGGCTGTCTGCACCGTGGGCCCGGCGCGGCGCGGACGCGGCTCCTCCTCGACGGGGACTGCGGCCTGCGGCGCGGGCGCGACGGGCTCCGGAAGCGGCTGCGGCTCCGGCGGGCGGACGTCCGGGACGGGTACGAACTCCGGTTCGGGTGCGCGGGGCGGCGGCAGCGGCTCGACCGGCGCGGGCTTGCTGGCCTTGGCGATGGGCTTCAGGCGGGCCTTGGTGTTGGCGAGCTGCAGGGCGCGGATCGCCTGCTCGAAGGTCATGCCGTGGGTTTTCAGGAGGCCGGCCGCCGGGCTCTTGCCGTCACCGACAATGGCGGCGAGCACGATGGAGCCGTCGATCTGGCGGCGCTTCGACTGCTGGGCCGCGGACGCTGCCGCCTGTAGCACGCGCAACAGCTCCGGATCGGGCTTGGGTTCGACCGAGCCGTCGCTGCGCATGTCGTCCAGCAGGCGGCCGAGATAGCCGGAAACGTCCGTTGCGAGCCGGGACAGGTCGACGTTGGCCGACTGCAGGATGAGAGAGGCTTCCGGGTCTTCCGTCAGTGCGAGAAGCAGATGCTCCAGCATGACGAAGCGGTGCGCCTGCTCACGCGCAAAACGATGCGCCCGCTCCAGGCTTTCGCCCAGGTTCGGGGACATCTGGATCGATCTCAGCTCGTCCGCAAGGACTTGCGGCATTCCTGGCTCCCAGAACGGGCCCGGCGCAGGTTGCGCGGGCTGCCGCCCTCACTGGCAAATCGGCTCTAGAGGACTCTACCCCATGCGCGCCCCGTTTACACGCGGGGGAAGGACGGCATTTGCGCGCCTGATGCCAGCAAGTGACGGCGGCCTGATGGCGCGCAGGATCTTCGCGACGGGGAAGCTGCTCTTTCCGTTGCGCGGCGTTGGCACGGGCGGAACCGCGCCCTATAAGAGCGGCCGATTGCACTGCCACCTCGAGGTGCCGCCCGCCGGCCCTCCCTTGGGTCTTCGACGCATGAGCAAAGACAACGCCCCGGCCCCGGCCCCTGCCGACTCCGCCCCCAAAGGCCTCTCCGCGCTTTCGCCGGTCGTGCAGGCGGGCATCCTGTCCGAGGCGCTGCCGCACATGCTGCGCTACGACAACGAAACGATCGTCGTGAAATACGGCGGGCACGCCATGGGGGACCCGGCGCTCGCCGCCGCCTTCGCCAAGGACATCGTGATGCTGAAGCTCGCCGGCGTGAACCCCGTCGTCGTGCACGGCGGCGGCCCGCAGATCGGCGAGATGCTCAAGCGGCTGGAGATCAAGAGCGAATTCGTGCAGGGGCTGAGGGTTACGGACAAGCCGACGGTCGAGGTGGCCGAGATGGTGCTGTCGGGGCTTATCAACAAGAGCCTGGTGACGGCCATCAACCAGCAGGGCGGCAAGGCGGTGGGCCTGTCGGGCAAGGACGCCAACCTGATGTTCGCCCGCCGGATCACGCAGATGCAGGACCCGGAATCGAACCTGATGAAGGCCGTCGATATCGGCTACGTGGGTGACCCCATCGAGGTGAACCCGCACATCGTCGACCTGATCTCGAAATCCGAGCACATCCCGGTCATCGCGCCCGTCGCCATCAGCCGCGAGGGGGAGACGCTGAACATCAACGGCGACACCTTCGCCAGCGCGCTCGCGGCCCGCATGAAGGCCAAGCGCCTGCTCCTGCTCACGGACGTGGCGGGTGTGCTGGACAAGAACAAGAAGCTGATCCCGCATCTGACGATCGAGCGGGCGCGGGCGCTGATGAAGGACGGCACGATCTCCGGCGGCATGATCCCGAAGGTGGAGGGCTGCATCGAGGTGGTGGAGGCCGGCGTCGACGGCGTCGTGATCATCGACGGACGCGTGCCGCACTGCGTGCTGCTCGAGCTCTTCACGGAGCACGGCGTCGGCACGCTGATCGAGCGGAAGGCGCGCAAGTCCGCGTAATCGGGAGCGGCACCGATGGCCGACGGCACACCTTCCGGACAGACGAATGCGGGACGGGCGACACGCGGGTTCGATGAGACCCGCGTATGGATCTTCGACCTCGACAACACGCTCTATCCCGCCGAATGCAACCTGTTCGCGCAGGTGGACCAGCGCATGGGCGAGTACATCCAGCGCTACCTCGGCGTGCCGTTCGAGTACGCGCGGCACCTGCAGAAGAGCTACTACCGGCAGTTCGGCACCACGCTCGCCGGCATGATGCTGGTGCACGGCATGGACCCCAAGGCGTTCCTCGACTACGTGCACGACATCGATCTGACGCCGGTGGCCGAGCACCCCGAGCTCAGGCAGGCCATCGCGGCGCTGCCAGGCCGCAAGCTAATCTTCACGAACGGTTCGGTGCGGCACGCGGAGAACGTGGCCGGCAAGCTCGGCGTGCTCGACCTGTTCGAGGGCATCTTCGACATCGCGGCGGCCGACTACGTGCCGAAGCCTACGGCGGCGGCCTACGATGCCTTTCTCAAGGCCCACGACGTCGAAGCGCGGCGGTCGGCCATGTTCGAGGACATGCCGCACAACCTCGAGGCGCCGCACGCGCTCGGCATGACGACGGTGCTCGTGCACTCGGCCGCCACCTACGACCATCCCGTGCAGCACGCGATCCGGGCCTGGCAGGCGCCGCCGCCCCACGTGCACCACATGACAGACGACCTGTGCGGTTTCCTGGAGCGGCTCGCGCCCGCCGGAGCCGCGACGTGAGGCGGCAGGACCTTGCGCAGGCTCCCATCGATCGCCACGTGGCTCGTGTGAGCCGGCCCGCATTTTCCCAACCGGCCCCGTGCCTTCGGTTAGGAGACCGTTAACCCGACCGAAGGTCGGCGGCGTTGGGTCGCCGTTGACTGTGGCGTCAGGTTGCGGGAATAAGGCCGGCGCTGATTAGAACCGCCCTAAGGATATCGGATCGATGGTCCAACTCTCGCTGCCCCAGAAGTCCAAGGTCGTTACCGGAAAGACCTGGAACAAGCCGGCCAGCAAAGCGGGCTGGAAGGAGTTCCGCATCTACCGCTGGAACCCCGAAGACGGGCAGAACCCGCGCATCGACACCTACTGGGTGGAGCGCAAGACCTGCGGGCCGATGGTGCTCGACGCCATCATCAAGATCAAGAACGAGATCGACCCGACGCTGACTTTCCGGCGCTCCTGCCGCGAGGGCATCTGCGGCTCGTGCTCGATGAACATCGACGGCAAGAACACGCTCGCCTGCCTCAAGGCGATCGACGACGTGAAGGGCGCCGTAAAGATCTACCCGCTGCCGCACATGCAGGTGGTGAAGGATCTCGTGCCGGACATGAAGCACTTCTACGCGCAGCTGCAGTCGATCGAGCCGTGGCTGAAAACGACGTCGCCGACGCCGCCGAAGGAGTGGCGCCAGAGCCGGGAGGACCGCGAGAAGCTCGACGGCCTCTACGAGTGCATCCTGTGCGCGTGCTGCTCGACGTCGTGCCCGAGCTACTGGTGGAACCAGGATCGCTACCTCGGCCCGGCGGCGCTGCTGCAGGCCCAGCGCTGGGTGATCGATAGCCGCGACGAAGCAACCGGCGAGCGTCTCGACAACCTCGAGGACCCGTTCCGCATCTATCGCTGCCACACGATCCTGAACTGCACCAAGACGTGCCCGAAGGGGCTGAACCCCGCCAAGGCCATCGCCGAACTGAAAAAGAAGATGGTCGAGCGGCGCGTCTGAGCTGGAGCCAGCTTTCCCGTGATGCGAGGGGCGGTCCCAGGGCCGCCTCTTTTGCTTTCCGCGCTGTTCGCCCTTGTCGATTGCATCGGGGTGCGACAAGCTGGCCGCAGCACCTGCCTACGTAGCGAAGGAGTTTCCCGCGTGCTCGATCATGTCGGCATCCCGGTTTCGGACTATCAGAAGTCGAAGGGCTTCTACATGCGCGCGCTGAAGCCCTTGGGCTACGGCCTCGAGATGGAGGTCTCCTCGCCCGAGACGGGCGGGGAGAACCACGCAGGCTTCGGCGCCAAGGGCAAGCCGGAGTTCTGGATCGGCGGCGGCACGCCCCTGAAGGGGCGGGTGCACTTTGCCTTCACGGCCAAGACGCGGGCTGCGGTGAATGCCTTCTACAAGGAAGCGCTGGCGGCCGGCGGCAAGGACAACGGCGCACCCGGCCTGCGGCCGCACTACCACGACAACTACTACGGCGCCTTCGTGCTCGATCCCGACGGGCACAACATCGAGGCCGTTTGCCATTTCCCGGAGTGATGGGGCGGGGCCGGTCGACGCTGGCTAAGTCATTCGCGCGCGGGCTGGGCAACAAGGCGGAGCGAATTCGACCCAAGACGCGCGACCTCGGACTGGCGTGGACCCCCGCCTTCGCGGGGGTGACGTTGAGGATGGGCGACGCGTCGTGCACCACATCCGTCATGCCCGCGAAGGCGGGCATCCACGCAAGTGTGCCATTGATCGCGACGCTTCGACCGAGTTCGACAGCTGTGCTGACGCACGTCTTCCAGGAATGCATTCCTGGGCGGCGCTTCGCGACTTTCACACGGGATGTGGAGCTGAGATTCGGCGCGGCGCTCTTTTCGGGTTAGAAAGGCGCGGGCGGCGGCGGCCATAAATAGCCGAGTATGGAATTCGAATTGTATAGACTCTCGTTGGGCGTAAGCGGAGCTTAATTCGCGGGGCCGTCCTGCACGCAAAAAAAGAGAAAGCCGGAAACCGCATGCGGCTCCGGCTCTCTCGTCTGAAGCGATCGGATGGGGTCTTGGCTCGCTGCTCTGCCCTGGTGCCCAACCGGGGCTGGCGCCGAGCCTTGACCCTTTTCCGTTAGCGGCGCTTCGCGGCCTTCTTGGCGGGCTTCTTAGCCGCCGGCTTCTTCGCCTTCGCCTTCGCCTTCACTTTCGTAGCTGCTTTAGCCATGGGTTTGTCCCTCTCTCTCTAGATAGTTCGAATCATTTCGAACACCGTCATAGTGAGCAATTTCGCGCAGTTTGTTGATAGTAATTGTAGAAACCGCAATACGATTTTGGCCCTGCAAAGCGAAAGTGTTGCACGCATTCAACAGTTTTTGGCGTTTTTACGGATTTTAAACCCGATTTTTCGCTCCAAAGACGTGGAACGACGCTTCCTCGCGTGCATTCGACGGCGCAAATCCCGCGCGTGATTCGCTTTTTTCTATTCGTCGCGCACACTCGCGCACTGCTTTTCGAGTGCATCATCGCGCGCGCTGCTGGTGTGGCGCGTGCCATGCGCAGCGCCGGCGCGACGATCTCCGCGCGCCTTGCGTCCCGATGAGAGACGCACAGCACGGCATCCTTCGCGCGCGTCTCTTCGCGTGGCGCGCACGCGGTCTCGCATCCTTCGACTGACGGGGTGCCACCGCGTTCGGAGACCGCACCCCGTGCCGCCGCCCTTCTCTTCGACCCCTCGCTGCGCGCCTCACCTGCCGGCGCGCGGATCACGCGATGGAGGAGACCGGCGCCGCTGCCTGCGTCCGCCTCCGCGATCGCATCGAGCGGACACAGCGCGCCGATGCAGGGTCGGTGTCGGACGGAGCTGCCCCCGGGGCGCGGGCCAGACCATTGCCCCGGCGCTTTGCGCGGGCGGCACATTTCCACTAGACTCTTGCCAACGCATCGCCTTGCGCGCCCCAGGGCGCCGCCAACGCCAGGACCCCATGCAGAACCTCGACATCACCCGGCAGACCCGCGACACCAAGATCCGCATCCACGGCAAGGATGCCTTCGAGGGGATGCGGAAGGCCGGACAGCTCGCCGCCGCCGCCCTCGATATGCTCACGCCGCACATCAAGCCTGGCGTGACCACCGAATTCCTGGACGAGCTCGCGACCGACTTCGCCATCGCGCACGACGCCATCCCGGCGCCCCTCAACTACCGGGGCTTCCCGAAGTCGATCTGCACCTCGGTGAACCACGTCGTGTGCCATGGCATCCCGGGGCCGAAGCCGCTCAAGGACGGCGACATCGTCAACATCGACGTCACGCTGATCCATGACGGGTGGCACGGGGACACGAGCCGCATGTTCGCGGTCGGGGCCGTGTCGCGGCGCGCGGAGCGGCTGATCGAGGTGACTTACGAGGCGCTGATGCGTGGCATTGCAGCTGTAAAACCGGGCAATACCACGGGGCACATCGGCGCTGCGATCCAGATCTTCGCCGAGAAGGAGCGCTGCAGCGTGGTGCGCGATTTCTGCGGCCACGGCCTCGGCCGCCTGTTCCACGACCGGCCCAACATCCTGCACTACGGCGAGCCCGGCGATGGGGTGGTGCTGGAGCCCGGCATGCTGTTCACGATCGAGCCGATGATCAACCTCGGCAAGCCGCACGTGAAGATCCTGCCGGACGGATGGACGGCGGTGACGCGCGACCGGGAGCTGTCGGCGCAGTTCGAGCACACCGTCGGCGTGACGGAGACGGGGTGCGAAGTGTTCACCTACTCGCCCGCCGGCCAGCACAAGCCGCCGTACCAGATGTGACCTGCCGCGCACCCGTTTGGGGTGCGCGTTCTCTCTTATTGCCTCGCTGTTATTTCTTCGTTGACGAGTTTGCGGCATGGCGCGCCGGGGTCTCAAGGACAAGGGCTTCAATCTGGAGCTGCCAGTCGCCTTACCTGCGGCGCCCCGGCTCGATACCGGTCAGGACAAAGCCTCGGTGCCGAGCCCGCACAGCGGACATCGCGAGCGGGTGCGCAAGCGGTTCGCGGCGGCGGGGCCGGACGTGTTTGCCGACTACGAGCTGTTGGAGCTCGCGCTGTTTCCTGCCCTGCCGCGGCAGGACACGAAGCCCATCGCCAAGGCGCTGCTCGCCCGGTTCGGCAGCTTCGCGGACGTGCTCAACGCGCCGCCCGAGCGCCTCAAGGAAATCGACGGCGTCGGCGATGCCGCAGTGACGCAGCTCAAGGTGATGCGGGCGGCGGGTCTGCGGCTGATGCGCGAAGGGGTGATGCACAAGCCCGTGCTGTCGACCTGGAATGTCGTGCTCGACTACTGCCGCGCCAGCATGGCCTACGACATGCAGGAACAGTTCCGCATTCTATTTCTGGATAAGAAGAACCGGCTGATCGCCGATGAAATCCAGCAAAAAGGGACCGTGGATCACACGCCGGTCTACGTCCGGGAGGTTGTCAAGCGGGCTCTCGAGCATGCCTCGAGCGCGATCATCCTGGTGCATAACCATCCTTCCGGAGATCCCACCCCCTCCCGGGCCGACATCGACATGACCGCACTCATCGTTGCTGCTGCAAGGCCGCTCGGGATCACGGTGCACGATCACATCGTGGTCGGCCGGCTGGGGCACGCGAGCTTCAGGGCGCTCAAATTGATTTGATCGTGACCTTTGCCTTTCTGTTCACGCCTCTGCGAGCTATGCATTGACCGCAGGCATGGCAGGGTCTTTATAGATGGGTGCTCAGGCGCCCGTTCGCTGTTCGTTCGTTGCGCGCCCCCTCCGCTATGCAACCACAGCAGAGCCAATGACCGTCAAGCACCACAAAGTCATCATTCTGGGTTCCGGACCCGCCGGATACACCGCCGCGATCTATGCAGCCCGGGCCATGCTCAAACCCGTGGTCATCCAGGGCCCGCAGCCGGGCGGGCAGATGACCATCACGACCGACGTCGAGAACTTTCCGGGCTTCGCCAACGCGATCCAGGGGCCCTGGCTCATGGAGCAGATGCAGGCCCAGGCCGAGCACGTCGGCACGCAGTTCGTGATGGACCAGATCGTCAAGGCCGAGCTGTCGCGCCGCCCGTTCCGGCTCGAGGGCGATTCCGGCGACGTCTACACCTGCGACGTGCTGATCATCTGCACGGGGGCACAGGCGCGCTGGCTGGGGCTGCCGTCGGAAGAGGCTTTCAAGGGCTACGGCGTCTCCGCCTGTGCCACGTGCGACGGCTTCTTCTACAAGGGCAAGTCCGTGGCGGTGGTCGGCGGCGGCAATACGGCAGTCGAGGAAGCCCTGTTCCTCACCAACTTCGCGAGCAAGGTCACGGTCGTGCACCGCCGCGACAGCTTCCGGGCCGAGAAGATCATGCAGGACCGGCTGTTCTCGAACCCCAAGGTCGAGGTGATCTGGGATTCGACGCTGGAAGAGGTGATGGGCAAGGACGGGCCGCCGCGCACGGTGACCGGCGCGCGGCTCAAGAACATCGAGACGGGCAAGACGCAGGATATCGCCGTCGACGGCATTTTCGTCGCCATCGGGCACGCGCCCGCGACGGAGCTGTTCAAGGGCCAGCTCAAGACCAACCCCTCGGGCTACCTGATCACGGCGCCCGACTCGACGGCCACCGAAATCCCCGGCGTGTTCGCCGCGGGCGACGTCAAAGACGAGGTATTCCGCCAGGCCGTCACCGCCGCCGGTATGGGCTGCATGGCGGCGCTGGAAGCCGAGCGCTACCTCGCCAAGGTCGAGACCGCAGCGAAGGCTGCAGAGTGATGCACCCCTGAAGCACCTTCGCAAGCTGACGAGACATGGACTGGGACAAGCTAAGAATATTTCACGCCGCCGCCGAGGCAGGCAGCTTCACGCACGCGGGTGAAGCCCTGCGCATGAGCCAGTCGGCCGTGAGCCGGCAGGTCTCGGCGCTGGAGAAAGAGCTGAAGGTCTCGCTGTTCCATCGGCACGCGCGCGGGCTGGTGCTGACGGAACAGGGCGAGATGCTGTTCTCGACCGCCAGCGAGATCATGGGCAAGCTTTCGACGGCCGAGACGCTGCTCACCGATACGACGACGAAGCCCACGGGCGACCTGCGCGTGACGGCGCCGATCGGGCTCGGCACCGTCTGGGTGACGCAGCGGCTGCGCGAATTCCTCGAACTCTATCCCGACATCCGCGTCGAACTGATCCTCTCCGACGAGCAGATCGCCATCGCCATGCGCGCGGCGGACGTCGCCATCTGGACCAGCGAGCCGCAGCAGAGCGACCTGATCCGGCGGCCGCTGTTCAACATGAAGATCCATGCCTATGCCTCGACGCAGTACGTGCGCCGTTACGGGGCGCCGCAGTCGATCGAGGCGCTCGACGGGCACCCGATCATCTCCTACAGCGGTACGCCGGCGGCGCATCTTTCTGCCGTGCGCGCGCTCGAAACGGCGGGGCTCGACGGCAAGCCGCCGCGTAAGCCGGCGTTCGCGGCCAACAGCGTCATCGCCATGAAGTACGCCATCCTCGCAGGCATCGGCGTCGGGCTCATTCCCGACTACATGACCGAGGAGGAGAGCGAACTCGTGCCGGTGCTGCGCGAAGCCGAGCTGCCGAACATCCAAATCTATTTCGTCTATCCGGAAGAGCTGAAGACGGCGAAGAAGGTGCAGGTGTTCCGCGACTTCATGGTCTCGAAAGCCCGGCAGTGGAAATACTGAGCCGATTGCTCCGGCAAAGCGCGGCTTGCTTCAGCCATGCAAGGGCGCATGGCTCACATGCCCCCGCCCCCATACCCAGCGTGGGCACATACCGATGATAATCGCTGCAGCTGTGACGGACAGCTACTGAAGGCTTCTACCTCCCTTCGACGCCTTCAACCGCCCTCCGGGGTGGACTAACGACTTTCAAGCCGGGCTTCGCGCCCGGCTTTCTTTTTGGCCGCGGGGTTGGCGGCGCGCCACAGGATCGCTATTACAACCGCGGAACGCTTATTGGAGCCTGCCCGCGATGGCCAACACTCAAGCAAAAACCCTGTACGACAAGATCTTCGACGACCACGTCGTCGCGCGCCAGGACGACGGCACGTGCATTCTCTACATTGACCGGCATCTCGTGCACGAGGTGACGAGCCCGCAGGCGTTCGAGGGCCTGCGCATGACGGGACGCAAGGTGCGCGCGCCGGGCAAGACGCTCGCCGTCGTCGACCATAACGTGCCGACGTCGGACCGCCGGAAGGGGATCGCCGACGAGGAAAGCCGCATCCAGGTCGAGACGCTCGCCAAGAACGCCGCCGAGTTCGGCATCGAGTACTACAACGAGCTCGATGTGCGGCAGGGCATCGTGCACGTCATCGGGCCGGAGCAGGGCTTCACGCTGCCGGGCACGACGATCGTGTGCGGCGACAGCCATACGTCGACCCATGGCGCCTTCGGCGCGCTGGCGCACGGCATCGGCACCAGCGAGGTGGAGCACGTGCTCGCCACGCAGACGCTGACGCAGAAGAAAGCCAAGAACATGCGCGTCACCGTCAACGGCACGCCGCCGAAGGGCGTCGGCGCCAAGGACATCATCCTCGCGATCATCGGCAAGATCGGCACGGCCGGCGGCACCGGTCACGTCATCGAGTACGACGGCGAAGCGATCCGCGGCCTCTCCATGGAAGGCCGCATGACGGTGTGCAACATGTCGATCGAAGGCGGCGCGCGCGCCGGCATGGTGGCGCCGGACGAGCTGACGTTCGCCTACCTCAAGGGCCGGCCAAAATCCCCCAAGGGCGCCGCCTGGGACATAGCCATGAAGTACTGGGAGACGCTGCGCACGGACGACGGCGCGCATTTCGACAGCGTCATCACGCTCGATGCCGCAAACCTGCCGCCGATCGTGACGTGGGGCACGAGCCCGGAAGACGTCGCGACCATCGACGGCAGCGTGCCCGATCCAGACAAGATCCATGACGAGGGCAAGCGCGCCAAGACGCTGCGCGCCCTGGAGTACATGGGGCTCACCGCAGGCACCAAGATCCAGGACATCCCGCTCGACGTTGTGTGGATCGGCTCGTGCACGAACGGGCGCATCGAAGATTTGCGCGAAGTGGCGAAGGTGGTCGAGGGCAAGAAGGTTTCGGACCGGCTCGCCTACGCCATGATCGTGCCGGGCTCGGGGCTCGTGAAAGAGCAGGCGGAGGCGGAGGGGCTCGACAAGATCTTCCTCGCGTCGGGCTTCGAGTGGCGGGAGCCCGGCTGCTCGATGTGCCTCGGCATGAACCCCGACCAGCTCAAGCCGGGGCAGCGCTGCGCCTCGACCTCGAACCGCAACTTCGAGGGCCGGCAGGGGTATCGCGGGCGCACGCATCTCGTATCGCCGCGCATGGCGGCGGCGGCGGCGATCGCCGGGCACTTCGTGGATACGCGGACGCTCGGCTGACGCCGGGCTGCGCGCGCTCACGCCTTTGCCCTGCAAATCGGAGGACGGCTCGATGCCCAAGGAGCTGGTGCAGAAGCAGTTCGGGGCGCACGCGGCGGCCTATGCCACGTCTCGCGTGCACGCCAAGGGCGCAAGCCTGCAGCGGGTCGTCGAGCTCGTGAAGCCGCAGAAGGCCTGGCGGGCGCTCGACATCGCGACGGGCGCGGGACATACGGCGGCGGCGTTCGCACCGCATGTCTCGCACGTGATCGCCAGCGACATCACGCAGGAGATGCTGGCCGAAGCCGCCAAGCTCGCGCGCGACAAGGGCCTCGCCAACATGGAGACGGCGGAGGCCGATGCCGAGGCGCTGCCGTTCGCGGACGCCGCCTTCGATCTCGTGACGAGCCGCATCGCGCCGCATCACTTCCCGCACCCGGCGACCTTCGTCGCGGAGGTCGTGCGCGTGCTGGCGCCCGGCGGAACGTTCGCGCTGATCGACAACATCGCGCCGGACACGCAATCGACGCCCGGATTTTCCGAGGCCGACCTCAAGGAGGCGGCCGCAACGTACAACGCGTTCGAGAAGCTGCGCGACCCGAGCCACGCACGCTGCCTCGGCATGGGCGAGTGGGCCGATCTCATGTCCGCACATGGGCTGACGGTGACGCACATGGAGCGCATTCCGAAGGACATGGAATTCGATCCGTGGGCGCGGCGGCTCGGCTGCGACGAGCCGACGATCGCCCGCCTCCACGACATGCTGACGAAGGGATCGCCGGCGCTGACCGCGTTCCTCAAGCCGCGCGAGCAGGAGGGCCAGCTCTGGTTCACGCTCGACGAGGCGATCCTGATCGGCCGGAAACCCTAATTCGGCACATCACCGACTTCTTACCGAATGGGCCTTGGTGCGGCCCAGGTCTTCGCGGTATGCTGTTCAAACGTGTACCGCGTAAGAGTAAGCGCCATGAGCCCTGGTTCTGACGACCGTCGCCTCGTCGGCAATATGCTCGACGACATCGAGCTGGAACTCGCCGCCATCAAGCTTTCGGCCGATCGAGAACGTCTCGACCAGGCGCGGCCACATCCTCACCGCCCGTCGGCGCCTGCTCCCACCGATCCCAAGGTGATCGACACGCGGGGGCTCAACATCAACAAGACGGCAGCAGACAGCCTTCCGAAGCCCGTCCGGCGCAGCGACGCCCAGCCCGGCACGCGGCCATCGCTGGCGGAGCGGCTCGCGTCGGTGCGGGCCGACGCCGCGGAGTAGCCCGGCCGCAATTGTCTTGAGCGCCACCCGGAACTGCCCTATCGTGCCGCTCATGGCGAACGCATGCAGCATCATCATTGCGCGAATTATCTCCCCGGTGGCCTGAGGGCTCCGGGCGTTCTGCCGTCGCGCATGCATTGATCGTTGCACTCTCCTCCAGGACTTCGCCTTCCCATGAGCCAGACCCATGTCGCCGGCCAGACGCCCGGCGCCCCGACCGTCCGTGCCTACTTCCTCGTCTCCGCCCCGGCCGATCCGCAGCTTCTGCCGCGCCTGATCGAGCCCGTCGCCAAGCTCGGCGCCGTGCCCCTGCGCGTGCACGCCTCCCGCGAGGACGGGGACGGGCGCGAATTGAGCGTCGACCTGCGCCTTGCCGGCGTGCCGGCGCGCACGGCGCAACTCGTCGAGTTCGCGCTCCGTGCCGTCGTTGGCGTGCGCCAGGTGACCGCCCATATTGAGCCGGAGACGATGGAGAAGGTGGCCTGAGGCCGCCGGCCGGAGAGGATCGCGATGTCCGCCGACCCTGAATGGGGGCCGCTCAAGGCGCCCGACCTCGCGGTGTTCGAGACCCTCGCGGCGGAGGCCTGGGAGCGGCTGCCGGAAGAGTTCCGGGCGCTGGCGCAGGATGTCGTCATCCGGGTCGAGGATTTCCCGACGGACGAAGTCCTCGACACCATGGGGATCGAGAGCCCGTTCGATCTCCTTGGCCTCTATAACGGCGTCAGCCTCGACAAGAAAAGCGTGTCGGACGTGGTGCGGACGCCCGACATGGTGTTCCTTTACCGTCGGCCCATGCTCGACTACTGGGCGGGCAGCGAAGAGACGCTCGGACACCTCGTCACCCATGTCCTGGTGCATGAGATCGGCCATCATTTCGGCCTATCGGACGCGGACATGGAGGCCATCGAGGCGGCGGCAACCGAAACTTGAGATTTGCCTGATTGCATGGCTCCCAACGGGCACGCGGAGCGTGCGGCAGGCTGCCGGGGCGGCGGCCGAGGGTTGAAATCTGCGGGTTGCCGGGCGAAGGTGGATGCCGGTGGCACCGCAGGCAGCGCGGGACGAGGGGATGAAGTTGCTCAAGCAACGACTTACGGGCGGGCTTCTGTGCGCGGCGCTGGTGCTGTCGACACCGGCGAAAGCCGGCCCCAACCCGGAAGAGTACGTCGCCCAGGTCGGCAAGGGCGCGAGCATCGTGCCCTGGAGCGACCTGAAGCTCGACGGGCGCAAGGTGATGTGCGGCAAGCGCCCGACGGTGCTCGACAATCAGCTCGACGATTATGGCGCGGCCTATCCGGGCTTCGTGATCCTCAATCCGAAGCTCCTCGACCGGGTGTCGACGCCGGTCAAGCTCTGGATCCACGCGCACGAGTGCGGCCACCAGTTCCGTGGGCCCGACGAAGAGACGGCCGACTGCTTCGCCGTGCAGCGCGGGCGCCGGCAGGGCTGGCTGACCGCCGACGGCCTCGAAGAGGTCTGCAAGTTCATTGCGCCCGCCAAGGGCGACAGCATGCACTTCTCCGGCTCCCGGCGGTGCGAGCTGATGCGGCAGTGCTTCACCGATCCGACCATCAAGTAGGCCGTCAGCGCGTTATCCCCGCCGCCGCAACGGCCCCTACTCTCGTCTTGCGGCCATTGTTTCGAACGCGCAGCGCGATGCCTTTCCTCGACTACACGATCAAGCTCCTGGGACTGTCGGAGTCCATCGCGCGCTGGCGCGAAAGCCTCTTGAAACTCGAGACGGAGCGGCGGGAGAAGGTCGCGCGGTTCGCGGAAGAGATCGCCGCCACTCTTTCCCGGGCCGCGGCGGCCTTCGCGAAACTGGAAAAAGCCCCCAACGCGAGCGCCGAGCGGGAGGCCGTCCGTGAGCTCGGTCGCATTGCCGGTTACGTGGAAGACATCGTCGCCGCTCTAGAGGATCACCTTGACGGGCGCAAACTCGCTGGCGTTAAAAGGCGGCTCGAAGGCATCGCCGGCAAAGAGCCGGTGCGCTTGACGGTCAAGGCCGCGGACGCGCAACGTATCGAGCGGCTTCTGGAGGCCGAAGGCTATTTCCGCGCGCTTGCGGATGGATTGCGGGCCTGAGCCCGCGCAGGGAGAAGAGCAATGCAGAAGTTCACCAAGCTGACCGGCGTCGCCGCCCCCCTGCCGATGATCAACATCGATACGGACGCCATCATCCCGAAGCAGTTCCTCAAGACGATCAAACGCACGGGCCTCGGCAAGCACCTCTTCAGCGAGCTGCGCTACGACGACAACGGCGAGGAGCGCCCGGACTTCGTGCTGAACAAGCCGGCCTACCGGAAGGCGGAGATCCTGGTCGCGGGTGAGAACTTCGGCTGCGGGTCGTCGCGCGAGCACGCGCCGTGGGCGTTGCTCGACTTCGGCATCCGCTGCGTGATCTCGACGTCCTTCGCCGACATTTTCTACAACAACTGCTTCCAGAACGGCATCCTGCCGATCAAGGTGAAGCCTGAGGAACTCGAAAAGCTGATGGACGACGCGAGCCGCGGCGCCAACGCGACGCTGACCGTCGATCTCGAAGCGCAGGAAATCCGCGGGCCCGACGGCGGCTGCATCACATTCGAGATGGACCCGTTCCGCAAGCGCTGCCTGATCGAGGGCCTCGACAACATCGGGCTCACGATGAAGGAAGAGAAGTCGATCGCGGCGTACGAAGAGAAGGCTGCTGCGGCGCGGCCCTGGGCTTGACGCGTTTCGGCTGCGACCGGAGCGCGGCTTCTAGGCTCATGGAAGGCACTCAATATTTGCGCTCCCGGCCGAGCGCAGCGAGAGCCGGCATCTTTTCCTGCGAGCATTGGATCTACGCTGAAAGATCCCGGATAGCCGTGCTGCGCACGGCTTCCGGGAAGGCAAACTGAGGGCAGGGCAGGCGCTGCCAGTTTGCGGGCTTTACGTGAATGTCGTGAGGCCGGACGGCCGTTGATTGATTGGAGAGATTGCATGAGCACCGGAGCGCGGGTTTCCTACGAGGAGTTTGCGGCCAAAGCGCCGGCGGTGCGCGCGGCGCTGACAGCACTCGGTGCGGCCGTCGATGCGTCGGGTCTCGACAAGGCCCTTACGGAACTTCTCAAGATCCGCGCCTCGCAGATCAACGGCTGCGCGTTCTGCATCCAGTATCACCTGACGCTGGCGCGCAAGCTCGGGGTGCCGCAGACCAAGATCGACCTGCTGCCGGCGTGGCGCGAAGCCGGCCTCTATTCGCCGCGCGAGATGGCGGCGCTGGCCTGGACGGAGACGCTGACGGTGATGAACGCCGAATGCGCGCCGGACGCCGTCTACGCGCAGGTGCTCGAGCATTTCACGGCGGACGAGGCGGTGTTTTTGACGGCTGCCATCGGCGCCATCAACCAGTGGAACCGCATCGCCGTGGCGCTGCGCTTCCAGCCGGTCGTGCCGAAGCCGGCCGCGGCGCGCTGAGGTCGCGCAAGCCCGGCCCTCGCGCGTCAAGCTGCCTTGCGTTGCGTGCGCGAGGCGTCGATGCGGAACTGGCCAATGAGTTCCGCCAGCTTACGTGCGTCTGCGCTCAGCGCGTGGCTCGCCGCCGTCGACTGCTCGACCATCGCGGCGTTCTTCTGCGTCGCCTGATCCATCGTGTTGATGGCCGTGTTGACCTCAGACAGCCCGACGGCCTGCTCCTGCGCGCCGGCTGCGATATCCGTCACCAGCGCGCTGATCTCGTTGACTTGCACGAGGATGCGCTCCAGCGCCTTGCCGGCGTCCGAGACGAGGTTCACGCCGTCCGCGACCTGGGTCGTCGACGTCGAGATGAGCTTCTTGATCTCCTTGGCCGCTTCGGCCGAGCGCTGCGCGAGTGCGCGCACTTCGGAGGCGACGACGGCAAACCCGCGGCCCGCCTCACCGGCACGGGCGGCCTCGACGCCCGCGTTCAGCGCCAGCAAGTTCGTCTGGAATGCGATCTCGTCGATGACGCCGATGATCTGTGTGATCTGCTGGGCGCTGGTCTCGATCGCGCCCATCGCTTCGACGGTGCGGTTCACGACGCGGCCGGTTTCCTCCGCATCGGTCTTGGCGCGGGCGACGGCCTCGCGGGCGCTCTTGGCACCCTCGGCCGAGCGGTTGCCGGTGGCCGTGATCTGATCGACGGCGGCGGCGGTCTGTTCGAGGCTCGCGGCCTGCTGCTCCGTCCGGCGCGAGAGATCGTCGGCGGCGGTGGCGACTTCGCCTGCGCCCGACACGATCGTGCGGCTGTTGTCGATGACGGCGTGCATGGTCTCGCGCAGGGCCTCGACGGCGGCGTTGAAATCCTGCTCGAGCTTGCGGTAGTCGGCCGGGAAGCCCGTGAGGCGGTGCGTGAGATCGCGGCGGGCGAGGGCTGCGAGCGCCTGTGCCAGGCCCTCGACGACGAGCGACTGCTGCCGCGCCGTCTCGGCGCGCTCGGTCTCGGCACGGGCGCGCTCGCGCTCGGCCCGCTCGCGCTCCTGCTGCGCCATACGCTCGGCCTCCTGCGCCTTGAGACCGTTCTCCTTGAAGACCAGGACGGCGCGGGCCATGCTGCCGACTTCATCTTTGCGGTCGGTGCCTTCGAGATTGGTGGCGAGGTTGCCGCCGGCGAGGGACGCCATCGCTGCAGACAGGCGATCGAGCGGCGCGGTGATGCCGAAGATGATCACGGCGAGGATCGCGGCCGAGACGGAGAGCATGATCACGGCGATGACGATCAAGGTGGTGTGCACGGTCGTCTCCGTGCGCACGCTCTCGGCATTGT
>RXJK01000143.1:0-8405 GCA_003963125.1 Hyphomicrobiales bacterium
GTCGCAGCCCGTGTAGGCGACGCCATCGAAAGTGAATTTCAGCGGCTTGTTGCGCGCGATGCGGCCGCCGCTGTGGGTGCGATAGGCGCTCACGTCGCGGCTCCCGTTGCCGTAAGCGAAGCGGGGTCGGGCTTCGGCTCGCCGGCTTTGTAGGTCGTCAGGATGCGGTCGCTGATCGTATCGCGGGCGACATTGAAGAAGCGCGCGCAGCCGTGCACGTGATGCCAGCGCTCGAAATGCAGGCCCTTCGGATTGGAGCGCAGGTAGAGATAGCCCGCCCACTCGGCATCGCTCTGCGACGATGGATCGAGCGGCCGCGCCACGTGCGCTTCGCCCGCGTAGCGGAACTCGATCTCCGGCCGCTCCATCTCGCAATAGGGGCACTTGATGAGAAGCATCTGCGCGATCCTCAGTGGGCGACGGCGGCGGCCGCGGCTTCGTCGATCAGTCGGCCCGTGGTGAAGCGTTCGAGCGAGAAGGGCGCGGCGATGGGGTGCGGTTCGCCCTTGGCGATAGTGGCTGCAAACACGTGCGCCGATCCCGTTGTCGCTTTGAAGCCGCCCGTGCCCCAGCCGCAGTTGACGAATAGCCCCGGCACCGGCGTCTTGCCGATGATCGGCGAACGATCGGGCGTCACGTCGACGATGCCGCCCCAGTTGCGCATCATGCGCATGCGCCGGAACATGGGGAACAGGTCGCAGATCGCGTCCACCGTGTGCGTGGTGATGTGCAGGCCGCCCGTCTGGCTGTAGGAGGTGTAGGCGTCCGTGCCCGCGCCGATGACGAGTTCGCCCTTGTCGCTCTGCGAAATGTAGGCGTGCACCGTGTTCGACATGACGACGCACGGGAAGGCGGGCTTCACCGGCTCGGACACGAGCGCCTGCAGCGGATAGCTTTCGAGCGGCATGCGCACGCCGGCCATCGCCATCACCACCGACGTGTGTCCGGCGGCAACGACGCCGACACGCTTTGTCCTGATGAAGCCGCGCACCGTGTCGACGCCTTCGACGGCACCCGTCGCATCGCGGCGGATGCCGGTGACCTCGCAGTTCTGGATGATGTCGACGCCTAGGGCGCTGGCGCCGCGCGCATAGCCCCATGCGACCGCATCGTGCCGCGCCGTGCCGCCGCGCCGCTGCAGCGCGGCACCGAGAACCGGATAGCGTAGCTTCGGCGAGATGTTGAGCGGCGGACAGAAGTCCTTCGCCTCTTGCGCCGTCAGCCACTCGTTGTCGATGCCGGCGAGGCGATTGGCGTGCACGTGGCGCTTGAACACCTGCACGTCGTGCACCGTGTGCGCCAGCATCATCACGCCGCGCGGCGAGTACATGACGTTGTAGTTGAGTTCGGACGACAGCGTCTCCCACAGCTTCAGGCTGTGCTCGTAGATGGCCTCCGATTCTTCCCAGAGGTAGTTGGAGCGGATGATGGTGGTGTTGCGGCCCGTGTTGCCGCCGCCGATCCAGCCCTTCTCCAGCACCGCGATGTTGCGCAGGCCGTGCTCGCGCGCGAGGTAGTAGGCCGTGCCGAGGCCATGCCCGCCGCCCCCGACGATGACGGCATCGTAGGCGCTCTTGGGCTCGGGCGAGCGCCATTGCTCCGGCCAGCCGCTGTGGCCGGAGAGGGCTTGCTTCAGGATCGTGAGGGCTGAGAAGCGCAAGGGAAATCCTGTTCCTGGGTCTGACGTTCAGATGCGCCCGTGGCCGCAGTTCCAGCGAGTAGCTTTGCGACGCCGAATTTGTCGAATTCCGCCAGCCGCGTGAGGAGATGTGGCGGCAACTCGATGGGCGACGAACCGGCTTCTCGATAATGGATCGTGGCTAAGCATTCTTCAGGCGCTCGACCGCCGCCGAAATCTCCTCGGCTTCGCCTCGATGGCCGATGATCACGAGGCGGGACAGCGCGTCGGCGGCGACGCCGGGCTCTGCAGGCCGAAGCGACCAGCGCTGGCCGACACGCTGGTAGACGTGCGGTGCCTCTTCGTCGTCGAGATGCAGGATGCCTTTGGCGCGAAGGACGCCGTGCGGCAGCGACGAAAGCGCCTTCCGCAGCGCGGCTCCGGGCAACTGCCCGGTCCAGGTGAGGTTCCAGCTTCGGAAAGCATCGGGATGCCCTGCCTCGCCGCGCCCGAGGATGCCGGCGTCGTGCGGCGTCGTGATACCGAACACGATCGCGGGCGGCACTGAGGCTTGCGCGGTCTGGATCACGGGCTTGTCGGCCGCCAGCGCGGCCACGGCGGCGCGCGCGCCAGCGATAGCGTCGCCCACGAGGTCGACTTTGTTCAGGATCAGCAGGTCCGCCGCGGAGACCTGCGAGGTGAACAACGCCGCGATTTCCGGCTCCTGCGCGTACTGAACCACGGTCTCGGCATCGACCATGGTGACGATGCCGTCGAGGCGAAGCGCCGGATTGGCGAGCGCCACCTGCGCGATGCCACGTGGATCGGCGAGCCCGCTCGCTTCGAGCAGGATCGCGTCCGGCAGCGCCTCGCTTTGCGCGATTTCGACCAGCGCGCGCGAGAGATCGCCGGCCACCGTGCAGCACGCGCAGCCGTTTGCGAGGCTGATCGTGGTCGACGAGCGCGAGCGGATTAGCCGCGCATCGATATCGAGGCTCCCGAAATCATTGACGAGCACGACGATCCGCCGCCCCTCGGGCTCCGTAAGCAGGCGGTTTACCAGCGTCGTCTTGCCGGCGCCGAGAAACCCCGACAGGATCGTCAGCGGCAGCGAGTTGTCCTTCGCCTTGAGCCGGTCGGGGATTATGCGCGCCGCGTCCATCAGCCCGGTCAGCAGGGTGAAGCCGGCATCGAGCGGCGCGGCGAGCGTTGGCCTGTCCATCGCGTCCCCGTTTCGTCTCACGCCGGCTGCAGCCGGCCGTTCAGCACCGTGCCCCAGATCGGGATGTCCTTGAGCGCCATCACGTCGACCGAGAAAGGGTCGTCCTTGAGGATAGCGAAATCGGCGAACTTGCCGGTTTCGAGACTGCCGAGCTTGTCGTCGAGGCCCAGCACGTAGGCCGCATCGATCGTGATAGCCCGCAGCGCGCGTTCCAGCCCGATGCGCTCGCCCGGCGCCTGCACCGTCTTGCCGTCGAGCGCGATGCGATTGATGGCCGCCCAGGCCGCCGTGAGCGGATGCAGCGGCACGAGCACCAGCGAGTAGTCGGAATGCAGGGCGAAGATCACGCCCTCGCGCTCGAGCGAACCGAGCCGCGCCACGGCCTCCGAGCGATCCGGGCCGAAGCCTTCGCGCGCGTGCAACTGGGAGCGATAGTGCACGAAGTAGTTGTTGACGCTCGCCGCCCCGCCCAGCGCCTTGAGGCGCCGCGCCTGGTCCGGACGGCTGATGCAGTAGTGCTCGAGCGTGAAGCGATGGTCGAAACGGGGCTGCATCGCCTGCAGCTTCGCGAGCGCATTGAGCGAGGCATCGACCGCTTCGTCACCGTTGGCGTGGCAGTGGATCTGCACGCCCGCCTTCCAGAACGGCAGCATGCGCTCGGGCAACTCGTCCCACGGGATGTCGTTGCGCAGGCCGTTGCTGCCGTCGAGGTAGCCCGGGAAGTTCACCCGCAGCGACATCGCCGGGAAAGAGCCGTCGGACAGGAACTTCACGCCGTGGAAGAAGAGCTTGTCGTTGCTGCGCGGCATGACGCTGAGGAGGAAGTCGACCGCCTTGGCGCCGTGCTTGTGATGGATGGCGTTCTCGAGCGTCACGAGGCCCATGCGCAGGGGATAGCTCTCCTCGTTGACGGTCGAGGAGTACATGTTCCACTCGATCTCGAAGTCGCCCATGCCGAAGATGAGTTCGGCTGACGTTGTGACGCCGGCCTCTTGCGCGATCTTGCCCATGCGGCGCAGGCCTTCCGCGCCGCCGAGCTTGGCGATCAGCCCGCGCATGCCGCCGAGCGCCAGGCGGTTGGCCTCGATCTCGACGAACACGCCGCTGAGGCGCCCGTCGGGATAGCGCTGCACGCCGTGCACGTTCGTGCTCTCGGTGACGTTGCTGTGCTTCAGCGCGGGCGTGTTGAGATACGAGAAGTGCGGCGCGTACGAGATGCAGAAGATCGGCCGCGTCTTGGAGATCTGGTCGAGTTCGTCGCGATGCAGGTTGCCGCCCTGCGCGGCGGGATCGAGGCCCCACGCGACGATCGGCGCCGTCGGATCCTTTTCGGCCGCATCCGCCGCCTTCAGCTTGTCGATCACCTCTTGCCGCGTCTTCAGCGGCGGATTGATGCCGTTGGGCCCCGGCGATGGGATCGGCCCGATATAGTGCAGCGCGAGATAGCCCGCCGAGTGCGTGAAGTGCGTGTGCGGGTCGATCAGGCCCGGCATGATCACGAGGTCGCGGAAGGTGTCGTCGATCGTATGCGGATAGCGTTCGAGCCAGGGCTGCATGGTCTCGATGGTGCCTGTGGAGAGCACGCGGCCGTCCATCACGGCAACGGCTTCCGCGAACGGGCGCCCAGGGTCCATCGTGATGACCCTGCGCGCCGGATAGACCGTGATGTGTTTCATGGCGTTCCTCCCTCTGCCGCTCTGCCCGCGCGCTTGTCAGGCCCGCCACACGTCCTTGAGGAGGCGCAGCCAGTTGGCGCCCAAGACGCGCTCGATGCGCGTCGTGCTCCAGCCCGCGCGTTCCATCGCCGCCGTGAGGTTGGGGAACTCGCCGATCGTGCGCAGGCCTTCCGGATTGATCACGTCGCCGAAGTTGGTGAGGCGGCGCCCGTAGCCCTTGTCGTGGGTGATCCAGTCGAAGAATTCCTGCCCGTAGCCCTGCGTGAAGTCCGTGCCGATACCGACGCCCTCCTCGCCGCAGATGTTCATCACGTAGCCGATGGCCTCCACGTAGTCGTCGACTGTGGACTTCGGCCCGTTCTTGAGGAACGGCGGGAACATCGTCACGCCGACGAAGCCGCCCTTGTCGGCGATGAACTTGAGCTGCTCGTCGCTCTTGTTGCGCGGATGCTGCTTGAGGCCCGCGGGAAGGCAGTGCGTGTAGGCGACGGGCTGCTTCGACGCCAGGATCACGTCGCTGCTCGTCTTGGGGCCGACGTGGGAGAGGTCGCACAGGATGCCGAGCCGGTTCATCTCGGCGACGACGTCGTGGCCGAACTCGGAGAGGCCCGAGTCCACCTTTTCGTAGCAGCCGCAGCCGATGAGGTTCTGCGTGTTGTAGGCCATCTGCATGATGCCGACGCCCAGTTCCTTGAAGAGCGCGAGATAGCCGATCTGGTCCTCGATGCCGGTGAGGTTCTGCCAGCCGAGGATGATGCCCGTCTTGCCCTCCTTTTTCGCGCGCAGGATGTCGGCCGTCGTGTAGACCTGGGTGATGACGTCGCCGTGCTCGCCGAACCAGCGCTTCCAGCGCGCGACGTTGCGCATCGTCTCGGTGAAGCCTTCCCAGACGCAGCAGGTGCAGTTGGCGGCCGTGATGCCGCCCTTGCGCATGTCCTCGAACACGTCGCGGTTGAAGTTCGAGATGATCAGGCCGTCGATGACGATGGCCCTCTGGTGCAGTCCGCTCGACATGGGCGCTCCTGTGGAGTTCTCGTTGGGGGCTTCGGTCAAAGTCGGATCGAGGCCGCGGCTGGCCACGTGAGGGTGACGGCATCGCCGGGCTTCGGCAGATCGTGCGCGCTGCCGCGGCCCTGCTCGCGCACGCGCAGGGTCTCGCCACTCGCCAGTGTGACGATGTATTCGACCACGGCGCCGAGATAGGTGCGCACGGCTATCTTGCCCACGAGGCTGCACGTGTCGGCGCCGAGTGCTGCCGCTCGTCCAGCCGTGATGGTGATGCGCTCGGGCCGGATCCCGAGCACGGAGCAGGGCTTGTCGCCGCCAGCGAGCGGCAGCCGCGTGCCGTCGGCGAGCACGAACACCGCGCCTTCGCTGCGCCCCTTCAGGATGTTGGCGCCGCCGATGAAGGTCGCGACGAACTCGGTGCCGGGCTTCTCGTAGAGCTCGAACGGCGTGCCGATCTGCTCGATGCGGCCGACGTTCATGACGACGAGGCGGTCGGCGACGCTCAGGGCCTCCTCCTGGTCGTGCGTGACGAAGATCGTCGTCAGCCCGAGGCTCTGTTGGATCTGGCGGATCTCGACGCGCATCTCCTCGCGGAGTTTGGCGTCGAGGTTCGAGAGAGGTTCGTCGAGAAGCAGCACGTCGGGCTCGATCACGAGTGCGCGGGCGAGCGCCACGCGCTGCTGCTGGCCGCCGGACAGGTTCTTCGGCATCCGGTCCTTGAGCGCCCCGAGCCGGACCCGGTCGAGCGCCACGGCGACGCGCTTCTCGATGTCGGCGCGCGACACGCCGCGCCGCCGCAGCCCAAAGGCGACGTTCTCGGCGACGTTGAGATGCGGAAACAGCGCGTAGCTCTGGAACACCATGCCGGTGTTGCGGTGGTAGGGCGCGAGCAACGTGACGTCGCGGTCGCCGAACGTGATGCTGCCGGCCGTCGCGTCGACGAAGCCCGCCACCATGCGCAGCGTCGTGGTCTTGCCGCAGCCGCTGGGGCCGAGCAGCGCCACGAGTTCTCCCTGCCCGATGGAGAGATTGAAGTCGCTCACCGCGATGTGTTCGCCGTAGCGCTTCTCGATGTTCTGCAGGACGACTGTCGACATGCCTGGGTTCCAGCCGCTCCTAGAAGGCTTTGCTGATGCTGACGAAGCGGTCGGCGATCAGCAGCATCGAGCCGATCAGCACGATCTGGATGGTCGCGACGGCGCAGATGGTGGGATCGAGCGTCCACTGCAGATAGCTGACGATGGCGATGGGCAGCGTCGTGCGCCCCGGGCCGACGAGGAACAGCGACAGTTCGAGATCGATGAAGGAGATCACGAAGCTCAACAACGCCGCCGCGACGATGGCGGGCCGCGCCACTGGCAGCACCACCTTGAACAGCGTCACCCAGCGGTTGGCGCCGAGGTTCATGGAGGCCTCTTCCAGCGCCGGATCGAGGCTGACAAGAGAGGCGACCATCACGCGCATGGTCCACGGCACGGCGATGACGGTGTGCGCGATCATGAGGCCCGGCAGCGTCGCGGCCATCTGGATCTCGGTCGCAACCTCCCATTCGATGAAGAACATGTAGATGGCCGCGCCGCCGACGATGCCCGGCACGACGAGCGGCGACATCAAGAGCCCCATGATCGCCGAGCGGCCCGGAAACTGGCGGCGGCCGATGAGCAGCGCGGCCGGGATGCCGAGCGCCAGCGCACTGAGGGAGGCGAGCGCCGAGACGCGCAGGCTGAGCAGGAAACCGTCACGGAAGCTCGCCACGGCGAGGGCATTCTTGAACCAGTCGATCGTGTAGCCCTCGGGCGGGAACGAGACGATCTTGTTGGCGAAGAACGCGACCCAGATCACGCACACGAGCGGCAGGATCAGGAACGCGAAGATGGCGAGCGCAAGCCCGGAAAAGCTCCAGCGGCCGAGGCGTCGCAGGCTGCGGTCGGACAGGACGCTCATCGGTTCGACATCCGCGCGATGACGAGGCTCGAGGCGATCGTCAGGATCACGGTGACGGTCATCAGCACGAAGGCGAGCGCGGAGCCGAACGGCCAGTTCGCCCCTTGCGTGACCTGGTCGTAGATGGTCGGCGCCATCATGTGGAACTTCGGCCCGCCGATCAGCACTGGCGTCGCGTAGGCATTCATCGACAGGATGAGGCACAGCACGGTGCCGGCCACGATGCCGGGCATGGCGAGCGGGATCACGACCTTCATGAAGGTGGTGAGCGGGCCGGCGCCGAGATTGAGAGCGGCCTCCTCGATGCGGCGGTCGATGCCCTCCATCACGCTCTGCAGCGTAATGACCATGAACGGCAGCAACACGGACGTCAGGCCGATGATCACCGCAGTCGGCGTGTAGAGGATGGTGCGGGCCGAGAAGCCGAGCGCGACGAAGATCGAGTTCACCACACCGCGGTCGCCGAGCATGACCATCCAGCCGGCGGTGCGCACGGCGTTGCCCATCAGCAGCGGCAGTACGACGAGAATGATGAGCGTACTCTTCAGCCGGGGATGGTCGAGCCGGCTGATGTAGTAGGACAGCGGCAGCGCCATCACGAGACACAGCGCCGTCGTCACCAGCGACACGAACACCGTCGTGCCGAGCACGCGCTGGTAGAAGCCGTCCGAGAAGAACTTCTGGTAGTTCTCGAACGTGAATGCGCCCGTCAGCAGTTCGCCGGGCGAAAAGTGGTCGAAGCTGAACCGCAGCATCAGTGCGAGCGGCAGGAGCAGGAAGAGCGCGACGAGCAGCATGCCCGGCGCGGGCATCAGGTATTCCGCGCCGACGCGCCGGCCCGCTGCGGAGCGGGTCCGGCTTGCCCCTACCGCGGCTCCGGACGCCAGCGAGCTGGATGATGCGGCGCCCACGCGCTCAGGCTCCTTCGTTCGACCGT
>RXJK01000143.1:8455-26981 GCA_003963125.1 Hyphomicrobiales bacterium
CTTACGACTTGAACTCCTTGTTCCACCACTCGAGCCAGGTGGTGGTGCTGTTCTTGGCGAGGTAGGCGAAGTCCTGGAACAGAAGCTTCTTCTGCTCGTCTTCCGTGAAGCCGGACTTCTCCTTGAAGTCGGCCGGCGTGATCGCGTTGGTCACGGACGGCGTATAGAACGAGGCCTGCACGAGATCGCCGATGCCCTTGGCGTCGATGAGCGCGTTGAGATACTCGTGCGCGGCATCCTTGTGCTGCGCCCGCTTCGGGATGCAGGCGCCGAAGATCACCGTGATGCCGCCTTCCTTCGGATAGCTGGTCGCAACCGAAAGGCCGTCGGCGGCGAACTGCAGGCCGCGCGCCTTGTAGTTGGCGGCAATATCGATCTCACCGTTCTTGAAGGCCGCCTGGAGCTGCTGGTGCGTTGGATAGATCTTGGGCTGCACCGCCTTCTTCCACTCCGCGCACTGCTTCTTGATGGCTTCGAAGTCGAACATGTTGCCGCTGGCCACGAGCCCCGCGGCTTCCATGTTGTGGAAGTAGTGCTGGTCGTTGATGCCGACGCGGCCGGCGTACTTGGGATTGAACAGGTCGGCGAAGCTCGTCGGCTTGTCCATCTTCTTGGGATCGTAGAGCAGGATCCAGGCGCTGTACTGCCAGGGCAGGAAGAATGGGCTCTTCAGGTTCTCCTGGATGAACTTGCCGTTCGGCACCTTGCTGTAGTCGATCTCCTGCCAGACGCCGAGCGATTGCAGGTCGGTCGCCATGTAGTCGCCGACGTGGGCGACATCGAGCCGTCCGCGCGGCAAACGCATCTCGGCGAGAAGCTTTGTGCGGCGCTCGGGCTCGCCGTCGAGGTCGCGCAGGATCTTCACGCCCTTTGATTCGAGGAGCGGCTCCTCGATGAACTTCACGGTGCGCGTGTTCCAGTCGCCGCCCCAGTTGGCGATGACGACTTCCTTCGCCTCCTGCGCCTGCAGCGAACCCGTCGCGAGGCCGCCCGCGAGCATGGCGCTGCCACCGAGGAAATGCCTGCGGCTTAGTGCGGAATTGAAAGGCGTGCCCATCGTCTGGATCCTCCGGAAGTCGCCCACCCTGCACCTCGCGCGCCTGCAGCTCATGCAGAAGATACGCCATTCGGGGTCAGGGCAATCCGCAAAGGCTATTGGAGGGGTTTGCGCTCACTCGTCTGTTTGCGACGATGCGCGGGTACAAATCGGACGAAGCTCCACCGTCCTCCGAAGGCACGCATGCGCATGCTCATTGAGCAAGCAGATCGATGTGATGACCGACTGCGTCTTGCGCACGCTCCGACGACATCAGTCAAAGGAAGCCGCCGAGACCGCTATTCGATCGGCGAGGGCATCGTGTAGTCGCGGCTGACGAAGGCGCTGTTGGGCATGTCCGCGAACGTGCCGACGGCGCACGGCCGGCTCGCAGGCCGCACCACCTTCGACGGCGTGATCTTGAAGAGCTGCTTGAAGTGGCGCGAGAAGTGCGCGCTGTCGACGAACCCCGCCTCGATCCCGACCTGCGTGATGGTGCGCCGCGTGTTCTGCAGGAGCCACATGGCGTACCGCAGCCGCAGCCGCCGGTAGGCGCGGTTGGGCCGCTCGCCGAGCGCGGCATGGAAAAGCCGGTCGAGCTGCCGCGAGGAGATGCCGAGGCGTTCGGCCAGCGCCGTGATTTTAAGCGGCTGCGTCATGTTCTGCTCCATGAGCAGCAGCGCGCGTGACACGAGTTCGTTGGTCGCACCGACCTCGACGTGCGGATGGGGCTGCGCGTCGCTGCCCTGCCGCGCCTGGTTCACGAGGAGGATGTGCAGGCTCTTCTGCGCGTTGGAGCCGCCCAGGTGCCGCTCGACGAGATACGCCCCGAGGTCGGCGACGCCGCTCCCGCCCGCGCACGTGATCCGGTCGCGGTCGACGATGAAGAGCTGGTCGGCGACCGGATGCCCCTCGTGGAATTCCGACTGGAAGTCCGAATAGTGGAACCAGCTCACGCAGCAGGTGCGCCCCGCCATCAGTCCGGCGCGCGAAAGGATGAAGCTTCCCGTACAGAGGCCGATCAGCGGGATGCCGAGGCCTGCCGCCTTCTTGAGGTATTGCACCGTCTCGTCGTCGACCTGCCGCCCCTTGTGCAGGATGCCGCCGACCACGGCGATGTAGTCGAACTCGGACGGGTCGATCAGGCCCGACGTGCGCGAGACCTCGATGCCGCAGCTTGCGCGGATGCGCGGGGCGGACGACAGCACCTCCCAGCGGCAGCGGATTGGGCGCGAGTTGTCCCCCTCGTCCGCCGCGAGGCGAAGCACGTCGACCAGTAGCGAAAAGGCGGAGAGCGTGAAGTTCGAGGCGAGGATGAAGCCCACCGACAGGGCAGGGCGCCCCTCGGCTTTGCGGGTGGCGATGGCTCTGCTCGATCCCGGCCGGGTCGCGGTGTTGCTCAAGCCGGCGGCTCCTCGTGTCACGTGCGGCATGCTCGCAAGGGGGAGCTGCGCCGTCAAGGCGTTACCGGCACCGATTGCCCCTGTCCGCCGGCGCCCTTAGCGATCTGGCGCAGCACCTTGACGAAGTCGTTCACCATACGGCTGGCGGGCCGGCGCCAGGCGGCAACCGTGAGGATGGAGCAGTCCGCATCGCGGATCGGACAGGCGACGAGGCCCTGAGGGCGGAACCTGCCCATCACCTCGGGCACGATGGTGATGCCGAGCCCGTGCCGTACGAGCCCGAGGATGCCCGTGAGGCTCGAGGCCTCGAAGGCGTAGGCCGGCCGGTGGCCGTGGGCCGCCAGCATGTCCTCGACGAGCCGCCGGTAATAGTCCCACTGCTGGTCGTTGCCCATGACGAGGGGCGCCTGGGCGATATCCGCCACGGTGAGCGTGCCGTGTGCGGCGAGCGGGCTCGCCTCCGCGACGAGCGCGACCGGCCCTTCACGAGAGATCTCCAGCGTCTCGAAATCCGTGTGCGAGAACGGCCCCAGCATCAGGCCGACGTCGATCTCGCCGCGCGCCAGCGAAAGCTTCTGCAACTGCGTGTTCTGATAGGCGAGGACCGGTGCGACGCCGGGATTGAGCTGCCCGTAGGCGGCGACGGCCCGCGGCAGCAGGTCGATCGCCGCGAAGGTCATGTAAGCGACGCGGAGCGTCCCCTGCCGGCCGTCGGCAATGCGCCGGGCCGCCTCGACGGACGACCCGAGCCGGTCGAGCAGCTTGGCGCAGTCCTCATAGAACGTGCGGCCCGCATCCGTGAGCCGCACGGCATGCGTCGTCCTGAAGAGGAGTTGGAAGCCGAGCCGCGTCTCCAGGTCCTTCACCCGGCGGGAGACGGCCGACTGGTCGAGACCGAGGCGCTCGGCGGCTTTGCGGAAATTGAGCTCCTCCGCGACCGCGAGGAAGCTCGTGATCTGGTCCAGGTCTGGCAGCTTCCGCATTGTCATTCGACTGTCCAGGCCTTGCCCAAGATTGCAGCATTATCAAGCAGCTTGGGGGCGGCGATGCAAGAATTGCAATACGATCCGCGAAGCCGGCAATTCCCTCGTGGCCTCGATGCGGCTTTGATGGCGCGAGCATCACCTAGCACGCGAGGGAGACGGCAATGGACATCGAAAACCTGGACGCCATGCTGCAGAAGGCGTTCGACGAAAGCTCGAAGATCTACCAGTCCCGCGGCTTCCAGCGCCGCATCGGCTTCGGCCGCAAACCGGCCCTCATCAGCGTCGATCTCGCCAACGCCTGGACACGACCCGGAAATCCCTTCACCTGCGACATGCAGAAGATGGACAAGGAGATCATCCCGGGCATGCAGCGCCTGCTCGAGGCCTGCCGCAAGAACGGCCACGTCGTCGTGCACGTCACGACCGCCTACCAGAACACCGACCGCAACGATCCGCACAACGACATGGGCATGTGGCATCACAAGATCCCGGTCGAGGCCGTGAGCCTCGCGGACGAGGACCTCTGGGCCATCGACAGCCGCATCGCACCCATCCAGGGCGAATGGGTGATGATGAAGAAGCGCGCCAGCGCCTTCAGCGGCACGCCGCTCGCGGGCTACCTCCGCGGCTGCGGCGTCGACACCGTGCTCGTGACGGGCGTGACGGCGACGGCTTGCGTGCGCACCACGATCTGTGATGGCCTGGCGGACGGCTTCCGCACCATCGCGGTGAAGGAATGCATCGGCGATCGCGTGCCCGGCGCCGTGGCGTGGAACCTGTACGACATCGACGCCAAGTTCGCCGACGTCGAGACGGTTGATACCTGCGTGAACTACCTGAACAACGTCGAAGGCTTCAACGACCGGCGCAGCTGACCGGGCGGAACAGGCTGAGGTTAATGGAGCCGCGCAGGATTTGCTGCGCAGCCTCACTCACCGTCAGGGCGGCACCATCTTGAATTCCTGCCGCAGCAGGGTCTGTCCGCGCTGGCCGATCTCCAGCACCCATTTGCCCGGGATCACCATGTAGCCGGAGTGAAGCTCCAGGTAGGTCACGGTCTGCGTGCCGATGCCGACGTCGAAATCGTACTCGTCCGAGGGCCTGAGGCTGCGGGTGACCGGGTGGCGCATGCCAGGCTCGGGATAGGTCCAGCGCACCTTGACCGTCGCCGTACCGTCGAGGGGGCGGCCGATGGCCCGCCATTCGACGCCGAACACAGCGCCGATCTGCGCGGGCACCATCTCCGTGACGCGTGCCGGCACGAGCTTGTCGCCGTCGCCCAGCGTCCACGTGCCGACACGCACGATCTGGATGCGATCGACCACGCCCGTTTGCGCCCGTGCTGCGGCCGTGAGCAGAACGAGCCACGCAAAGCCGATGAGCAACCGCATCGTGCCCCCGTCCCCGCTCTGATGCGAGCCCGGGCCACCCTCGTGGCCGGCCCTGCCGCGTATGTCCCCTAGAAGATCCGCTTCTGTCCCGCCGGTGCGGATCGCGCATGCGAACCGAGTTCGCAAGCCGCATTGTGCGGCTCGTCCGTGACCATGGCAAGGAGGATGCGGGAAGCGGGGCTCAGTCCCTGTCGCGGTTGTTCGCGTGCAGGAGGTCGGGCCGGTGGGCGCGCACGGCATCGAGGAAGGTCTCGGCGTTGGCGTCGACGAGCCACAGGCTGAGCGTGATGGCCGGCACGCGAAGCGCCTTCTGGCACCACGCGCCAAACCGGACGTTGCGGCTGGCATGTTTCTCGAAGGCGTCGGGCCACATCAGCTCGATGTCGATCGCCTTCGCCGATCGGGACCGGACTTCCAGGATGCGCTTCACGTCCTGCCAGCGCAACTGCAGCCCTTGGGCGCCGAGCGTGATGCCCCAGGGGCTGACCACGATGGCGCCCTTGCGCAGTTCGGCGAGGCTCTTGATCCGGCTGCAGACCAGAACGATTGGCACGAGATAGAGCAGCGCGATCACGTGCAGTGCGGGCTGCTCGGCGATCACCGCGGCGAACGCCGGCAGGGCAGCGAAGATTGCAACCCGTGCCGCCCCGCGCAGCTTGCGCGGGCTGAACTGGAGCACGGTCGACTGCGGTGCGATCGGGTCCGGCGGGCGCTCGTCGCGCGCAAAGTCGAGGATGTGCACCTGCTGCGTCGTCGCCATCGGCTCACCTCGCTGGGGGCGGCACGTCCGAGCTCGCAGAACACGGGCCGGCGGCCGCGGTGGCTACCACTTTCGTCTAATGCAACTCCATTGCCAACTGGCGCGACGCAGGCCGCATGCGGATTTCTTGCGGAAACCCGTTCACGCTCGCCCACAATTTGGTCAGCACCGGCAAAACTGCGCCTCGGGCTCGGGCATCGACAATCGTGCGGCCACCCCTAGAGTGGCGCCCACGACTTAAGCGTTCGCCAGGGAGATCCACTATCGCCAGCGATTTCGATCCGGCCCGGCATCGCCTTGTGCCGACACGCTATTTCGAGGACTTCCGCCTGGGCGAGGAATTCTACATCCCCTCGCGCACCGTGACGGAGGCGCACTTTTCCGCGTTCCAGGCCGCTTCAGGCGACAACCATCCCATCCACTACGACCGCGAGTTCTGCCGCCGGCACGGCCACCCGGACTTGCTGGCGCACGGGCTCCAGGTGCTGATCCAGACCGCGGCCGGCGCCGGGCCCTTCCCGTTCCACGTCGAAGACAGCCTCATGGGCTTCATCGAGCAGTCCTCGAAGTTCCTCAAACCCGTTTACGTCGGCGATACGCTTTACCCGCTGCTGACCGTCTCCGACCTGAAGCCCCAGCGCACGACCGGCGTGCTCACGCTCCGCTCCACCATTCATAACCAGAATGGCGAACGGGTGCTGGAGGGCGAGCAGAAATATCTCATCCGCAAACGCCCGGTCTGATCGAAGGCGCCCGGCGCGGGGCGCATAACTTCTGCAGCACACAATGCTTTCGTGGCGGTTGGTTCACAGCATCCACCTGCCGTAAGCTCCGAGACAAGCGTCGGAAACGCGCACAGACTTTAAGAGAGGAAACTTAAATGCCGGGCGTCTTGGAAGGGATCCGCGTACTCGATTTCGGCCGCTACATTGCGGGCCCCTATTGCGCGTGCATGCTGGCCGAGCACGGGGCGGAGGTGATCCGCATCGAGAAGCGCACCGCGAGCGAGGACCGCGTGCAGGCGCCGATCGCGCCGAGCGGCGAGGGCGCGCTGTTCATGCAGATGAACCGCAACAAGCTCGGCATGACGCTCGATCCCATGAAGCCCGAGGGGCAGGAGATCGTGCGCAAGCTCGTCGCCACCGCCGACGTGGTTGTCGCCAACCTGCCGCCGCAGACGCTGGAAGCCATGAAGCTCGATTACGAGAGCCTCAAGGCCGTGAAGGAGGACATCATCCTGACGACGGTGACGGCCTACGGCCGCGGCGGCCCCTACTCGGACCGTGTCGGCTTCGACGGCATCGGCCAGGCCATGTCGGGCGCCGTCTACATGACGAGCGAGGCCGATGGCGAGAGGCCGTTCCGCGCGCAAGTGCCCTGGGTCGACTTCGGCACCGCGCTGCATTGCGCCTTCGGCACCATGGCGGCGCTCATGGCGCGCAAGATGACGGGCCGCGGCCAGTGGGTGGAGGGCGCGCTGCTCGCCACCGCCGTCACCTTCGGCAACGCGCTTCTGATCGAGCAGGCGGTGGCTAAGCCCGATCGCGTCCCGACCGCCAATCGCGGCCAGACGTCGGGCCCCGTCGACCTCTTCAAGTGCAAGGACGGCGTGTGGATCCTGGTGCAGGTGATCGGCGACCCGCTCTACAAGCGCTGGGCCAACCTGATGGGCGAGGACATGTGGCTCTGCGATCCGCGCTTCAAAACGGATATCCTGCGTGGCGACAACGGCGCCGTCATCTCCGAGCGCATGGCGGCGTGGTGCGCCGAGCGCACGAGCACCGAAGCCATCGAGACCCTCGCCAAGGCGGCCATTCCATCGGGCCCGGTTCTGAAGCCGCAGCAGACGCTGGATGATCCGCACATCAATGCGATGGGTTTCTTCCAGCGGACGGAATATCCCGGCATGGCAACGCCCGCCCCGCTGGCCAAGGTGCCCGTGCGCATGTCGGCTACTCCGGGCAGCATTCGCCGCCGTCCGCCGACGCTGGGCGAACACACCGACATGATCCTCGGCAAGCTCGGCTACGACAAAGCCGCCATCGCCAAGCTGCGCGAGAAGAAGATCATCTGAGGCGGGGAGCGTCACACCATGACCACATCCCTCGCCGTCGACAGCTTTCCCTATTTTACCGAGGAGCACGCGATGCTCCGGCAGACCGTCCGGCGCTTCGTCGCCGACCGCGTCGTGCCGCACATCGATGCCTGGGAGGAGCAGGGCTTCGTCCCGCGCGACGTCTTGCGCGAGATGGGCGCGCTGGGCCTGCTCGGCATGCGCTACGCGCCGGAATACGGCGGCTCGGGTCTAGACACGCTGGCGAACGCGATCCTCGCAGAGGAACTGGGCCGCTCCACCTGCGGCGGCTTCGCGGTGACGGTGCTTGTCCACACCGACATGGCCTCGCCGCATCTCTGGCACGCGGGCAACAAGACCCAACACGACCGCTGGATGCCGGGCATCTGCTCGGGCGAGATCATTACCGCGGTCGCCATGACCGAGGCCGACGCCGGTTCCGACCTTGCCTCCATGCGCACCACCGCGCGGCGCGTGAAGGGCGGATACGTGCTCAACGGCGCCAAGATGTTCATCACCAACGGTGTGCACGCCAACCTCTACTTCGTCGCCGCCAAGACGGGCGATACGGGCCGCAACCGCGTGATGACCATGTTCGCGGTGGAGAAGGGCACGCCGGGCTTCAAGGTCGCGCGCGCCCTGAAGAAGACAGGCTGGCTTTCGAGCGACACGGCGGAATTAGTCTTCGAGGACTGTTTCGTGCCCGAGGAGAACGTGCTGGGCGAGGAGGGCCGCGGCTTCTACCAGCTCGTGAAGAACCTGCAGAACGAGCGCATCGTGCTCGGCGCCCAGTCCCTCGGCGAGGCCATGAAGGCCATCGAGATCACGCTCGACTGGTTGAAGGGCCGGCAGGCCTTCGGGCAATCGCTGTGGGAGAAGCAGGCTATCCGCCAGCGGCTGGCGATGCGCCTGGCGCAGGTGGAGGCGGCACGCGCGCTCGTGTTCAACACGGCTTGGCGCGACACCCGCAACGAGAACGTGGCCAAGGAGGTGTCGATGATCAAGGCGCTGGCCGGCACCCTCGTCAACGAGGTAATGTTCGACTGCGTGCAGTTCCACGGCGGCATGGGCTACATGCGTGAGAGCCCTATCGAGCGCATGAGCCGCGACGCTCGCGTCCAGGCCATCGGCGGCGGCGCGACCGAGGTAATGCTCGACGAGATCGCCAAGCGGATTTGAGCCACGGCAGCCCGCGCCAGCCCGCAGCCCTTCAACGGCGCGCGCGGATCGCCTATAATCCAGGCGAACCGAGGGATCGCCACCTTGCTGAAATCCAAAGTCAAATCGCCGCCGGCAACCTACGCCGATCTCGAAGCGCTCCCGCCCAATATGGTGGGCGAGATCATCTTCGGCGCGCTGCATGCCCATCCACGTCCGCACGGGCGGCACGGCGGCGCCGCGATCGAGCTTGGTGCAGAACTCTCAAATCCGTTCCGGCGCGGTCGGGGTGGACCGGGAGGCTGGTTCTTCTCGACCGAGCCTGAGCTACATTTGGGCCCGCACGTGCTGGTGCCCGATATTGCCGGCTGGCACACAGACCGCCTGCCCAAGCTTCCCGCAACGTACTACATCGAGACGCCGCCCGATTGGCTGGCGGAGATTCTCTCTCCTTCGACGCAAGCGATCGACCGTACCGACAAGCTCACCATCTACGCAGAGTTCGGCGTCAAGCACTGCTGGTACCTGGACCCGATCGCAAAGACGCTCGAAGTCTTGGCGCTGAAGGGGACGATCCACTCGACTTTTAAGGGCGACGCGACGGTGGCCGCGCCGCCGTTCGAAGTGCACAGTTTCGCCCTCGACGTGCTCTGGTACCCAGAAGAGACGTGATTAGGCTGGCCGCGTCTCGCGCATGGCGAGGGCGTAGAGCAGCAGTCCGGCGAGCGCGATGGCGCCGAGCGTCAGGAACGCCGCGCTGTAACCCGCCGCGACCACGATCACGCCTGCCACAGTGGTCGACAGCGCCGCGCCGATGCCTTGCGCGGTGGCGATCGCCCCCTGGCTCAGGTTGAAGCGGCCGGTGCCGTAGGTGAGATCGTTGACGATGATCGGGAACAGCGCACCGTAGATGCCGGCGCCGAAGCCGTCGAGAAGCTGCACGGCGACGAGCCAGCCCATGCTGTCCGAGAGCGGGTAGAGCAGCCCGCGCACGGCGAGGATCGCGAAGCCCACGAGAAACAGCGGCTTGCGGCCCCAGCTATCGGCTTTGGCACCCGACAGCATCGCGACGGGCACCATCACGGCCTGCGCGCCGAGGATGCAGATGGCCATGAGGCTCGTGCCGACCTCCTTGTTGGCGAGCGCGAGCTTCTGGCCGACGAGGGGCAGCATCGCTGCGTTCGAGAGATGAAACAGCACCGCGCAGGCAGCGAACACGACGAAGCCTGGTATGGCGAACAAGCTGCGCAGGTCCGAAGGCCGTTCGTCGCGCCCGGCGTCGGCACCATGCAGCCCGCGTGCAAGATCGTTGTCGATGGCCCGCGCCGGAATGAGGAGCGCTGTGACGATGCTGGCGAGCGCAAGGGCCGCCATCAGCCAGAACACGACGACCGGCCCGAACATGTACGCCGTGCCGGCGGCAATCGCGGCCGCCAGGGCATTGCCGGCATGATTGAAAGCTTCGTTGCGCCCCATCCGGCGCGCGAAAGCCCGCGGGCCAACGATGCCGAGCGTCACGGCTGCGATCGCGGGGGCGAAGATGGAGCCGGCGGCGCCAGTCAGCGCATTCATGACGGCGACGGCGCTGAAGGACGTGAGCCACGGCAGCGTCAGCGAGCCGAGCGTGACGATGAGCGCCGCCGCGACCAGCAGCTTGAGGCGCGCGTGGCTGCCGTCGACGAGGGCCCCTGCCGGCGTCTGCGCGAGGATCCCGGCGATGCCGCCGATCGACATCACCACGCCGATGGAGGCCTCGTCCCAGTGCTGTTCCGAAAGCAGGTAGATCGCCAAGTAGGGCCCGAGCCCATCGCGCACGTCGGCGAGAAAGAAATTCAGCGCATCGAGTTTTCGGCCGATAGGGGGCGCCAGCTGCGGCGAGGCCGGGCTCACAACGGGCCCTTGAAGATGAAGAACGCGCCCGTGGCGATGAGGGCAAAGCCGACCGCGTGGTTGAGCGTGAAACTCTCCTTGAGATAGAGCACCGAGAACCCGGCGAAGACGAGCAGCGTCACCACCTCCTGGATCGTCTTCAGTTGCGCCGTGGAATAGATCGTCGACCCGAACCGGTTGGCGGGCACGGCGAGGCAATACTCGAAGAAGGCGATGCCCCAACTGGCGATAATGACGAGCCACAGCGGCTTGCCCGTGAACTTCAGGTGCCCGTACCAGGCGAACGTCATGAAGACGTTGGAGGCGACGAGCATCAGGATCGGCAGCAGCGCGGCAGGTGTCATGGGGCGATTTTTCCGAAAGAGAACGGGGTGTGGCGTGGAGAAGAGGTGCTGGCCGGCGCGGCCAACGGTGAACTGAAGCACGGCTTTCCTGCCGCGCAAGCTAACGCCGAAGGTCCCGGTCCGGTTGCAGCAACCGGCGGATGCAGGGCGCAACACCTGCGACCGTTGATGTGGATCAAGGCCACGGCGCGCAGGCAGTCCCAACCTCCGGCATCATTCCGGGAGTGGGCCATGCACAAGCATATCCTCATTGCCACCGACGGCTCGAAGCTGGCGGACAAGGCCGTCGTGGCGGGGCTCGAACTGGCGAAGCAGTTCGGAGCGAAGGTCACGGCCGTGACGGTCAGCGAGCCGCAGACGCATCTGGCGCCCGACACGGGCTTCTATGACCTGCCTGACGATGAATCAGACGCCCTCGACATCCTCGAGGGCGTGGACAAGAAGGCGTCGGGTTTGGACGTGCACTGCGAGACGGTGCACATCAAGAACCAGTATCCGGCCGACGCCATCCTGAAGGAAGCCAAGGCGCGCGACTGCGACCTCATCGTCATGTCCTCGCACGGGCGCCGCGCCCTGGGCCGCGCGCTTCTGGGCGGCGAGGCGGTCAGAGTCGTGACCCACAGCGACGTACCGGTGCTGGTCTGCAAATGACGCCGCGGGCCGGCCGATGCTAGGCTCGCGCCAACAAGAACCAAAGTAAGCGGGGGAGGAAACGACGTGCAGGGAATGGCTGCCGCACTCAGGGTCGAGGGGACATCCGTCGCGATCCTGCCCGTGCCGTTCGATGCGCCCTGGCTATGGCTGGCGGCCGGCTGGCGCGACTTGTGGCGACGGCCCGAAATCAGCCTCGTCTATGGCTTCGTGTTCGCCGCCATCTCCATTCTTCTCACGCTGCTGCTCGCCGTGGCGGACATGCAGGCGCTCGTCTTGCCGCTGGCGGGCGGATTCATCCTCGTGGCGCCGCTCGCCGCGGTCGGCCTCTACGAAATGAGCCGCCGCTACGAGAACGGCAAGACCGTCTCCTGGGGCGACGTCATAACCGCGTGGCAGAAGGCGCCGGGCCAACTGCCGTTCTTCGGTGGCATCCTGGCCTTCGCCCTGTTCGTCTGGTTGCAGCTCGCGCTGCTGCTGTTCATGCTGTTCTGGGGCAACAACAGCATCCCACCGCCGTCGGCCTTCGTGCCGACGCTGCTGTTCTCGCCGCACGGGCTGGCGCTGCTCGTGACGGGGACGATCGTCGGCGGCTGCCTCGCCGCCGTCGTGTTCTCGATCTCGGTGATCTCGGTGCCGCTGCTGCTGACGGAGCAACTCGATGCCGTCACGGCCGTGCGCACGAGCCTGACGGCGATCGCGCAGAACCCGAAGCCGCTTGCCCTGTGGGCCGCGCTCATTGCGGCCTTCATGGCCGTGGGCATCGCCACGTTGAGCGTCGGGCTGGTGATCGCGTTCCCGCTCGTCGGGCACGCGACGTGGCATGCCTACCGCGGCATGGTCGAGCAGCACGAGATGGCGCCGCGCGCCGTCACCCTAGGATGACTTGCGCCACCGCGTGGCCACCGTCGGAACGGTAGGCCGAGAAGGGCTTGTTCGCGGCTTCGATGGCTTGGCGCTGTGAAGCGGCGGTCGTCGCGCCCCTGTCGGCCGGTCGCGCCATCGGCAGCCACGGCAGCGCGATCGCGGGCCATTCCGGCAGCAGCGCGTGTTCCAGGGGGCGGAGCACGGGCATCGCTGCCGCCTCGCCCGGCCATCGCGGCAGCGAGGCGGTGAGGAACCCGGACCAGAGCATCAGACCTTGCGAAGCTGCGGCCACGAAGGTGCTGAGCGCGGCGTTCGCGTAGATGCGCGTGAGGTTGGCTCCGAAGTCGGCGTAGGCATTGGGTCGCGTGAAGTCCAACATGGCGGGTGTCTCCATCACCATTGGTCGGACGCAAGACGCTGTGGGATCGTGCCGGAGGTCGGCACGATCGAGCGTAGCGTAGATTGATGGCTGCAGTGCAACAACTGGTATCGTGCGCTGCGCAAACTGCAAGCGCCGCAACCAATTGAAAAGCGGGCAAGGTTAACGCTTGCCGCGATCTCAGGGATCAGGCGGGTGTATGGCCCGTGACGCTTTGTCAGCTAACGCGAATCGAAACCGTGCCGCGACGCTCACGCATCGCCCGCGTTGAGTTCGGCGCGCTCGACGACCACAGCGCAGGCCGGTTCTCAGGCCTTCGTGGGCGTCACGTCGATGGGCTGCTTCACGGCAAAGGGTTTGCCGTCCTTGTGGCCTTCGTCGGCGGGCGGGGTGCTGGCGGTGGCCGAGCGTCCCGACAGGAGCCAGTAGACGAGCCCGCCGACGAACCCCGTCACGACGAAGGCGACGATGGCGTAGACGTTGACGATGGAGTCGGGGCCGCCCGTTTCGCCGGAGTACTGCACCGCGAACCCGAGCAGCGCGATCAGGATGCCGAGGACAACCGAATAGGTCGCACTCGAGATGCCGCGCCATTCCGAATAGACCGTGCCGATGAAGGCGAAGGGCGCGGCAAAGATCACGGCCTGGGTGCCGACGGCCAACGCAAGGATTCCCGTCTCGGCGAACTTGTCGGCCGGCCACTCGGGGAACTCGGCGGGGGTGTGCACGAACAGCACGAGGGCGAGGCCCGCGGCCATGCAGGCCACGATGAAACCGAACAGCACCCGGATGATGCGGCCCATGCGAAGCTCCCGCTGGTGAACAATATTAACGTCACGTCTAATCTATACCGCCGGTCCCGTTGTCCTCAATGGGATTTTAGCCGGTCTGGGTCGCGTGACGGTGGCCTTTGCGTGAGAGCGTGGCCGGCCCGCCGCTATGGTGTCCGAGGGCGCGAATTCAACGAAAGATCTCCCGTCCTTCCCGGATGTCTCGCGTGAACTGGTCGACTTCGAAGAGATAGCCGTTGCCCCGTGGCGGTGCACGCAGGATGCGGGCCGTTTCGGCCTCGCTGTGCCGCGGGCTGATCGCCTGCCGGGCCGCGTCCGTGTAGCCCAGCGGCAGGCAGTAGCCGACGCCGTAGTCCATGGCGGCCCCGGCGCCCACCTCGGCCCAGATGTCACAGCCGATGAAGAGCCGCGTGCTCAGGCCGCCCATGACGCAGAGGCTGGAATCCCCGAACCCGTTCATGACGCTCTGGTGCGCTTCGAGATCCCCGTCGATGAAGCTGCATTTACCGTATTCGCCGATGAAATGCCGGCAGAGCACGTTGCCAAGGACGATCAGGAGCCCGCCCTCGTCGAAGCCGTCCGGGTTCTGAAGATCGAGGATGCCGCCGACGCTCAGGTGCCCGGTGACGAGGGTGCAGTAGGCGGGTGCCCGCCAGTCACCATCGATCTCGAGGTCGCCGGTATGCACGCCCGCACCCGCGGCGATCGTGCTGTCGAAATTGATGAACCGCCGGTAGCAGGCGCGGAAGTCGTCGGAGGCGTTCGCGGCGGCGAGGATGCTGTTGAATTCGGCGACCGAGACCGTCTTGAACATGGAAATCCGCACGCCCGCTGCTGCCACGCGAAAGAATGCCGAAGCAATTTGGGCCGCGGCGTGGCAGGCGGGGCCCGGGACGCGCCGATCAGCAACGTCTGTCAGGCAGTGCGGCCGGCGAGCAACCAGTAGATGAAGCCGCCGGCGAATCCGGCCGTGGCGAGAACCTGCCACACCACGGGGCTCAGGCCTCCTGCCAAGGCGGCCGGTGTCGAAAGGCTGGCGATGAGGGGAATGATCGCAATCGCGACTCCGCCGCCGACCACGTAGTAGAGCGCGCTCTTGAGGCGGGCCACTTCGCCGACGATGACGAGCAGCAATGGCGGCACCAGCGTCTGCACGGATGCAAGGCCGATCGCGAGACTGAAGATGTCGAGCGCGGCGTTGATTACGGCCTCGTCGGAGGAGCGCCCGGCCATGGCCTGCACGATCTTCTCCTGGCCGAGCATGATGATCACGGCTGCCGTCGTCAGCGCCGCCGCCAGCATCGCGAACGGGATCAGCAGAACGCGGCCGAGCGTGCGCATGGGATCAGCCCTCGGCCTCCGGCGCGCTCGCAGCCGCAGCGGCCCGCTCGCGCGCGGTCGTCTTCAGACTGAGCGATCGCAGCTGGCCGCAGGCGGCCATGATGTCCCGGCCGCGCGGCGTGCGCACCGGGCTCGCGTAGCCCGCGCGATTGACGAGTTCGGCAAACTTCTCGATCTGCGCCCAGTCCGAGCATTCGTACTTGCTGCCGGGCCAGGGATTGAACGGGATCAGGTTGATCTTGGCGGGAATGCCGGCAAGCAGCTTCACGAGCGCCTTGGCGTCCGCGAGGCTGTCGTTGACGTCCTTCAGCATCACGTATTCGAAGGTGATGCGGCGCGCGTTCGAGAGGCCCGGATAGTTGCGGCACGCCGCCATCAATTCCGCGATCGGATACTTGCGGTTGATGGGCACGAGTTCGTCGCGCAGGGCGTCGCGCACGGCGTGCAGCGAGATGGCGAGCATGGTGCCGGCTTCCGCGCCCCAGCGGCCGATCTCCGGCACGACGCCACTCGTCGAGAGCGTGATGCGCCGCTTCGACAGCGCAATGCCGTCGCCGTCCGCCGCGATCGCCATCGCGGCTTTCACGTTGTCGAAATTGTAGAGCGGCTCGCCCATGCCCATCAGCACGACGTTGGTGATCTTGCGTTCCGCGTCCGGCACGAGGCCGCCGTCCCCTGGCCCGGCGGCACCGGGCCAATCGCCGATGGAGTCGCGCGCCAGCAGGATCTGGCCGACGATCTCCTGCGCCGTGAGATTGCGCACGAGGCGCTGCGTGCCCGTGTGGCAGAAGGAGCAGGTGAGCGTGCAGCCGACCTGGCTCGAGATGCACAGCGTGCCGCGGTCGGACTCGGGGATGTAGACGGTCTCGATCTCGGGCGGGCGCGCCTCGTGGCCGAGCTTTGGCAGCCGCAGCAGCCACTTGCGCGTGCCGTCGACGGAGAGTTGCTCGGTCACGATCTCGGGCCGGTCGAGCGAATAGGCAGCGGCAAGCCGGCCGCGCAATTCCTTCGCCACGTCCGACATGGCATCGAACGAGGTCACGCCGCGGGCGTAAATCCAGCTCCAGAGCTGGCCGGCGCGCATGTTGAGCTGCTTGGCCGGCACGCCGACCGCGGCCAGTGCTGCCTTGAGGCCGTCGCGGTCGAGCCCGGCGAGCGAGGGCAGGCGCGGGGTGGCGCTTTCGGTCGCGAACGCCTCGGGCTTGGGCGGGATGGTGGAGATCAGGTTCATGCGCCCTATTTAGTGACTGCCCGCGCGGCTGTCACCTCGTGCTGCCCGGTTCGGCCGCAATTCCCGCGCCATCGGGCGCATTCTCCATGGGGCACTGCGACTGCCAGGCCGTCTCCTCCCCATTGGCCGTGAATTTACCATCCTGGATCGTCGCGCCGGAGTTGTCGGCAAGGCTGTTGGCCCAGGCCCGGACGCGGCCGTCCTGCTTCACCATCACGTACTTGCGCGTCTGGTCGAAGCCCTCGAAGTGCACGACGATCTCGATGCTGCCGTCGGGCCGGACGCTGGCACTCTGCACCTCGTTCTCGTCCTGCGCATCGCCGAAGTCGCGCGTGTGCACCGCGACGCCGTCCTGCACGGCATAGCCGAGGTAGCCGTTGTCGCTGCTGGGCGGCTTGCTGCAGTCGAGCGACCAGGAGCCCATCAGGCCCCAGGCTTCGAGCGTCTCGATCACCTTCGTCTGTGTCTCGGTCGGCTGCGCGACTGCGGAGGCGGAAAGGCCCCACAGCAGGATCGCGACGAGGGGCAGGGCGCGGGCGAGGAAGGGGATCGGCATCGGGTCGGCTCAGGACAGGATGTTGATCGGGCTGCCGGCGAGGAAGGCTTCGATGGCGGCGACCATCTGACCGTAGAACACCTTGTAGGTATCCTCCGTGACATAGCCGATGTGTGGCGTCAGCAGCGCGGCCGGTTCCCGCCGCAGGGGATGGTCGGCGGGAAGCGGCTCGACGTCGTACACGTCTCCGCCGTAGCCGGCGATCCACTTGCCCCTGAGGGCTGCAAGCAGCGCGGCTTCCTCGATGATCGGCCCGCGCGAGATATTGATGAGGAGGGCCGTGGGCTTCATGCGGCGCAGGTCCGCTTGGCCGACGATGCCGCGCGTGCGTTTAGACAGCACCGTGTGGATCGTGATGACGTCGGCCTCGCGGAACAAGGTCTCCTTGTCGACGCGGCGTGCGCCCTGCTCGGCCGCCCGCTCCGGCGTCAGATTTTCGCTCCACGCGATCAGCTTCATGCCGAAGGCCGCGCCGATCTTTGCCACCTGCCCGCCGAGGTTGCCGAGGCCGAGGATGCCGAGCGTCCGTCCGGCGAGATCGAAGCCCACCGTCGTCTGCCAGCGCCCTTCGCGCATGTTCTGCGCTTCCTGCGTGATGTGCCGCGCCAGAGACAGCATCAGGCCGAAGGCCAGTTCCGCCGTCGGATGTCCCGTGCCGCCCGTGTAACAGACGAGTACGCCCTTTCCCTTTGCTGCCTCCATGTCGACCGAGGCATTGCGCTTGCCCGTCGTCACCAGCAGCCGCAGCTTCGGCAGCTTCTCGAACAGGCTGCGCCGGAACGGTGTGCGCTCGCGCATGATGCCGATGATGTCGAAGCCGGCGAGTGCGGCGGCGGTCTCCGCCTCATCACTGAAGGGGGCCCTGAACACCACGACCTCGTGCGCCTTCTGGATGCCGGACCAGTCGGCAAACGTGAGCGCCACGCCCTGGTAGTCGTCGAGCACTGCGATGCGCGCCAAGGGCTGTCTCCTCGTCTCGTGTCGCGGCCATCTTAGCGGCACGGGTGTGTTGCCCACAAATGCCGGTTGTGCACGCCGGGCCCGCCCACTAGGGTCGCCTCAATTGCAAAGCCTTGTTTTCCCGGGGAGGAACCAATGAGTGCACAGGGCAAAGTTGCTTTGATCACGGGCGGTGGCAGCGGTATCGGCCGCGCCTCTGCACTCGCACTGCAGGGCGACGGCTGGAACGTCGCGATCACGGGCCGTCGCATGAGCGAACTCGAGAAAACACTGGCGCTCGCCAAGGCCGGCGGCGGCAAGATGCACGCGATCGCGGGCGACGTCGGCAAGGTCGACGACGTGAAGCGCGTTTTCGCCGAGGTGAAGGCGACCTTCGGCCGTCTCGATTTCCTGTTCAACAATGCCGGCTTCGGCGCCCCCGCCGTGCCGATGGAGGACTTGCCCGTCGCGACCTGGCAGTCAGTGGTCGACGCCAATCTCACGGGCTCGTTCCTGTGCGCGCAGGAGGCGATCCGCATGTTCAAGGCGCAGTCGCCCCAGGGAGGCCGCATCGTCAACAACGGCTCGATCTCGGCGCATGCACCGCGGCCGATGTCGGTCGCCTACACGGCGACGAAGCACGCGGTGACGGGCCTCACGAAGTGCATCGCGCTCGACGGCCGGCCCTTCAACATCGCCTGCGGGCAGCTCGACGTCGGCAACGCCGAT
>RXJK01000190.1:0-1507 GCA_003963125.1 Hyphomicrobiales bacterium
GCCTCGTTGAGGGCCCGTTCCCAACGCTCGCCGGCGGCAATACCGCGGTCGGGATCGAGGTCGAGGAACAAGTCCGACCACCCCTCGGCCACCAACCAGTCGCGAAGAGCGATGGCTTGGGCATTATTGGCAGAAGAATGCGAAATGAAGATACGCGACACCGGCTTCCCCCCGGCAGGCAATGAACGCGGCAGACATTATCTTGAGCGCGTGTCCCTGTCATCGGCAGCGGTGGCAATGATAAGGTGCGAGGTAGTGAAAACCCACCCCTTTCGCTAAGGCGGGTAGGAGCTGAAGTCGCTCCCTCTACAGAGGCGGAAGATCTTTCCTCTTGGCTAGCAGCGCGCCAACTTCATTTGGCAGTCGTAAACGCCCGGCACGCGCCAACGATCTCTTTGATCGCTGTCTTCGAGAGCGGTTTCGCATGCCCTGCAAGCAAGGCGAGGTCAGTAGACGCTTGATCAGTTGGAACATTTGACCAAATGAGACGTGGCGCCTGAGTTTTTGCCGCATGTATCCAAACGACCGGCATGCGCTCGTGAACTGCGGCCGCTACAATTTCCGGCGTGCCACCTCGCCCCTGCGCAGGAGCCCCGTCCCAGATGGCCAGCAATATGTCGCTTCGCGCGACTGTCAGCATGCCAACCGCTACATACGCGATTTCCGCGTGCTTCGACTTGCCCCGAAGTTTAGTTCTCTCGCTGGCTGCTTTCCACAAGGCTCGGAATTTCTTGACGCTGCCGGGATCGGAGAATGTCGCTTCATAGTCCTTGCGAGCGAACGGAATGATGGCCGCAAGATGATAGCCGAGGGCCAGAGCATCCCGGGCAACGAGCACGTCCGTGCCTTCTGCCAAGGCGGAGATGAGCTTCAGATGGGCGAGGGCGCCGGCCTTGGAGTCGCTTGAGGAGGCTGCGAGCAGCCGCAATACATTGCGCACGTCCTTCGACAGGTCGCGAAGTGGGCGCTTCAACCTGTTCGGGCGATGGCCCGTGATGCCAATCGTCAACATGAAGGGATGCGCTCGAACCACCAGGAGCCCATCTTACAGGAAATCGGAAACCTGGACTTGCTTTTGGGCGGCTTTTCTTGAGATTTGGTGAAGGGTTTCGATCTCGGCTGGGTTTTCCATTCTCCTGAGCTTCGCAAGCCGGGATGGGCTCGGCGGCTTGCCGTTCAGGAAAGGCGTCAAGTCGTCGGCCTCCAAAGCGAGGTCGTAACGCTGAAACTGTAACAATGGCTCTCCCGTGGTACTTAAAAGTTCGCCGCGCATGTCCTCGATTTCCTTGTTGATGGCCCACGGCAAGCGCGGTTCGGACATCCACTGCATGAGAGCGAGTGAGAGAGAGTGATTGTTGTCGATCATGCCACGAAGTGCGTCGACGCCGGAAAGTGCCGTAACGAACCAGTTCTTGAGCCCCCGTGTGGGCAGCTGCCGCCAGGAGCCTGTGCCGACTGAAATCAGTTGAAGCTTGGATTGGCCGAGCGCCCATCGGAAGCCATGGGC
>RXJK01000190.1:1557-4963 GCA_003963125.1 Hyphomicrobiales bacterium
CTGCGGCCATCAGTAATGCCAATGAGGGATTGTTAAAAGGAGTTAGGCCACCGTCTACAAACAGGCCAGGCCCGCCTACCGCGAGGGGCAATTCCTTCGGCTCGAAAACTGTAGGAGCGGCGGTCGATGCCCGGATCAAGTCCGCAATCGTCTGCTGCCCGTCGCTTTCCCAGAACTTTCCGCCTGGGTTATTGGTCATGATCCACCAGGGACTGCCGGTGTCTAAGCGCTTGATGATGATCGCCAGCCCGGTTCGCAATTTGGGATCGTCGAGACGCATATCGCCCAGTTCGCGGAGCAGGACCTGCTCCAGATCTCTGGCACTGAACTGCGGGACGAAAATTCCTTCGCCGATCTGACGGCGAAAGATCTTGGGGGCTACCTCTTTGAAGGTTGCCGCCACACGGTCGGTCGGCCTGCCGAGAGCAAGCATGGTTGCGATCATCGACCCGACAGAGGTGCCACCTATCAGGTCGAAGTGATCCGCAAGCAAAAGCTGCTGATTACCCGTAGCATCCTGCAAGGCGGCTTCCATTCTCTCAAGGAAGCCGATCGCGACAATACCGCGAACCCCACCACCATCGATCGCGAGAATACGCTTGGGCCGGGGCGAGCCAGGCGTTGTCGGGTTTTGTGCTGTGATGCGAGGCTCTTCGGACATGCATCCCCCGTCAAAATTTTCGTCACGGTGAGGTACTGGCCGGGGCGATGTCAACTCAACTGGCGGGCCGCGTCACAGTGGCTGCGAAGCAACAACCCGAGCGCGGGCAACACCGGGATGCCTTCGACCAGCTCAGCGAGCCAGTCCGAAGCTGACGCCTGTATCACGGCTGTGGCATGGTCGGACGAGGAATTAGGGGTGTCTCGTAACAGGATTAGGGCATTGCCGCGCATATTCATTTCACACGCCAGCGCCAATGACATCGAGGCTAAGGCGTTCAAGCTGCACCTCGTCGATTGCGGCATCGCCCCCGACGATGTGTTCGTCGACCACGACGACGGCGTACAGGCGCATACTAAATGGAAAGACGCACTTGCAGTAGCCAATGCCGCCGCAGGCGCGCTCATCTGCCTCGTATCGCCCGAGTGGCTTGCGAGCCGATGGAGCCAGATCGAGGTCGGCGTCGCGGAGCAGCTCCGTCGCATGGACCGCCACCAACGGCGCGCAATCATCATCGCGATGTTGCCCGGCACGACGCGCGCCGAGATGCAGGCTAAGGGTTTTACAGAGGACCAGATCACGGACCTCGCCGAGCCGGGCGCTGTGACCGTAATTCGTAAGGTCGCCGTCAAGGATGCATCACGCGATGTGACCTTCAGCAGCCGTTCCCTGGAGAAAATCCGCCACTCGCTCGACAGCCTTGGCATCCTTGCCGAGACATTCGATTGGGAGCCGAGGAACCCAAAGCGGCCCTCACCCTTTCCGGGGCTCGAGGCCTTCAGTGAGAAGGAGGCGGGTGTCTTCTTCGGACGGGAGCGACGGCTGACCGAGGCGTTGTCCGAGATAGAGGACAAGCTCGCGCAAAGCCCAGCCCGCATCATGAGCATCGTCGCTGCGTCAGGCGTCGGCAAATCGTCGTTTCTGCGGGCGGGCCTGTGGCCGCGCCTCAAGCGGCGCAGCAGCTACCTGCCCCTGCCCATCCTGAAGCAAGGCAGCCGGGGCATCGTGTCCGACCAGGAGGGCGGGCTCATTCATACCATGGCCGGCTGGTTCTCTGAGAAAGAGCAGTCGGTGGATTCAGGGTGGGTGCGGAGCCAGCTCGGCACACCAATCTCCCGCGATGGGCTTGGAAAGGTTCTCGCGGAAGCGATCCAGTTGGCACCTCCGGGTGCCGCACCACGCCTCCTGCTGGGCCTCGACCAGGCGGAGGAGCTGTTCGATACCACCGATCGGGACAAGATTGCCGAGCGTGAGCAGTTTCTCGCTGCGCTTTTCGGGCTGCTCTCCAACCCGGCGCGGGGGATCGACCTTCTGGTCGTGGCAACCATCCGTGCCGACAGCCTCGGGCCCATGTGCGAGGCCATTGCGGCCGCGCGCGGCGTGGCTGAACGCGAGATTGTCCCCAATGTCGCTGGTCTTGGCCACTGGTCGTTCCCCCTCGAGCCGATGTCGACGACCGACTATCGCAGCGTCATCGAGAAGCCTGTCGAGGTGGCCTATCGCAAGGCGGGCACGCTGGGGCGCAAAGCACCGCAATCCTTCGAGGCGGCGCTGGTCGAACATCTTGTCAAGACGTTCACTGGCAAGGACGCATTGCCGCTCCTCGCGATCGCACTCGACCAACTTTACACCGAACACATTGCGCAGAACGTGATCACGCTCGATCACTACAAGTCGCTCTATGGTGACGAAGGCGCGTCTGGGCCTATCCGGCACGCCTTGGAAAACGCCTACAAGAACGCGGGCGAGGTGGGCACGCCTGAGCACCTCAGGCGGCTCATCATCCCGGAGCTTGCCACATGGGACGACGAGGCGGGCGCTGCCAAGCGCATTCCGACTCAGACGGCGGTGTTGCTCAGTGGCGAACGGGCGCGGCTCGAACCGTTGGTGGAGGCGATGGTAGAGGCACGCCTGCTGGTCAGAGATCGAGAGACAATCGAGGTCGCGCATGAGGCGCTTCTCAGGCAGGAGCCGCTCGGAGGATGGCTGGAGGAGAACAAAGGTGCGTTGCGCCAGCGCAGGGATGTGTTGCGCGAGGCCAACGAGTGGAAGGCCGCGCAGACGTCACCCGATGGCCCACTCCCGCCCTGGGACGAGGCGGCAAAGCAGGCAGAACAGCTTGCGCGCAGTAGAGCACGACGCGCCTCCGGCGATACAGCCAGTGAGTTCCTCGTTCGTCGCGGCGACCGGCTCGTCTCTGCCATCCGTCTTGCTGGCGATCCGGATTACCGCTCCCTGCGCGAAGTGGCGGGCCCTTATCTGCAGGCCTGCTTGGCCGCAGAAAGTGCGCAGGATGAGCGCCAGCGCCGCATCATCGGCACGGCGTTTGTGAAGCCGGCGCTGCAGGCGCTCGAGGAGGGGCTGAGCGATCATGCCCTGCGTCTGGCTGTTGCGGGCGCCGTCCTCGCGGACGACCTGGATCTGCGTCTCGTGCCGGAGCTGAGCGGCCCCGTTGGCAAAGCCATCCATTCAACGCGGATCCGGTCCATTCTGTGTGGCCATAGAGGTTCCGTTGCGATCGCTGCTTTCAGCCCCGACGGGCGGCGCATCGTCACCGCCTCCGACGACAACACCGCGCGCGTATGGGATGTCGAGCGCGGCAGCGAGATCGCCACCCTCAAGGGACATGAGGGCCCGGTCCAGAGCGCCGCGTTCAGCCCCGACGGGCGGCGCATCGTCACCGCCTCCTATGACAACACCGCGCGCGTATGGGATGTCGAGCGCGGCAGCGAGATCGCCACCCTC
>RXJK01000336.1 GCA_003963125.1 Hyphomicrobiales bacterium
CCTGCACCTGGATGTTGGCTGCGTTGACGATCTGCAGCGCGGCCACATTGACGTTGCCCGACACGCGGATGCCGGCCTCGCCCGCGTCGATGACGCCCAGCGGCGCGATCAGGTTGATGTCGCCCGGCGGCACCTCGGGGATCGGATTGAGCGTGGCAATGCCAGCGCCCGTCGCCGGCACCGTCGGCGACAGCGTGACGAGGCCGTAGGGGCTATAGGTGCGCTTGGGCGGCGTGAACACCAGCGTCGTCTTGGCGCCGCGGCCCGAGTTGATGTCGCCCTCCGCCGACCAGACGAGGATGTCGCCGCCGAAGGTCGTCATGATGCGCGACAGGCCGAGCTGCACCGAGCCCTTCGAATAGATGTCAATGTCGCCCGCGCCTTGCGTGATGACGCCGGCGGTGGAGGCCGGCACCTTGCCGTCGACGCCGATCGTCACCTTGCCGTCGGGTGCCAAGAGCGCGATGTCGCCGCCCGAGACGCTGCGCACGCCGGCCTTGCCGAACATGACGATGTCGCCGGCGTAGGAGATCGGCTTGCCGTTCTTGTCGACCTCAGGGAACAGCGCGGCGATCATCTGCCTGCCGCGGATGTAGGACTTGTAGCGCGTGCTCGACGTATCGTTGAACTCGCGCCCGCCCGCGTCGAGTTCGGCGAAGTAGACCTGGCGCAGGAACACGTGCTGCTGCTCGGGCGCGAGCTTGCCGAAGTACCCGATGGCGTCGGCCGCGTCCTTGGCCTCGTAGCTGTAGCGGCTCTTGAGCCAGGCGATCAGCTCCTTGTCATAGGTTTTGGCGACCTTGCCCGGCTGGTCGACGAGGGGCGTGCCCGCCACGGCGAGATTGGCGGGGTCGAGATAGAGCGCGGCAACCGCTGCATAGTCCGGACCGCCGCTGGCGGCACCGGCCGTGACGGAGATGGAGGCGCCGGGCCGCAGGTCGCCGGCGTAGGCCGGCCCGTTGCTCTGGATCGAGCCGACGTTGCCGAGATAGACGTTGCGGCCCGCTGTCACGTCGAGGGCGCCGGGGCCGCTGACGGCGAGGTTCGCGTAGATGAGGTCGCGTCCCACCGTTACCTGCGACACGTCCGTGGTGTTGGCGTTGATGATCGTGGAATTGGTGCTTACGATGTCGCGGCCGGCATGGATGTCCCCCACCTTAGCCAGATTGAAGTTGAGGCCGATGATGTCGCCGTTCACCGCGTAGATGCGTGCGGGATCCGTATCACCCGCGTGCAGGTTCGTCGTCGCCGTGTCCGTCGTGAACCCGAAGAGATTGAAGCTCGGCACGATCACGGTGATGGGAGTCTGGGTAACGGGATCGTACACGGTGCCGTCGACGCTTGGGGTCGAGAGCGTGTTCGTGCCGATGGCTTTGTAGCTGAGATAGATGGCGTAGGCGGGGTGGAACACGGTCGGGATCTGCGTCGCGTTCGCGGCCGACATCTTGATGCCGGAACCGTTGCCGTACATGCCGCCCATCGCCAGCAGCTCCAAGCTGCTGTTGGCGGCGGGCGCCTGCTCGAGGCCGATGCCGTACACGTTGCCGTTGCTCTGAACCGGATACATCGCATAGATGCTGCCGCTCGTGGCAGCCGCGCGGAACTGCGGCGGCAGCAGGTTTGCCCCGTTGGCAACGGCGGAAAGCGCCACGTTGCCGCCGAGAGCCACCATGTCGAGCGAGGTGGTGGGCTGCCACAGCGAGAACCAGCTCGACTGCGTGCGTCCCTGGGCGGGATACGCATACCGGCCGGCTAACGCATAGTAAGCTCCGCTGGGTTTGTAGTAATAATAAAGCATGTGGTCGGTGCCGGGATCGACCACTTCGGTCATCGCCACGTCGCGCCGCGCATCGACGGTCACCGCCGCGTCGCCGAGGTAGAGTGACGGGCCGATGGCCGAAGCCGACATGAGGGCTGCGACACTCGTATCGATGCTGCGCGGGTCGTTCGGCACCTTCGTGGCGTAGGCCGGCGTGACGGAGCCGTAGCTTCCCGTCGCGACCGACACATCGCCGCGCAGCTGCGTGAGCGCTCCGCCCGTGTCACTCCCGCGCACGCGCACGGTGAGGCTGCCGCCGCCCGTTTCGAGGAGCGAACCGTTGGCGAGCACCCGGCCCGTGCTCGCGATCGTCGCGTCAACGTTCGTCACATTGCCACCGACGTCGATCGTGACGTTGCCGCCTCCGAACGTGCCGAAACCGCTCGCGGTGCCGAAGCCGTTGGTACTGGCCGTGTAGGCCTTGTTGTCGCCGAAGGCGATCGACCATGCGCCAAGCTGGCCGAGCTCGTTCGCGCCCTGCATCACGAGCCACTGCGCCGCCGCCTGGGCCGGCGGGTTGGTGTCGGCGCCCGTGAAATCCTTCTGCGCCTTGATGAGAAGGTCGCCGCCGTGGTCGGGATAATAGTTCGGGGACACGACGCCCGTGGCGGTTGCCGGATGATAGGCGCTGTCGTTGGTGTCGAGCACGGTCTGCGTGCCGGCGGTGTAGATGGCGGCGTTGGAGGTCTGCACGATGCTGCCGCCCGCCAGCAGCTCGAGGCTGCCGACGCCGGTGCGTATGAGCTTCGTGCCGGTGAGGTCGAGATTGCCGGCGCCGCTGAGATCGAGGAGGCTGCGCAGGCTGCGGCTGTCCGCGGACGTCAGGTCGGCACCGCTGACGAGGCGCAGCGACGCCGACTGGGCACCGGCCGCGAGCATCCTCGTCAGGCTCGGATCCTGCGTCAGGATGCGCGTTTGCAGCACGGTGCCGGACGGGAGGGTGGCGCCGGCTGCGATCGTCGAACCGTCCTGCAGGTAGATGGACCCGGAGAAGTAGGTTGCAAGGTTCGTTCCTGCGGGAACCACGGTGCCGGAATAAACGCCGACCGTCACGGTGCTCGGCAAAACGGTCCCTGCCGCGAAGGTGTAGCTCGCCGGGATCTGCGTCTTGATCAACGTTCCCGCGGCGTAGGCAAGATTGCCGGCGGTATCGTAGATGTTCGCCGTCGTCGTCCACCCGTTGCGCACCGTGGGGATCTGCGCCGTCGTCGTGAACTGGAAGGGGATGGCGGCGCCGCCCTTCACCGTCGCGCTGCCGATCGTGATGGCGAAGTTGAGCGTGGTCAACGGCACCCTGGTGCTGCTGCTGACGTAGACCGCCGAACTCAGCGTTGTGGCCGTCGTCAGCGTCTGCGTCGTGGAGAGCGTGAAGTAATTGGGGTCGGTGATGGCGACCGTGCCGAAGCCGTCGCTGATGCGGCCCTTGACGACGAGATCCCCCGACGCCCGCAGCGTCAGGGCCATCGCCTCGCCATAGCCGTACGTCGCCGAGGCCGCGTTGCGGTCGGCGTTGGGCCCGTAGCGATAGCCCGACAGCTCGAGGTTGCTCGCAACCGTCAGCTTGCCGCCCGAGGCCGCGCTGCTCGTGATCTCGACGCCGGGGCGCAGGTGATACGCCGAGCCGAGGCCGCTCAAGCCGCCGAGGCGGCGCTGCAGATCCGCGTTGCCGAGCGCATTGGCATAGAAGACCTGGTTCTGCGCGTCGATCTGGGCGAGGCCGACGGCGCCCGACGGCGTGCCGCTGACGGTCGAATCCTGCACGACGCTGCCGCTCGCATCCGTCGGGCTGTAGGTCCAGAACGCGTTGACGCCGAGGCTCGCAATCCCGCGTAAGCCGAGCGCGCCCGACGCATCGATCTTCACGTCGCCGCCCGTCTCGGAGACGCGGCGGGCATTGATCTCGACGCGGCCGCGCGCTACGCCGTCGGTCGAGGTGAGGTCGATGCTGGTGCCGGAGTTGAGTCTGATCCAGCCCTGCGACGAGGTCAGCTCGATGCTGGTGCGATTGCTCGCCTCGATGGCCTGTCCGTAGCTGTCGACGACGAGCCCGGTATCGCGCCCGTCGAGCACGGCGCGGCTCGTCAGCGTGAGATCGTCGCGCGCGGCGAGTCGGATGGCGCCCGGTCCCACGCCCGTCGCATCGATGCGGCCGTCGATGGTGAGGCTGCCGCCCTCGGTGGTTATGGTGACGTTGCGCGCCGCGACGTCGTCGCCGACCACGAGGTTGCCCTGCGTAAGGCGGAAGGCGCGGCTGTAGGAGTAGCCGGCCGCGGTGAGGGTGCGGTTGAGGGCCGCGAAGTCGGCGCTCAGCGTCCCGCTGCCGAAGCTCGCAGCAGTGATGTCGATCGCCCCGCCGTTGGCGTCTTTGCCGCCCGTTGCCGAGAGCGTGCCTTGCAGCAGCGCCGTACCGGCCGCCTTGACCGTGAGGCTCCCGGCGTCGGTGTTCTTGGACGACACGTCGATCGTCGCGCCTTGGCGCACGACGACGTCGCCCGCAAGGCTCGTGAGCCTGACGTCGCCGCCCCAGACGTTGCTCGAGGCGTCGTAGTACGTCACCGTGCCGCCGCTGAGATCGAGGCGCGCGCCGCTATCGACGATCAGGTTCTGCGTCGAGGTGAGCGAAAGCGCGCCGCCGGGAAGCAGGATCGCGGAGGCGACCTGGAGCGTGCTGCCCGTGATGTTGAGCTCGGCCCCGAGGCCACCCGTGGCGGTCGATGCGCTCCCCGAGGGTGCCACGACGCTGACGGCGTTGCCGTAGACGTTCAGCAGGGCGCCGGCCGCACCGGTCATCACCGGCGTGTTGAAGGTGAGCGTACCGCCGCTGCCGGCGTAGGAGGCTGGTGTAAACCCGCTCGCGGTGGCGGGTCCCGTGAGATAGGCCGAGATGGAGCCGAGCCCGTTCGCCGACACGCTGTTGGAGGCGTTGAAGGCGACGGATTGGAAGCCCAGCATCAGCCGGTCGAACGTGGTGCGGGTGTCCGGTGTCGCGTTGGCGCCGAAGCCGAACACGACGTTGCGGGCATCGACCGTGAACGTGCCGCTGTTACCGAGCCCGGCGACGC
>RXJK01000391.1:0-2945 GCA_003963125.1 Hyphomicrobiales bacterium
ACAAAGAAATCATGTATTACGGTGACTCGGTCCGCAGCAAGACGATCGCTGGCGCGGACAACATCAATGCTTCGAGCCGCTTCTGGTTCACGGGCGACGCGAAGATCTCGTCGTCGGTCAAGGCCGGCTTCGAAATGATGGTCGAATGGGCCGGCGCCACGCGCTCCGACACCATGAACCAGCTCGGCTCCACGACCAACCAGTACTACGCTGCCTCCGTGAGCGGAAACCCGGCAGTCGCGTCGGTTCCGACCGTGACGGAAGGCTCGGGTGACGGCGCCCTCGCGATCCGCACGGCCAACTGGTGGTTGGAAGACAAGGTTCTCGGTCGCGTGACCGTCGGCCGCGTCAACATCCAGGGCCCGGCTTCGACGATCGACGTCTCGGGCGGCGACCTCGCGGTTGCGGCTTGGAGCAACGTCTACCTCCAGGGCGGCGGCTTCTACCTGCAGAAGAAGGGCGTCACCACGATGAGCACGACGACCTTCAAGTCCATCTCCAACTTCTGCTACGGCTGCTCGCGTGAAGAAGGTCTCCGTTGGGATAGCGCCAGCATCGGCGGTCTCCTCCTCGGCGCCTATTGGGGCCAGCAGGACCGCTTCTCGGTCCAGGCTCGCTATGCCGCAGAGTTCGCTGGCTTCCAGGTCGCAGCAGGCGCTGGCTTCCAGAAGGACAACACGCTGGGTTATGAAGACCCGTCTCTCGTAGCCCCCAAGCGCAATGACGTCGACCTGCAGGGCTACGCTCTGTCGGCCAAGCACATTGCCTCCGGCCTGTTCCTGCAGGGTCAGTACGGCCAGCATCACTGGAACGTGTACAACAACGACGCTTCCGGCACCAAGAAGGACGGCAAGTCCTGGCACATCCAGGGCGGCTGGGCGAAGAACGTGTTCGGCCCGGGCATGACCACCCTCTATGGCGAGTACGGCCATGGCGAAGGGTATGCTTCTGGCACCTCGATCGACGGCACGGCGACCATCGCCAACTCGAACTTCGCGGTGCTGACTGCCGCGAAGACGACGATCACGTCCGACTCATACAACTGGTACGGCCTCGGCATGACGCAGAAGTTCGACGCGGCCGCCATGACCCTCTATCTCGGCTGGCGCCACTTCGATCCAAAGCTGTCGACGGCTGCTGATGGCGCGATCCCGCTGTCGTCCTTCGACACCGTCACGGGCGGCGCGATCCTGCGCTTCTGATTGCTCTCGAGAGTACACGTATGGAGAGCCGCCCCTCGGGGCGGCTCTTTCTTTTTGCGGCCCGTGCCCCCCGTCCCCGTCTCGGAAAGGAGGTGCACCGCTATGCCGGACCTGTGAGGTCCGTGAGGCCCTGCGCGTATTGATCCGTTGGCGTTGGATCGCACGGAGCCTGGATCACCGATGGCTCTCGCAGAAGTCCTGTGTAACCCGTGCGTAACCGGATACTGTCCGAGACGTTTCCAGAGCGACTCTTATGTAACAAAACGTTTCAGGTCGAAATAATGCAACAATTCAAATGCAGAACGAATTTGTCTGCGCACGCTTATTTGGTGTGCGGATTAATCGGCATGCGAAATATGACCGAAATGTGCAGTGCACAAATGCTGCGCGCAGCATCGTTGCCATGAAGCAACACACGCGGCGCACGCCGAGCCGCACGCCCACCTCTCGGGCCTTGCCAGCTACAATCTTGGATTGTCGTCGGAAACTCGCGGGGCGACAGGCGATGACTTGCCTACCGCCGCATCGGGGCGATCCGCGTGCCGCTCGCCACCCGGTCGCTGGGGTGCAGCACCACGGCAGTTCCCGGCGCGAGGCCGCCCAGCACCTCGGCGAAATCCGCGTTCCGCTGCCCGATCTCGATCGGCACCATGCGGGCGCGGCCCCGGTCGGCCAGGAACACGCTCCACTGGTCCTTGTTGCGGAAAAGGGCGGCGATCGGCACCCGTAGCGCGGCCGGCGCCTGGTAGACGCCAATCTTGGCGATCACCCGGTATTCGTGTCCGAGGCGCAGAGCGAGCGGGGGCGTCTCGGTGAGCTTGAGGAGCGTGCGCACCCGCTGCTCCTCGATGCCCAGCGCCGACACCTTGGTGAAGCCGGCGGGCTCGACCCGGGTCACGCGCGCCTTGATCGGTGGCCCGCCCCACGATTCAAGTGTGCCCACGGCGCCTTCCCGCACCTTCACCGCGTCTGCGGACAGGAGATCGACGACGATTTCAAGGTTCGCCGGATCGCCGATCTCGAGCAGCGGCGTCCCGACCGTCACCACGCGCTCGCTCTCCTGCAGCACCCGCAGCACCTTGCCGGAGATCGGCGCGCGCACGTTCACGCAGCACCCTGCTGGCACCTCGCCCTTCCAGGCATCTTCCGGCGGCGTCGTCCGCGCCTGCGTACTTTCGAGTTCGCGCCGGCGCACGTCCGCGTTGGCGCGCGCTCGGGCAAGCGCGGCCTTGCGCGTGTCGACGTCGATGCGGGCCCGTTCCAGCGAGCGCTCGGGGATCGCTTTCGTGCGGATCAGTTCTTCCGCTCGCCGCAGCTCACTCTCGGCGAACTCGAGTTCGGCAGCCGCCTGCCGTACCTCGGCTTCTGTCAGGGCGAGCGCCGCCTTGCCGGCCTCGATCTGCGCATCGAGTTCCCGCAGCGCGCGCACGTCGAGGAACGGCGGGGCCATCGGCTCGATGCTGGCGATGATGCTCTGCTCCTTCTTCACGTCGTCGCCAGCCTCCAGCATGATGCGCACCACCTTGCCCGTGATCGGCGCGGACACCGTGTAGACGTCCTTGATGCGCGTCTTGCCCTCCTCGTCGACCGTGACGAGCAGTTCGCCCTTGTCGACCTCCGCAATCTCTACGGCCACCGCCTTCGGCCACAGCGCCCACAGGAACGCGAGAAGGATCGCGGCCGCGGCGCCACCGAGAAGGGCCCGCTTGGCGGAAAGCGTCAGGATCGGCTGCATGAGAGCTC
>RXJK01000391.1:2995-26842 GCA_003963125.1 Hyphomicrobiales bacterium
AGTCGCGGGTCTTGAGCACCGCGATCAGGTCGAGAGTATCGACGCGCCGCCGCACGATCAGGGCGGACGCTGCCGCCGCCGAAAGCACCACGAGGCTCGCCTTGGCGTAGGTCGCCCGTTCGATCGTGAACGGCACGCGGTAGAGATCGCTCGAAAAAGCCTTGATCAGAATGACGCCGAAGCCGTAGCCGATCACCCAGCCGAGCGGCACGGCAACGAGCGTCAGCACGGCGAGCTCCGTCAAGAGCACGCGCGAAACTTCGCCGCGCGAGAAGCCGAGCACCCTGAGGCTCGCGAGTTCGCGCGCGTGCTCGGAGAGCTGGATGCGCGCGCTGTTGTAGACGACGCCGAAAGCGATGATGACGGCCAGCGTCACGTAGATCGTGACCGAGTAGTTGATGTTCTGCGCGATGGTCTCGCGGAAACGCGCGAGCGCATTGCGCTGCAGGCCGATGGAGCCGATGCCGGGCGTCGACTTGATGGCGTCGAACAGCTCCTGCCGGCGCATGTCGTCGTAGGCGATGTGCACGCCGGAGAGCCGGGGCCCGTACATCAGCGCATGCAGCGCGTCGATGTCCATGTACGCGGTCAGGCCGAAGAAGCCCTTGATGACGTCACTGACCGGCACTTCGCGCACGGCGCGATGGCCTTCGAGCACCTTCACTTCGACGATATCGCCGCGCCGGATGTCGAGGAGCTGGGCGACGCGCTCGTTGACGACGAGCCCGGTCGGAGGCAGCGAGATGGGGGTGTCGGCGAGATCGAGCACGCGCGACATTTCCATGTTCCGCGGCTTGCCCATGATGGAGAGCTGCCGCCAGCGCGGTCCCTTGCGCAGCTCGACGGCGACGGCACGATAGGGTTCCGCCCGCAGCACGCCCGGCAGGCGCGAGACGACGCCGAGCGCGCGATCGTGCTTCTCGTCGGAGAAGGTCAGCGTGGCATGCTCGCGGTCCGTGCGGAAGAAGGCGATGTCGATCATCATCTCCACGGAATCGAAGGACAGCCACGCCGTGACGAGTAGGCCGACGCTCATGGCGATGCCGAGCGTCGTCATGCCGGAGCGGATCGGATTGCGGCCGATGTGGCGGAGCGCCATCACGGTGAGCTGCGAGAACCAGGCGACCTGGATCTGCCCGCCAAACAGCTTCTTGTAGCGCGTCGGCGCCGGCGGCTGCATGGCGACGGCGGGGGCGAGTTGCAGGACCGCCAGAACGGCCCGCAGCGCTCCTGCGACCGACGCCAGCACGGTCACCAGCGCGGCGATGGCATAGACGTCGGCATCGTGGCGGAAGATCAGGAACGGGAAGTGGAAGAACTCGCCGTAGAGCTTGGTCAGTCCCTGGCCCAACCACGCACCCAACGCAAAGCCGATGAGGATGCCGATGCTCGTCACCACGAGGACGAGCTTCACGTAATGCATGGCGATGGGAAGCTGGGCATAGCCGAGCGCCTTCAAAAGTCCGATCTGCTCGCGCTCCAGCGAGATGGTGCGCGACAGCGTCATGTTGATCAGGAAGGCCGATACGAGCAGGAAGATCGGCGGCATGACCCGGCGCAGCGCATCGAGCTGGCGCAACTCCGCGTCGAGAAACGCGTGCGAAAGCTGATCCTTGCGCGCGATCGCGCCGGTTCCGCCGTAGCGCGCGAGAATGGAGTTGACGTCGTCGATCACCTGCCGCTCGGACGCCCCGGGCAGTAATTTCAGCGAAACGTCGTTGAAGGCGCCGTCGAGATCGAAGAGACCGGCCAGGGCTTTCTCCGACATCCAGACCACCGCGAAGCGGCGGTCGTCGGGCATCAGGTCGCCGGGGCCCAGCGCATAGATGAACTCGGGCGACAGCGCGATGCCGACCACCTTGAGCGCGCGCTTCTTGCCGTTGATCAGCGCCTTGAAAGACGAACCGATGTGCATGCGATGCGCGCGCGCGAAGGCGTCGTTGATCGTGGCTTCGTCGGGTTGGGAGGCATCGGGAAGGCGCCCCTCGCGCAGGTACACGACGTTGAGCCGCTGCGGCACGAGATCGGGAACGGAAAGCACCCGCGCCGTCGCCGGCTCCACCAGGCCTTGCACGTCGAGCAGCGCCAGTTGCGAGATGCGCGGCTCCGCGGCGATGACGCCGGGCACGGCGGCGAGGCGCTCGACGGTCGATTTCGGTGCACGGCGGATCTGGGCGAACACGTCGGCGAAGCGATAGCGCTGATAGTAGGCCGCGCGCGTCTCGTCGAGCGAATGGTAGGCGCCGCTCGCCATCACAAAGGTCGCCACGCCCGACGCCATGACGAGCGCGATAGCGATCATCTGCGCCCACATGCGGCGCAGGTCCCGGACGAGCTTGCGATCGAGCATGCCCATGGCCTACCAGCTCAGCTCCTTGGGATCCTTGCGCTCGGCGTTGACGAACGACGAGGTGATCCGCCCGTCGCCGAACAGCAGCACGCGATGTGCCATGTCCTTGATCGCGGCGTTGTGCGTGATCAGCGCCGTCGTCGTGCCGAGCGTGCGGTTGACGTGCGAGAGGGCCTCGAGCACGCGAATGCCGGTCTTGCTGTCGAGCGCGCCCGTCGGCTCGTCGCACAGCAGCACTTCCGGTTGCTTGGCAATGGCCCGCGCGATGGCGACGCGCTGCTGTTCACCGCCCGACAACTGCGCCGGAAAGTGATCCATCCGTGCGGAGAGCCCGACGAGATCCAGCGCCTCCTCGGGCTTCATCGGATTGCGCGCGATCTCGGTGACGAGCCCCACGTTCTCCCGCGCGGTGAGCGAGGGAATGAGATTGTAGAACTGGAACACGAAGCCGACGTGATCGCGCCGGTAGGCCGTGAGGCCGGCGTCATCGAGCGCGGTCAGGTCTTCGCCGTGGAAGCGCACGACGCCGCTCGTGGCGTGGTCAAGCCCGCCGAGAATGTTCAGCAGCGTGGACTTGCCGGAGCCCGATGGCCCGAGCAGCACTACGAGCTCGCCCGCATAGAGTTCGAGATCGACGCCCGCGAGCGCGTGCACGACGATGTCGCCGTTGCGATAGCTCTTGGTGAGCCCGCGCGCCTCGAACACGATCTCGGCCATGCGCCGCACCTTTTGCCTATCGGTCTTGCCGTCGACCTAATGACCTGCGCCGGAAAATCCCTTGATTGATGTCAATCTGACGCAGTTTCGTGCAGATTACACGCCCCGCGCCGCGCTGCAGGCGCCCGCGGACATTGGCCTCGAAAACAAGTGCGCGGTCGTCGCGAAAAAGAACGGCATTGCAGCTGGATAGGACAGCATGGACGCGCACGGCGACCGGATCGGGCTCGAGCGGCGGCTCACCCTTTGGCAGGCGACGCTCTACGGGCTGGGCGTCACGATCGGCGCCGGCATCTACGTCATGGTCGGGGTGGCCTCGGCGCGGGCCGGCATGCAGGCCCCGCTCGCCTTCCTGTTCGCAGCCGGGCTCATGGCCTGCACCGCGGCGTCCTTCGCCGAGCTGGCTGGGCGCCTGCCCGTCGCCGCGGGCGAAGCGGAATACGTTCGGCAGGCCTTTGGATCGAACGCGATGGCGACGGCCGTCGGCATGCTCGTCGTTGCCATCGCGATCGTGTCCGCGGCGGCCATCAGCGTCGGAAGCATCGGCTACATCGCCGTCTTCGTGCCGTTGCCCGAGCCGATCCTGATCACGCTCGTCGTCGCGAGCATGGGCGCCATCGCCATGGCCGGCATCAGCGAAGCGGTGACGATGGCCGCGATCATGACCGTCGTGGAGATTGGCGGTCTGCTTCTGCTGATCTCTTCAGGCCTGATTTCGGATGATGGCCCCGGCAACACCCTCGTCACGCGCCTGCCGGAGCTGCTGCCCGGATCCTGGAGCGCGCTGGTCGGAATCGTCTCGGCCGTGCCGCTGGCCGTCTTCGCCTTCATCGGCTTCGAAGGCCTCTCGAACATCGCCGAGGAGGTCCGCGACCCCAAACGCACACTGCCGCGGGCGATCTTCCTGACGCTGATCCTGTCGACGGCCCTCTATCTGGGCGTGCTCTGGATCAGCCTGACGACGCTGCACCATACGGAATTGGCAGCCTCGAAGGCGCCGTTGTCTCTCGTCTTCGAGCGCCTCACGGGCCTGTCGCCGCGCGCCATGAGCGTGATCGCCGTCGTCGCCACGCTCAACGGCATCATCGTCCAGATCATCATGGCCTCGCGCGTGCTGTATGGCCTCGGCCGGCAGGGCGGATTGCCCGAGAAGTTGGCGCAGGTGAATGCGAAGACCCGCACGCCGCTCTTTGCGACGGGGCTGACGGCAGCTCTTGTCCTAGCGCTCGCACTTGGTCTGCCGCTGCAGCGTCTCGCCGACATCACGGCGCATCTGACGCTCGTCGTGTTCGCGCTGGTGAACCTGTCGCTCGTGCGCATCAAGGCGCGGGCCGAGGGGGGCGATGGCTTCCGCGTGCCCGCTTGGGTGCCGTGGGCCGGCTTCATCAGCTGCGTCGCCGTCACCTTGAGCGACGGCGCCCGCCTGATCTTCGGCTAATGCCGGCTCAGACTTCGTCGACGATGTAGCGGGTGATGGCGCTGGGCTTCACGCCCTTTTCGCTGCGCGCCCAGGTGCGCACCGAAATGCCGGCCTGGTGCACGGTGTCGGGATCGCCTGAGACCAGCGGATGCCACCACTGCAGTTTGCGCCCTTCGGCAAGCGTGCGATAGGCGCACGACGCCGGCAGCCACGAATAGGTGTTGACCGTTTCCGGCTGCAGGACGACGCAATCGGGCACGCTGGCGTGACGGTCGGGGTAGTCCTTACAGCGGCACGAGCTGATGTCGAGGAGCTTGCAGGCGAGCCGCGTGACGTAGACCTTGCCGGTGTCCTCCTCTTCGACCTTGAGCATGCAGCACTGGCCGCAGCCGTCGCACAGCGATTCCCACTCGGCCCGGCTCATCTGGTCGAGGCGCTTCGCCTCCCAGAACGGCCGCGGCTCCCGCTTGGCCTTCAGCTTCAGCTTGGGCTTTCGGATGACCTTGGCCTTCGCTGAGGATCGCGCGGTCGTTGGGCGCTGGCGGATGCGGGTCTTGGGCGTGCGGCTCATACGAAGGGGCGGGCTCGATCGCGATTCCTGACGTGCGCAGTTTAGCACATATGTTGCGCCGGGCACCTGTCGCTGGCCGTGGAGACGTGCATATCCTGCGGATCTCAAAGGCCAATTCGAACTTGGGGCACCGGATCGAGTCTGGCAATATGCCGTCGCCGGTGGATCGGCACGGCGGTCAGGCAGCAAGGGGGCCGAGAGGATGGCGTCACGTCTCAGGGGCTTGGGGTTGGCATTGGCGCTGGGGCTCGCCGCGCTGCCGGCGGCTGCGCAGGACAGCGCGCGTCCCGCCGAGCCCGCATCGGAGACGCCCGCAGTCGCCGAGGCCCCGGCGAAAGCGCTCGCGCCCGAAGCGGCCGCGCTTCGCGATCTGCTCGCTGCCCTTCCCGAAGGCGCAACGGACGAGGACAAGAACGAGCGTGCTGCCGTCCTGGCCTTCTACGAACAGCGCACGTTCGCCCCGTTCTGGATGGCCGGGCAGGCTCTTTCGCCAAAAGCAAACGCGCTTCTCGACGAGGTCGAGCGGGCCGACGATTGGGGTCTGTCGCGCCGCGACTTCGCGACGCCGGCGGTGGCCGCGGTGAAGGCCGGCAAGCTTTCGCCCGAGGCGCTCGCCGCGGCGGAAAGCGAGATCACCTTCACGGCCCTGAAGTACGCCCGCTTCGCGCGGGGCGGCCGCATCATCAATCCGGCCGAGCAGTTGTCGAGCTATCTCGATCGCCGCCCGCAGCTCCTGAAGCCGGCCGCGATCCTGGAGGGGCTTGCCACCGCCGAAGACACCGCCGCCACCCTGCGCGGCCTGCATCCCCAGCACGCCCAGTTCGAGAAGCTGCGCCAGAAGTATCTCGCCGCGCGGGGCCACAAGCCGGGCTCGAGCCAGGACCTCGAAGCGCGCAAGATCCTCGCCAACATGGAACAGTGGCGCTGGATGCCCGCCGACATGGGCCAAGTCTACATCTGGAACAATCTGCCCGAGTTCATGCAGCGCTTCGTCGTGGACGGGCAGGTGGTGCGCTACGAGCGCATCGTCGCCGGCGAGACGGGCAAGCAGACGCCGGTCTTCAGCCGTCCGCTGCGCCGCCTGACCTTCAAGCCCACATGGATCGTGCCCGACAGCATCAAGGTCAAGGAGCTCTGGCCGAGCCTCCTCAAGGGCGGCGGCCTGATGCGCGAATGGGCGCTGGAAGTGACGACCAAGGACGGCAAGCCGCTCGACTGGCGGAAGATGGACTGGACCAAGACCGACATCCGCGAGGTCGAGGTCATTCAGCCCAACGGCCCCAAGAGCGTGATGGGCAAGTTCAAGTTCTCCTTCCCCAACCAGCACACCGTGTTCATGCACGACACGCTGCCGCGCGACAAATACATGTTCAACGTCGCCCAGCGCACCTACAGCCACGGCTGCATCCGCGTGCGCAATCCGATGGAGCTGGCCGAGCTGATCCTCAAGGCCGACAAGGGCTGGGATGCGGCCAAGACGAAGGAGATGTTCGACACCACGCCGCTCAATCACACGATCGAGATGGAAAAGCGCGTGATGGTTCACCTCACCTACTTCACAGCGATGGTGGACGAGCACGACAAGCTGCAGACCTTCCGCGACGTCTACGGCCACGAGAAGCGCATCCTGCTGGCGCTCGAGGGCAAGTGGAAGGAGATCCGCAAGGGCCGCGATCACCTCGCCCCTGTCGAACTCAACCTCGCCGCCGCCGAGAAGATCAAAGGCGACGACGACCGCAGCAAGAAGAAGGGCGACGACAACTTCCTCTCGTCGCTTTTCGGCGGGATGTGATGGCTACGACGCATATAGCTATCTGCGCCAAACCACCCTTAACAAAGGAAGTCAACCTGCTCTCGTGAACTTCTTGAGCCCCAAAACCTCTTTGAAGCCCGGATGCACCCGCAATTGCGCAGCGCCTTCGTTAAATTGGCTTCTGGCATCTTTGTACTTCCAGACATACTGCGATCCCCCTCCTCCGCCGCCAAGAGCCAAGTAACCCACAACGGAGAAATCGAACAGTTCACGGAGCGCAGTTATGGGATCTTCATTTCCAGAGAAAAGATTTTTTCGCGCCGCCCAAACCTCCTCAAAATCCTTAAGCGTAAATTGAAGACTGTCGAGGTTCTTTATGACCTCAAAATATCGCCGATACTCAGGAATGTGCTTGTGGATCTCGTCGTCCAACTCTCGATGCAGGTAGTCGGAAAAATTTTCTTGCGCGTCGATGATATGCTTATTCTCGAACATATCTGGATTTCCGCCCGCAGCGCGCACGCTGTTTAAGCACTCATTGCAAAATTTGATCATGTCACGCGGTCTGAGGAATGTTCGGTCAAGAATGTAGTTGTATTTTCGCTGCCTGCCAGACATTTCATGACGTTCGTCAAAAACTTCGTCCCACTTTTGCCGAGACGCCGAAAACACAACCTTGATACGCTTCTCCATTAGCGACTTCAATGTATTGGACTTTGGGCCATGATCCCAAACAACGTGGTCACAAAAATTCTCAGTGATCTTATTTTTGTCTTCGAACTGGAGGCGGTCGTATATATCATCTCTCAAAAATACCCCAATCGTAACGCGTTTCCCAGCCGATCTCGCGTGGAGGTTGATCTCGCGCGCCGCCAACAGGAGCCCGACTATTCGCGATGTGTAGTCGCGCGCCTCTAGGCTGAAACCCAAGTCTAGTTGGTCGAATAGGACATAATAATCGAGCGCCGGGTTCAGCGACTGTATTGTAGCGTGCCGTATGTTTTGATTAACCTCCTGCACAATCAGCGGCAAGTCGGAAATTGGTGCCGACTCAATTTTCAGTCCGCCCTTTAGAATCTTCCAGTTGACCCCCACGTCGCCCGAAAATTTGAGAGTTTTACTCGGGGTGAATATCTGCGTTACGTCTGGATCGCGAGTCCCGTAGCTATCCAGCACGAATCTCTCGAGCCGAGAAAGATGTTCGGCCGCGCCGTCCGAATATGGTTGAGAGCTGTCATTATTTAGCAGAAGCTTAGCCAGCGTTATATAGCACAAGTACTGCCAACTCTGTACGTAGCATTGCTCTTCTGGAACGCCAATTGATTTCTGTTTTTCATGGAAGTGCCAGGGATAATCAGAGAAAGTGTGCCCGAAGGCAAACTTATCCCAGCTCCCTTGGCTCAGGAACTTCTTAAATATTGCGGTCTTTCCGCTGCCTTTGCGGCCGAGCACGCAAAATCTTTTGTGGGCCTTCAGCGATTCGAAAGCGCGGTGGTCTTCGAAGGCCTCGATCAGAAGTGCATCTTCGTCCGCATCGGTGCCGCCAAAGTTCGTAATGTCATGGAGTCTTTTTGTCATTATCAATGCCTCAACGCTCAGGGTGAAATTAATGATTTCCAATCATTATATGATCCTTTTCTTCCGTGTGGCAAGCCGCGCGCTCAGACCAGGAAGCCCAGCAGTTCTCCCTCTCTAAGCGACCATGACTCTCAGAATGCTGCGAGTGAGCCTACCCCACCGCCACGCCGCGGGCGACGAGGCGGTTGAGGCGGCTGACGAAGGCGGCAGGGTCGGCCGGGACTTCGCCGTCGAGGATGTAGGCCTGGTCAAGGAGGAGTTCGGCGAGATCGGCAAGATCCTCGCCCCGGCCTGCGGACTTGGCAGAGGCCGCGGCTCGCGCCAGCGCATGCTTCGCGTTCACTTCCAGCACGGGCTTGAGGCCGACGCCGCGGTTCTGGCGTGACAGCAGCTTGTCGAGTTCGCGGTCGGGGCCTGAGCCCTGCGCCACGAGGCACGACGCACTGTCCGTCAGCCGTTGCGAGGCCTTCACGTCGCTGACGCGGTCGCCCAGTGCCTCCTTCAGCGCGGCGATGAGCTGCGCTTCGTCCACCTTGCTGGCTTCGCTGTCATCCTTCTTGTCGGTCTCCACCAGCGGTATCAGGCCGAAATCGACGTCGCCCTGGCTCAGCGACTTGAGCGGCTTGCCCTCGTAGCCGAGCGACAGCGAGGTCCAGAACGCATCGACCGGATCGGTGAGCAGCAGCACCTCGACGCCGCGCGCCTTGGCCGCCTCGAGCTTCGGGCTCGCCTTCAGTCGCTCCGGAGTATCGCCGACGAGGTAGTAGATCGCCGTCTGGTTCTCCTTCAGACTTGCCACGTAGTCCTTGAGCGACCGGCTCTCGCCACTGGTCGTCGTGAAGCGCGCGAGCTTCAGGAGCTGCTCGCGGCGCTCGAAGTCCTCGTAGAGGCCCTCCTTGATGACGCCGCCGAACTCGGCCCAGATCTTCTTGAAGGTTTCCGGCTCCTTCTCGGCGATGCTGTCGAGCTCGGAGATCACGCGCCCCGTCACCGCCTTGCGGATCTGCCCCACCTGCGGATTGTTCTGCAGCATCTCGCGCGAGATGTTGAGCGGCAGGTCTTCGCTGTCGATGACGCCGCGCACAAAGCGCAGATAGGACGGCAGCAGGTCGGCATCGTCCGTGATGTAGACGCGGCGCACGTAGAGCTTCACGCGTCCCTTGCGCGAGGGATCGAACAGGTCGTAGGGCCGCTGCGTGGGCACGAACAGCAGCACAGCGTACTCCTGCCGGCCTTCGGCGCGATAGTGCAGCGTCAGCGCCGGCTCGTCGAAGGCCATGGCGATGGACGTGTAGGCGCCCTTGTAGTCCTCGGGCTTCAGTTCCGACTTCGAGCGCTGCCAGATGGCGCTCGCCGAGTTGACCTGGCGCGGCTCCTTGCCCGCCTCGGCCAGCTCGATGGGGAACAGGATGTGATCGGAGTAGGTGCGCACGATGCGCTCGAGTGTGTGCGCCTCGAGATACGATTTCGCATCGTCCTTCAGGTGCAGCACGACCTCACTGCCGCGAACGACACGGGCCGCCTGCTCGGCCGTCGCGGGTGCCACCTCAAAGCCGGCCCCGCCGGTCGACCGCCACACCCAGGCATCGCTGCTGCCGGCGGCGCGCGAGATTACCTCGATCCGGTCGGCGACCATGAAGGCCGAGTAGAAGCCGACGCCGAACTGGCCGATGAGCCCGGTGCCGTCCTTGGCCTCCTTGAGCTTCGACATGAAGGCGCGCGTGCCGGACCGGGCGATGGTGCCGAGGTTCTCGATCAACTCGTGCCGGTCCATGCCGATGCCCGTATCGGCGATGGTGAGGGTGTTGGCCGTGCTGTCCGGAATGATGCGGATCTTGAGGTCGCCGGCCGTGCCCAGCAGGTTCGGGGCGGCGATGGCCTCGTAGCGGAGCTTGTCGCACGCGTCGGAGGCGTTGGAGACGAGCTCGCGCAGGAAGATGTCAGTCTCCGAGTAGACCGAGTGCACCATCAGGCGCAGCAGCTCGGCGACCTCGGCCTGGAAGGCATGGCTTTCGGCCTTTGTCTCTTTTGCCTCAGTGGCTTGCGCGTCTGCCGTCATTGTCGTTGTCCTCGCTCTGAAGCTGGCAGTCCCGCATATAGCTTGAGGCTGGCCGCTTGCAAGTCCCAGCCGCCCGAGGCCGTAGGCGCCCCTTGGAAGGCTCCTCCCAACTGTCATCCCGGCCGAAGCGCGCAGCGCGGAGAGCCGGGACCCAGTGCAAAGGTCGCCGCCCGCTGCCCCTGGGTCCCGGATCGGTGCTCCGCACCGTCCGGGATGACAAGGATCAATTTGCCCCGAAGCTGGCGGTCGCCGGCCGTAGGTGGGAGAGAATCGAACGCGACATCCGACGCAAGCCGAAACGCAGGGCAGCCGCTGCCGCCACATTGAGCAGCAACCCGCCTGGACAACGGCGAGCTTGTTAGTATGCTAACAACCGTCGAAGCGCCGGGTCGGGCGGCTTCGCGGAAAGGGCGACAAACCGCATGCGGCGCGTGGTGGGCATAGACGTCGGAGGCACCTTCACCGACCTCCTGCTGTACGAGACGGAGGCCGATACGGGCCGCGTCGCGCTCGCCAAGATCCCCACGACGATCGCCAACCAGGCCAAGGGCGTGCTGGCCGCCATCGACGCCACGGGCACGTCCGCCAGCGCCATCGACCTCATCATCCACGGCACCACCGCGACGACGAACGCCGTTCTCGAACGCAAATTGGCGAAGGTCGGCCTGATCACGACCCGGGGCTTCCGCGACACGCTGGAAGTGGGCCGGCGCACGCGTCCCAAGCCTTACGGCATGACGGGCACGTTCGAACCCCTGGTGCCGCGCGATTTGCGCCTGGAAGTCGCCGAGCGCATGAACGCGCAGGGCGAAGTCGTCATCCCGCTCGACGAGACGGAGCTTCGCGCCGCCATCGAGCGGTTGAAGGGGCTCGGCTGCGAGGCCCTGGTGATCCACTTCCTGCATTCCTATGCCAATCCGGCTCACGAGCAGGCCGCGGGGCGCATTGCGCTCCAGATGTGGCCCAACGCCTATGTCACCATGGGGCACGCGCTGCTCTCCGAATTCCGCGAGTACGAGCGCGGCACGACGGCCTCGGTGAATGCCGCCGTGCAGCCCGTCCTCGACCGCTACGTGCGCCTCTTACAGACCGAGCTGGAGAAGAAGAGCTTTGGCCGCGACCTTCTGGTGATGAACGGCAACGGCGGCACGGTGTCGGCGCGGCTCGTCGCGCGCGAGGCCGCCAAGACGATCATGTCGGGCCCCGCCTCCGGCGTCATGGCAGCTGCGGAGACGCTGCGCCAGTCCGGCGTCGCCAATGCCATCACCTACGACATGGGCGGCACCTCGACCGACGTCGCCCTCATCCACGGCGGCGTGCCCGAGGTCTCCTCGGAACTGACGATCGACTATGGCCTGCCGATCCACGTGCCCATGGTTGACGTGCGCACGGTGGGCGCGGGCGGCGGCTCCATTGCCTCGATCAACGCGGCCGGCATGCTGCAGGTGGGGCCACAGTCGGCGGGCTCCGAGCCCGGCCCGATCTGCTACGCCCGCGGCGGCGAGGCGCCGACCATCACCGACGCCAATCTGGTTTTGGGCCGGCTCGATCCGAAGCGCCTGCACGCGGTGAAGAACCCCGTCAGCGTCGAGCACGTGCGCGCGATCTTCGAGGCGAAGCTCGCCAAGCCCTTGGGGCTCTCGGTGGAGGCGGCCGCGGCCGCCGTCATCCGGCTCGCCAACGCGCACATGTCCGGCGCCATCCGCATGGTGTCGCTGTCGCGCGGCTACGATCCCCGCGACTTCTCACTCTTCGCCTTCGGCGGTGCGGGTCCGCTGCATGCGGTGGCCCTGGCGCGCGAACTCGGCATCCCCGAGGTGCTGGTGCCGGCGCGTCCCGGCCTCACCAATGCGCTGGGCTGCCTCGTCGCCGACCTGCGCCAGGACTTCGTCAACACCCTCAACGTGCCGCTGGATCAGGCGGACATCTCCGAAGTGCAGCGCATCCTCAATGACCAGCGCGCCCGCGGCATGGCCGTCAACGCCGCCGAGCAGAACGAGATCGTCGAGACGATCGTGCTGCACGGCGCCGACATGCAGTTCCGCGGCCAGACGCATCTGATCCGCGTGAACCTGCCATCGGCCGACGTGTCGCGCGAGGAGATCCAGAAGATCTTCGAAACCGCCTACTTTAACCGCTTCCAGGTGCACCTGCCCGAGATCCGCGCGGTGCTCGTCAATCTCGTGACGAGCGTCGTGGGCAAGCGGCGCACCTTTCCCATCTCCGCACTTCTCGATGCGTCGGATCGCGCGAGTGCGCTGGACAGCGCCATCATCGGCGAGCGCAAGCTCTATGCCGGCGGCGCCTGGCATACGGCCACCATTTTCGATCGCGCCAAGCTGCCGCTGGAAGCGCGCTTCGCCGGACCCGCCGTCATCCAGCAGATCGACGCCACGACGGTCGTGGAGCCGGGCGCGTCTGTGCTCGTCGACAAAGTCGGCAATCTTCGCATCACCGTGGGGAGCGCTTCGGAATGAGCCGCATCGATCCGCTCACGCTGGCCGTCATCCAGGCCTCGCTTGCCCAGGTCTGCAACGAGATGGACATCGCCTTCTCGCGCTCGGCTTTTTCGCCGGTGATCGCGGAAGCCGACGACCGCTCGTCCGGCATCTACGACAAGGAGACCGGCGCGCTTATCAGCCAGGGTGAGTTCGGGCTGCCCGTGTTCGTCGGCACCATGCAGTATTCGACCGCCGAGATCCTGCGCCTCATCCGCGAGGGCAAGGCCGGCGCGCCGCGCCCCGGCGACATCTACATCGTCAACGATCCCTATCTCGGCGGCACCCATCTGATGGATGTCCGCTTCGCGCTGCCCTTCTACTACCAGGGCGAGCTGTTCTGCTGGCTGCAGAACACGGGGCACTGGCCCGACGTCGGCGGCATGGTGCCCGGCGGCTTCTCGGCGAAGGCGACGGAAGTCGAGCAGGAAGGCCTGCGCCTGCCGCCGGTGAAGCTCTTCAAGCAAGGCGTCATGGATCCCGAGATCTACGCCATCATCTGCTCCAACATCCGCGTCGCCGACCAGCGCATCGGCGATATCAAGGCGCAGGCCGCCGCGCTGAAGGTGGGCGAGAAACGGCTCACCGAACTCCTCGACCGCTACGGCCGCGACACCGTCACGGCGGCCATCGCAGAGATCCGGCAGCGTGCGGCGAAGCTGATGCGGGCCCACATCGCCACCATTCCCGATGGCGTCTATCGCTCCGAGGCCTTCGTTGACTCCGATGGCGTCGTCAACGAGCCGCTCAAGATCGCGCTCGCCGTGACGAAGCAGGGCGACACGCTGACCTTCGATTTCGCGGGCTCGTCTCCGCCCTGCCGCGGCCCCATGAACTCCGTCGTGGCGACGACCTATTCCTCGGTCTATCTCGCCATGCGCCACATCTTCCCGGATACGCCACTCAACAGCGGCGTGTTCGAACCGCTGGTCATCAAGCGGCCGGAGGGCACCTTCCTGGATGCGCGCTATCCGCGCCCAGTCTCGGGCTGCGCGGCGGAGGTCTCGCAACGCATCGCGGAAGCCGTGTTCCTCGCCCTCGTGCAGGCGATCCCCGACAAGGTTACGGCGGCGCCGGCGGGCTCGTCCGGCAACTTCGCGCTGGGCGGCACCGATCCGGCAAAGGGCACGAGCTATGTCATGTACCAGATCTCCGGCGGCGGCTACGGCGGCAACGCCGACCACGACGGCCTCACCAACGGCTGCTCCACCATCGGCATCTCGAAGACGGCACCCGTCGAAGTGATGGAGCAGTATTATCCCGTTCTCTTCCGCCGCTTCGGCATGCACGAGGGCTCGGCCGGCGCCGGCCTGCATCGCGGTGGCTTCGGCGTGCACTACGAGGTCGAGCTTCTGCGCGGCGAAGCGCGCGCCTCGTTCGTGATGGATCATGGCCGCTTCGGGCCACCGGGCGCGCAGGGCGGACGCGAGGGCGGGCGCAATGTCGTGCGCATTCATCGCGACGGCGCGGTCCTCACGCCCGAACATCTCTCCAAGGACCAGGACATTCCTTTAAAGCGCGGCGATCGCGTGGAAGTGCTCACCCCCGGCGGCGGCGGCTACGGCGATCCGCTGCAGCGCGATCCGGCGATCGTCGCGCGCGATGTCGGTCGTGGCTACTACACCCCGGAAGCCGCCGCGACGCTGTTCGGCGTGGCCCTCGATGGCCACGGCGCGGTCGATGCCGCGCGCACGGCAGCGCTCCGCGCGGGCCGGGCTTGAGGAGGCGCGTATGGCCAGCTACTTCCGCCCCGCCTCACTCGAAGAGGCGCTCGTCATCCGGGCCGACGCCGACGTGATGCCGATCGCCGGCGGCACGGATGTCTATCCCGCCAAGGTCTCGCGCGCGGGCTGGGGCGACATGAGCCACAAGGACGTGCTCGATATCTCCGCCATCACCTCCCTGCGCGGCCTTTCCCAGAGCGACACGCACTGGCGCCTCGGGGCGCTCGTTACGTGGAGCGAGGTGGCGCGGGCTTCTCTCCCCGCGAGCCTGCGCGGCCTGCAGCAGGCGGCACGTGAAGTCGGCGGCGTGCAGATCCAGAACCGCGGGACGGTCGCGGGCAACATCTGCACCGCGTCGCCCGCGGGCGACGGCGCGCCCAATCTGCTCGCCCTCGACGCCGAGATCGAACTGGCCTCGCGAACCGGCACCCGGCGTGTCGCGATGCGCGATTTCATCACCGGCTATCGCCAGACCGCCTGCCGCCCGGACGAACTCGTCACCGCCATTCTCATCCCGAAGCTGCCCGAGCAGGCCGAAGCGATATTCCTCAAGCTCGGCGCGCGCCGCTATCTCGTCATCTCGATCGCCATGGTGTCGGCACTTGCGGTTTGCGATGGCGCGGGCCGCATCCTCGACGTGCGCCTCGCGGTGGGTGCCTGCTCTGCCACGCCGCAGCGGCTCGCAAGCCTCGAGCAGGCGCTGATCGGCGAGCCCATCGCCGGCGCGGGCGCAAAGGTCGGCAAGCAGCACCTCGCGCATCTCTCGCCCATCGACGACGTGCGCGGCTCGGCTGCCTATCGCCTCGATGCCGCACTGACGCTCGTGCGCGACGCACTCGATGGTCTCGCCGGCTCGGCAAGGAGGGCCGCCTGATGCAACAGCGCGTCGACACCGAACGTATCGTCCTCACCCTCAACGGACACGAGCAAACGATCGATGCCGAGCCCTTCGCGTCGCTCGCCGATACGCTGCGCGAGAAACTCGGGCTGACGGGCACGAAGATCGGCTGCGAAGCGGGCGACTGCGGCGCGTGCACGGTGCTGCTTGACGGCCGGCAGGTGTGCGCCTGTCTCGTGCCCACGTGCCAGGCCGACGGCTGTGACGTCACCACCGTCGAGGGCGCTGGCCCCCACGGACTGACAGACAAGCTGCGCAACGCGTTCCTCGCGCACGGCGCCGCCCAGTGCGGCATCTGTACCCCCGGCATGCTGATGGCCGCGACCGATCTCCTTGCGACGCAGCCGGCGCCGAGCCGCGCCGACATCGAGGACGCGCTCGGTGGCGTGCTGTGCCGCTGCACGGGCTATACGAAGATCATCGAGGCCGTGGCCGATGTCGCGGCGAACCGGGCACTCAAGGCGCCGACGGCAGAAGCCGGCCACGCCGTCGGCAGCCGCATCGCCCGCGTCGATGGCTTCCCCAAGGTCGCAGGCACCGATCGCTTCGGCGCCGACGAAGCGCCCGCCGACGCCCTGTGGATGCGCGTGATCCGTTCGCCGCATGCGCGCGCACAATTTACCTTCGGCGATCTCGATGCGCTCAAGGCCCGGGTGCCGGGGCTCGTCGCCGTACTGACCGCGAAGGACGTGCCGGGCGAAAATTCCTTCGGCGTCTTCCCGCATCTGAAAGATCAGCCGGTGCTCGCCGAGGGTCACGTGCGCTTCCGCGGCGAAGCGGTGGCGGCTCTCATCGGCACGCGCGAAGCCATCGAGACCCTGTCCGACCGCGACGTGCCCATCACGTGGGAGCGCCTCCCGGCGCTCGAGACGACGGAAGCGGCCGTCGACCAGCATGCCCCGCAGTTGCATGATTTCGCCAAAGGCAACATTCTCGCCCGCGGCCACCTGCGCACGGGTGACGCGCCCAATGCGCATGCGCAGTCCGCCGCCACCGCCGAGGGCAACTTCGAAACCGCCTTCGTCGAGCACGCCTACATCGAGCCCGAGGCCGGCTACGCGCTGCCCGTGGGCGATGGCCCCGAGCGCATCGAGGTCGTCGCCTGCACACAAGCGCCCTACATGGATCTGGAGGATACGGCACGCGCGCTTGGGTTCCCGCCCTCGCGGGTGCGCATCCGGCCGACGGCCTGCGGCGGCGGCTTCGGCGGCAAGCTCGACGTCTCCGTGCAGCCGCTGCTGGCGGTTGCGGCCTGGGTGACGAAGCGTCCCGTGCGCATCATCTACTCGCGCACGGAATCCATGGCCTCGACGACCAAGCGTCATCCCGCGAAGATCTGGGCCAAGTCGTCGGCCGATGCGCAAGGCCGGCTCACGTCCTTCGAGATGATCGGTGACTTCAACACGGGCGCCTACTCGTCCTGGGGCCCGACGGTCGCCAACCGCGTGCCCGTGCACGGCATGGGGCCCTACAAGGTGCCGAACGCGTGGCTGAGGACGCGCGCCATCTTCACCAACACGACGCCGGCCGGTGCCTTCCGCGGCTTCGGCATTCCGCAGGCGGCCATCGCCAACGAGACGTTGATGGACGATCTCGCCGAGAAGCTCGGCATCGACCGCTGGCAGATCCGGCGCGCCAACGCGCTCGACCACGGCGACCGCACGGCTTCGGGCCAGGTGATCAAGCATTCGGCCGGGCTGCCGATGTGCCTCGACGCTCTGAAGCCCGATTGGGACGAAGGCCTCGCCCGCGTCGCAGCTTTCAATGCCACGAGCCAGCGTGTGAAGCGCGGCCTCGGCATCGCCTGCATGTGGTACGGCTGCGGCAACACCTCGTTGTCGAACCCGTCCACCATGCGCATCACGCTGGCGCAGGACGGCACGCTGACCTTCCTCAACGGCGCCGTCGACATCGGCCAGGGCTCCTCGACCGTGCTTCTGCAGATCGCGGCCGATGCGCTCGGGCTTCCCCCGCAAGCCTTCCGGATGATAGTCGGCGACACGGATCTCACAGCCGACGCGGGCAAGACATCCGCATCACGACAGACCTTCGTCTCTGGAAACGCCTCGCGCCTTGCCGGCGAGGATCTGCGCCGGAAGATCCTGGCGCTCGCCAATGCTGGCCCTGAGGCGCGTCTTTCGCTGGAAAGCAACCGCCTCACGATCATCGACGGGGAAGCTTCGCGCACGATCGATCTCGCAACGCTCGCAGCCGACGCCAACGGCATCGTGCTCGACGGCAACGGCACCTGGGATCCGCCGACCACGACCCTCGACGAGAACGGCCAGGGCGTCCCGTACGCGACTTACGGCTTCGCCGCGCAGATCGCCGAGGTCGAAGTCGACACGCAGCTCGGCACCACGCGCGTTGTCGGCATCGTGGCCGCGCACGACGTCGGCCGCGCCGTGAACCCGACGCTGGTCGAAGGCCAGATCCACGGCGGCATCGCTCAGGGGCTCGGCCTCGCGCTGATGGAAGAATTCATCCCCGGCCGCACCGAGAACCTGCACGACTACCTGATCCCGACGGCGGGCGACATCCCGCCGATCAAGATCCATCTCGTCGAGGATCCAGAACTCGACGGGCCCTACGGCGCCAAGGGCGTCGGCGAGCCGGCCCTGATCGCCACGGCGCCGGCCATCCTCGCCGCCATCCGCCACGCGACGGGCGTGCGTGTCGACCGTGTGCCCGTGCTGCCGCATCGTCTGTGGGCCGCGCTGAAAGCCGGCGAGGAGGCCGAGGCATGAGTGCCAACGAAAGCCTGTCCAAGTCGGCGCGCTCCGACAAGTTCGGCGCGGCGGAAGGCGACGGGATCGTCCGTTGCGACGCCTGCCCGGTGCTGTGCCGCATCCGTCCCGGGCGCTCCGGCGCATGCGCACGCTACGCCAACGAGAACGGCGCGCTCGTGCGCACCGATCCCGTGCTGCTCATGCATCGCACGACGGATGCCGGCGGCAAGCTCGTCTCCTTCGCGGCGGGCGAATGGAACGGCGCGCCGCTCGATGCCGAGCGCACGTTCGTGACGGGCGTCGGCGCCGGCACCACCTACCCGGACTACAAACCCGCGCCCTTCATCGTCTCAGCCGAGCACGCAGGCGTCGATACCGTGACCGTCGTCACCGAGGGCATCTTCAGCTACTGCGGCGTGAAGGTGAAGATCGATACCGACCGGCATCTGGGCCCCGAGGCCGCGCCAATCCGCGTCAAGGGCGAGCAGGTCGGCCACGTCACAACCGCCGAGTACGGCTCGCAGATGCTGTCGATCGGCGGCGTGCGGCACCTGACGGGCGGCTCCAAGAAGGAGGGCAACGTCACCTGCGATGCCTTGCTCGATCTGTGCGCCGGCAATGCCGTCGAGATGACGATCGACGGCGGCCACACCGTGGTGGTGCAGGCCGATGCGGCGCCGATCGTCGACGGCAAACCCGAGCAGCGCATGCGCGTGGGCTGCGGTTCTGCCACCGTCGGCATCTTCGCCAAGCAGTGGCTCGGCCACGTGGATGAAGTGATCGTTCTCGACGATCACATCACGGGCGTGCTGACAGAACATCAGGCCGGCCGCGTGCTCGACATGCGCCCCGCCGGCATCCGCGTGCGCGGGCGCAAGTCGACGCCGGGGCGCTACTTCCAGGTGGCGAACCCCGGCCTTGGCTGGGGCGGCACCGATATCACCGATCCTTTGTCCGTGATCGACAGGATCGACGCCAAGCTCGCCTGGCCCGGCATGCGCGTGCTGTTCACCTCGACCACGGGCGAGGACGCGCTGTTCTGCGTGCTCGACGAGGCCTTGAAGCCCGTGCCGGCGGAGATGCCGGCCGAGGTGCGGCGCGTGGTCGACCGCATCGGCGAGAACTGCGAACCCTCACTGTGCACCGTCCTGTTCATGGCCGGCGCGGGCGGCTCGCTACGCGCTGGCGTAACCGAGAACCCGGTCAACCTCACGCGTTCCGTGGCGAACGGCGAGACGCGGGTGACCATGGGCGGCGCCCCGGTCTACGTCTGGCCCGGCGGCGGCATCACCGTCATGGCCGACGTGACACGCATGCCGAAGAACGCCTTCGGCTACGTGCCGACACCGGCGATCGTCGCGCCGATCGAATTCACCATGCCGCGCCACCTCTATCTCGACATGGGCGGGCACGCGGAGGACATCGTGTCGATCCATGATATCCTGCGCGAGGTGGCACCGGCCGCGCGCGTCGAAGGCTGGATCGCGCCCAACCCGTGGCCGTTCGATCGACACGCGCCGAAGACGAAGTGAGGTCGCCGATGGCCGTGCCGAAAAGCGCCCGCAAAGCACCGCCCGCTGCGGAAGCGCCGGCAGCGCCTGATCATGCCGCAGACACTCAAGGCGCGATCGCAGCGGCGCATGCGCCCTACCGGCTCGAGGCGCAGATAGGCTTCGTGCTGCGCTGCGTGCATCAACGCGCGACCGAGATCTTCAACGCCACGATGGCGCGCCACGGCGTGACACCGACCCAGTTCTCGGTGCTCGTGAAGCTCGATGACCTGGGATCGGTTTCACAGAACCAGCTCGGTCGCCTCGTCGCCATGGACCCTGCGACGACATCGGGCGTCGTCGGCCGCCTCGTCGCGCGCGGCCTCGTCGCCCATTCGCCGGCGCCGGAGGATGCGCGCCTCGTGCTGCTCGCCCTTACGCCCGAAGGCCGCAAGGCGGTGGCCGACATGAAGATCGATGCAGCCGAGGTGACGCGCCGCACGTTGGAGCCGCTCTCGGCGGAGGAGGCCACAGCGCTTCTCAACGCCCTCGGCAAGCTCACGTGACATGTTCGCCGCGCCCCTAGTGCAGCAGCTGACCGGCGGCCGCCTTCACCTCTCCCATGGGCCGATCGACGTCGTGCTGAAGGCCTGGGGCGCGCCCGGGGAGCTGCGCGCTGCCTACGATGCGGCTGCCGCGCGCTTTGCATCGATCCTGCCGGAGCTCTGCGACGAGCTTCCCCAGTTGCGCACGCCGATATCGAAAACCCCCAAGGTCGACGGCGCCGTCGCACGCCGCATGGTGGTCGCGTGTCGGCCTTTCGCGGATGTCTTCATCACGCCGATGGCGGCGGTGGCGGGTGCCGTCGCGGACGATCTGATGGCGCACATGCTCGAGGCCGCGCACCTCTCGCGTGCCTTCGTCAACGATGGCGGTGACATCGCCGTGCACGTGGCGCCAGGCGAGAGCCTGGAGATCGGGATCGCAGGTGCCTTTTCGTCGGACGAGTTGCCCCTGCTCAATGGCCAGCTGCGGCTCGAAAGCCACATGGGCGTGGGCGGCATTGCCACATCGGGGGCCAAGGGGCGCTCGTTTTCGCTCGGCATCGCAGACAGCGTGACGGTGCTCGCGCCCTGCGCCGCCGTGGCGGACGCCGCCGCCACACTCGTTGCGAATGGCGTCGACGTCGCCGTGCCGTCGATCGAACGGCGCCGGGCCCGCGACCTCGACCCCGACAGCGATCTCGGAGATCTGCTTGTCACGACCCACGTCGGCCCGCTGTCGGCCGCCGAGATCGCGCGGGCGCTCAATGCAGGCCTCTTGTGTGCTCGGCGCTTCGTCGAGGCGGGACACATCGCCGGTGCGGCTTTGATGCTGCGGGGGGAGACACGCACCGTGGGTGCCGTCTCGACCGCCCGGCCGTCGCTGCAGATCGCAAACACCTGATCATCAAGGGAGCCGTTCATGAATGTCGACGTGCGCAAGATCGCCCTGTGCGTGGAGGAGACGCTGCACGATGGAGGCCCGCTGCTCGCCAGCCCCGTGCGCAAGGGATGGGCCGCGGCCGTGGTGCGCAATCCCTATGCGGGCCGCTTCGTCGAGGACATCATGCCGATGATGGACGCGCTGAAGCCGCTGGGCCTCGACCTATCGAAGCGTCTGGCGGAGGCGCTGGGCGGTGCGGGAAAAGTCGACGCCTACGGCAAAGGCGTGATCGTCGGCAGCGCCGGCGAGATCGAGCATTCCGCGCTGTGGCATGTGCCGGGCGGCTACGCCATGCGCGAGATCCTCGGCCGCGCACTCGCCATCGTCCCGTCCGCCTGCAAGATGGGCGCGATCGGTGCGAGCCTCGACCTGCCGATCCACCACAAGGACGCCTGCTACGTCCGCAGCCACTTCGACGCGATGACCGTGGTGATTGCGGACGCGCCACGGGCCGACGAGCTGGTGCTGGCCATCACCATGGCCTCCGGCGGCCGGCCTCACGCGCGCGCGGGCGGGCTCAAGGCTGGCGAGATCTCGAAGATGGATGGGCAGCGGTGAGGGCGGGCGACGGCGGAACGCTTTAGATTAAGGCTTAACTCGTTCGAGCGAGCAGGCCCGACACAGAGGCACCAGTCGCAGTGGTGCAAGCCCTTGCGATTCGGTAACAAGATCCACGAGTACACACAGGGATGCGGTAATTCACGAGCATGAAAGCACAGACGAATTCCGTCTCCGCCTTCGCTGCCATGCTGGCTGCAGGTCTTCTTGCTGGCACTGCACTGCACCGCTACTCGAGCGGGCAAGAGCCGACAAAGCCGCTTCTCTTCGTGCAATGGTCGGCATCTGGCGCCTTGAAGATCTCGTCCAAAGACCCGTTGCCGACCACGCTCCAAGCAATTGTCGTGAATGGCGGCCAATGCAGACTGCTCAGTGATCCTCTCACGTATTGGAACCGGGAGGCACCGGACTATGTGGACAGCAGCGCCAGCATATACAGAGACATGCCACAGACTCTGGTGCAGGCATCCAACTGCAAATCCACTGACGTAAAAGCGCCCGCCGCCATGGAACTGGACGCCACGGCGACGGGGCTCTTCGCAACGACAATAAAGCTTTCCGAATTCGTTGTGACACCCGTTCCATCGAGGAAAGCCGGCATGGTGTATTGCGTCACGAGCCCTGTGCTCAAACCAGGGCAAGGCTTCCAAATTCGCTCATGCCCCGAGATCCAGAGCATTGTCGTTCACACTGATCGTGGGCAAGTGCTGTTCGGAAAGCGATAGTCCGAACGTCCGAACGGCCACTTCCAATACGAAAAGGCCGCCAGGTCTCCCCGGCGGCCTCGTCAAGATGCTTTGCAGTCAGATCAGAACAGGATGCGTGCGCCGCCCGTGATCGTGTCGAAGGACGAGATCGGCAGTGCGCCGTCCGCGTTCGTCGAAACCTTTGGATCGAAGTGGCGCCAGCCGAGGTACAGCGTCATAGCCGCTGCATCGATCTTCTGGGTCACGCCGATGCCGTAGAAGTTGTACGAGTCGGCCGTGATCGTCGCACCAGACGTTCCGATGGTGGTGAAGTTGCCGTTGTTGATCGCGGCAGCGGTACCAGCCGACGTGCCCGTCGCATAGCCTTCGCCATGACCGTATTCGCCGTACAGCGTGGTCATGCCGGGGCCGAAGGCGTTCTTCGCCCAGCCGCCCTGGATATGCCAGGACTTGCCGTCCGTCTTCGCACCGGTGTTCACAACACCGCTGACCACCTTGAAGTGCGTCTGGCCGTACTGACCCTGCAGGAAGAGGCCGGAAGCGATGTGCTTGGCCGACAGAGCGTAGCCCTGCTGCTCAGTGTCATTGCGCGTCGGAGCAGGAAGGTTCGGATCTTCGTAGCCGAGCAGGTTGTCATGCTGATAGCCGGCGCCGGCAGCAACCTGGAAGCCCGCGATTTCAGCAGCGTAACGAGCCTGAACCGTGAAGCGGTCCTGCTGGCCCCAGAAGGCGCCGAGGAGGAGGCCACCGATGCTGGCGCTGTCGTACCGGATACCTTCTTCACGGCTGCAGCCGTAGCAGAAGTTCGCAAGGCTCTTGAAGGTGATGGTGCTCATGCGACCGAACGGATCGGACTTGTTCTGCAGGTAGAAGCCGCCGCCCTGGAGGTAGACGTTGCTCCAAGCCGCAACCGCGAGGTCGCCGCCCGAGACGTCGATCGTCGATGCCGGGCCCTGGATGTTGACGCGGCCGACGGTCACGCGACCGAGAACCTTGTCTTCCAACCACCAGTTGGCCGTGCGGATCGCGAGGGCGCTGTCACCCGAGCCTTCCGTCACAGTCGGGATGATCAGGGGGGTGCCGGCACCCTTCACGACGCCCGAAGCGCCGTAGTACTGGTTCGTCGTCGAACCGAGCTGGTTCATGACATCCGACCGGGTTGCGCCGGCCCACTCGACCATCATTTCGAAGCCGGCCTTCACGGACGACGAGATCTTGGCGTCACCGGTGAAGAAGAAGCGGCTCGAAGAGTTGATGTTGTCCACGCCAGCGATCGTCTTGCTGCGGACCGAGTCACCGTAATACATGAT
>RXJK01000372.1 GCA_003963125.1 Hyphomicrobiales bacterium
GACCATGGAGGACCTGAAGGGCCTCAAGCTGCGCTCCCCGACCCGCCTCGCCGGCGAAGGCCTCAAGGCGCTGGGCGCGACGGCGCTCGGCATGCCCGTGCCGCAGGTGCCCGAAAGCCTTGCGCAGAAGGTCATCGACGGCGCCGTGGTGCCGTGGGAGGTCGTGCCCGCCATCAAGGTGCACGAACTCGTCAAGTTCCACACCGAGATCCCCGGCACGCCGACGTTCTATACGGCGAGCTTCTTCCTCGCCATGAACAAGGCCAAGTTCGAGAGCCTGCCCGACGACCTCAAGCAGGTCGTCGACGGCAACTCGCAGATGAAGTTCGCCGAACTCGCCGGCAACATGTGGGATACGGCGGGCGCCGAGGTTTACGAGATGGTCAAGAAGCGCGGCAACACCATCTCGGCCATCTCCGAGGACGAGAAGCAGCGCTGGATCAAGACCTGCCAGCCCGTGCACGAGGCCTGGATCAAGCAGGTCAAGGACAAGAACCTCGACGGCACCGCGCTGATCGAGGAAGCGCGCGCGCTCGTCGCCAAGCACGACAAAGCGTAACGCCGCGCAAATGAGTGCGGGCGGGACCGATCGGGCCCGCCCGGCTGCGATCCGGGATGGGGGAACGTGATGGCTGACGTGGGTGTCTCGGACGCGCCGGAGGGGCGCCAGCCCTTCATCGTGCGCGCGTCGAGCGTCGTGGCGGTGCTGGGCGGCCTGATCTCGCTGGCAACGGCGGCGATCGTGGTGGCGAGCGTGTTCGGGCGCTGGTTCCGCGGCTCTGCCTTCTCGCCCCTCGCGCCCTGGATCGGGCCGATCGACGGCGACTTCGAATACGTGAAGATGGGCACGGCGGTGGCCGTGTTCGCCTTCCTGCCCTACGCGCAGGCCATGCGCTCCAACATCGTCGTCGACACTTTCACCAACAAGCTGTCGCCGCGCACGGTCGATCGCATGGATGCCTTCTGGGACCTCGTGTACGCGGCGATGATGGGCGTGCTGACCTGGTGCATGGTCCTCGGCACCATGGACTTCTACCGCAGCGGCGAGACGACGATGATGCTGCAGTTGATCGTCTGGCCGGCGATCGCGGTATGTACCGTTCTGTCAGGGTTGATCACGCTGGTGGCGCTTGTCACCGCGGTGCAGGTGGCGCGGGGGCAGTCGTGAGCGGAATGACGGTTGCCTTGATCGGCTTTGCGGCGATGCTGCTGCTGATCGCCGTGCGCATGCCCGTGGGGCTGTCCATGCTCGTCGTGGGCGCCTTCGGCTACAGCTACCTGTCGGGGTTCGGCCCGTTCCTCGCCTACATGAAGACGAACCCCTACCAGCAGTTCTCGAACTACACGCTCTCCGTCATCCCGCTGTTCATCCTCATGGGCGCGTTCGCCGAGCAGTCCGGCATGGCGCGCGACCTGTTCTCGGCAGCGCGTAGCCTCGTCGGGCACATCCGCGGCGGCCTCGGCATCGCGGTGCTCGCCGCCTGCACCGTGTTCGGTGCCATCAGCGGATCGTCCGTCGCCACGACGGCCACCTTTGGCCGCGCAGCCCTGCCGGAGCTGCGCCGCTACGGGTACGAAGACGGCTTTTCGACCGCGCTCATCGCCATCGGCGGCGTCGTCGACCTCCTGATCCCGCCGTCGATCATCCTCGTCGTCTACGCCATCGCCACCGAGCAGAACATCGCCAAGCTATTCATGGCCGCCATGATCCCGGGCCTGATGGCGGTCGTGTTCTACGCCATCGTCATCATGATCGTGGCGCGCCGCAACCCTTCCATCGCGCCGACGCAGGAGCGGCCCGACGCGCGCACCCTCGTCCGCGCCCTCCTGCTGACCTGGCCCGCCGTGCTCGTGCTGGGGCTCGTCATCGGCGGCATCTACGGCGGCGTCTTCACGCCGACCGAGGCCGCCGCCGTCGGCACGGTGACGATGCTCGTCATCGGCGTCCTGCAGGGTCGTCTCGGCAAGGCCGAGATCGGCACCGCCATGGTGCAGACGGCGCAGACGGCCGGCATGATCTTCATCATCCTGCTGGGCGCGGAAGTGTTCGACGCCTTCCTCGCGCTCAGCCAGCTGCCGATGAAGGCCGCCGACCTCGTGCGCAATTCGGGCCTGCCGCCCTATGCCGTGATGGCCCTGCTGATGGTGTTCTACATCCTCCTCGGCGCCGTCATGGACGAGCTTGCCATGATCCTCCTGACGCTACCGGTGTTCTTCCCTGTCGTGCAGGGCCTCGACTTCGGCATGCCGGCGGACGACGTCGGCATCTGGTTCGGCATCCTGGTGCTGATGGTGGTAGGCGTGGGGCTCGTGGCACCGCCGATCGGGCTGAACGTATTCGTCGTATCGGCCATCGCCAAGAACGTGCCGATCGAGAAGACCTATCGCGGCGTGCTCCCCTTCGTCGGCGCCGACATCATCCGCATCGCCCTGGTGATCCTGTTCCCGGGCATCGCCCTGTGGCTCGTGCGACTGCTGGCTTAGAGGAGGACGTCATGCCCAAGAAAGGCTACTGGATCGCGCACGTCGAGGTGACCAACCCCGAGCGCTACAAGGATTACGTGGCCGCCAACGGCGTCGCCTTCGCCAAGTACGGCGCCCGTTTCATCGTGCGCGGCGGCACCGCCGTCGACGGCAAGACCGGTACGCCGAGCAGGCAGCGTCACGTCGTTATCGAGTTCGACAGCCTCGAGACGGCCAAGGCCTGCCTCGCCTCGCCGGAGTATCAGGCGGCCGCCAAGATCCGCGACGAGGCGTCCACGGCGACCCTCATCGTGGTCGAGGGCTGGGACGGCTGAGGCACCCGCAGGCAAATCACTCCCGCATCGACGGCAGTTGAATCCCACCCTTGTTCTGCGCCACTATCGGTGGCAGCGAAGCCTGCTTCGCCCAGAACAGGCCCATAAGGGCCATTGACCGGGAGGACCCCATGCTGTTTTCGAGGCGCCGGCCGACTGGGCGCGGTGCGTGCGCCGTTGTGGCGATGCTGGCGCTGGCGGCACTGGCCGCGGCCGGTCCCGCGAGCGCCCAGGGCAAGGGCGAGACCCTCAAGATCCAGGATTATCCGGGCGTCGGCAACATGCTGACGCGCGTGGCCGCCTCCAAGGGGTTCTGCAAGGCCCGCGGCATCACCTGTCAGCTGCAATCGATCCCGACGGGGCCGCTGGGCGCGACGGCGCTGCTCGGCAAGAGCATCGACGTCGGCTTCTTCCCGCCCGAGACGCAGATCGCCGCCAACGTGAAGGGGGCGAACCTCAAGGCGGTGGCGAGCGGCGCCATCCTCAACGTCTACCTCGTCGCCGCCCGCGCCGACCTCGATCTGCCGAATGCAGCGAAGGGCTTTCCCGACTTCGTCGCCGACCTCAAGGGCAAGAAGATCGGCGTCACGGCCCGCGGGTCCGCCGCCGAGATCATGTTCGCCTACCTCGTGAAGAAGGCCGGCCACAAGCCCGAGGACTTCACTTTCGTCGCCGTCGGGGCGCCCAATACGGCGTATGGCGCGCTCGTCTCCAAGCAGGTCGACGCCAACATGACGTTCGAGCCTTCGGGCGCCATGTGCGAGGTGCTGAAGACCTGCCGCGTGCTCTATCGGGCAGCGCTGTCCGAGAAGCCGGCTGAGCTCTTCGCCGTCAACGGCGCGGCGAGCAACATGGTCGTCACGCAGGACACGCTCGACAAGAACGGCGCCGCGGTCGAGGCCCTCGTCAACGCGCTGAAAGATGCCGAGGCCTTCATCCAGGACCCGAAGAACTTCGACGAGGCGCTGAAGATCGCCGAAAGCTATTTCAAGTTCGACTTCCCCAAGGGCGACGAGGTGATGAAAGAGGCGCTGCGGATCGCCATCCCCGCCTACAAGGCATCCATCAGCCGCGCCGCCGTGAAGGCCATCGGGGACTACCTGCTGGAGACGGGGCAGATCGAGGCGGCCGTCGATCCCGCAAAGCTCGTGTGGGAGAAGGCGCCGGCCCCATGAACGAGGCGAGGCCACTGAAGCCGCCGATGCGCGGCAGCGTCCCCTGCGTCAACATCACGACGGCCGGCGGCACTGCCATCAACCTGCGCAATCTGACGGTGCGCTTCGATGTCCTCAACCGTCCGCCCGTATTGGCCGTCGACAACGTCTCGCTGTCGATCCGCGCGGGCGAGTTCGTCTCCCTCGTCGGCCCCTCCGGCTGCGGCAAGACCACGATCCTCAACCTGCTGACGGGCCTTCTGCCCGTCACCTACGAAGGCGAAGTGACCATCGCCGGCCGCAAGCCGACCGCCGGCAATCCCGACATCGCCTATATGCTCGCCCGCGACAGCCTGTTGCCCTGGCGTACCGCACTCGGTAATGCCGCCTACGGCCTTGAGATCCGCAACGTGCCCCAGGCCGAGCGCGAGGCGCACGCCCGTGAGCTCCTCGAAAAAGTCGGGCTCGGCGCCTTCTGCGATGCCTACCCCAAGGCGCTGTCCCACGGCATGCGCCAGCGCTGCGCGCTCGCCCGCACGTTCTGCCTCGGCAGCCCCGTGTTCCTGATGGACGAGCCCTTCGGCGCGCTCGATGCCCAGACCAAGCTGCAGCTCGAAGACGTGCTGATGGATCTCTGGTCGGCCGAGCAGCGCACCGTGCTGTTTGTGACGCATGATCTCGCCGAAGCCGTCGCTCTATCCGATCGCGTCGTGGTGATGAGCGCGCGTCCCGGTCGCATCGTCGCCGACGTGCCGATCAATCTGCCGCGTCCCCGCTCCGTGCGCGCGCTGCAGAAGAGCGACGACTTCCATCACCTCTATGCCGAGCTGTGGGGCTTGCTCGAACAGGGAAGCCTGGAACGATGAGCACGGGCAGCGGCAATCCGCTTCTGAGCCTCGCCGGCAAGGCGGGCAAGGCCTCCGCCTCCTCGCAGTCGCTCGCGCGCATCGCCGCGCACGTCGTCTTCAT
>RXJK01000069.1:0-1243 GCA_003963125.1 Hyphomicrobiales bacterium
GAGGTCGAACTTATCGGCAGGCCCCATGGCTGCGAATGCGCCCGGGGATGTGGCGGCCAAGGCAAGCGTGGACGCCGTGCCGGCCAGCAGCCGGCGACGTGATAAGGTCATGGCATTTCCTCCGTGATCGTTTTTTCTACTTTGAGACTGCTGTGCGCGGCGGGCGGACCTCCCCTTCCTTTCGCCGTTGCCGATCAGGGTGTGATCAAGGTCTTCTGGAGCATGCAATGCACGCCCTTGTTGCCGTTGACGGTCTGCGTGATGCGCAGGTCCGCGGCGAGGCTGCAGAGCATGTAGGCGTCCTCTCGCGAGAGGCGGGCCTTCTCGACGATCAGGCGGATCATGTCGCGCAGCGCCATGATCGCGCACTGGTCGAGGTCGGTGTCCATCGCCATGGTGATGTAGTGCGTCGCCGTCTCGGCACGCGGATAGGAGAACGGCAGGCCCTTGTGCACGTGGAATTCGAAGGTGCCCGTGAGGGCCGTTTCGATCGCCGTGACGCATACCTCGCCGTCGCCCTGCACGCCGTGGCCGTCGCCGCAGGAAAAGAGGCCGCCCGAGTTGTAGACCGGCAGAAAGAGCCGCGCGCCGGCGCCGAGTTCCTTGTTGTCGAGGTTGCCGCCCATGGCGCGCGGGATCAGCGAGGTGATGCGGCCCCAGGATGCCGGTGGCGCGGTTCCCATCACTCCGAAGAACGGCGCCAGCGGCAGCTCCAGGCCCCAAGGCATCACGCCGACGTGGCGCTTCAGGTCGAGCGGGATATTGACTTTGCGGTAGATCGGAAAATCTTCGGGCAGCGTGCCGGCGAGAGGGCGGATGAGGTTGAAGCCCCAATCCTGGCGCAGCTTCACGTCGTGGATCACGACCTCCAGCATGTCGCCGGGCTCGGCGCCCTCGACGGCGATCGGCCCCGTGAGAATGTGCCCCGGCACCATGCGCTCGGAACGCTTGTGGATGTCGAGAAGTTCGGGCGGCACGTGAAAGCCCGCGGGCGGCAGGACGTCCTGTCCGCCGGACACGGTCTCCACCGTCACCGTGTCTCCCGGCTTGACGGTGAGGACGGGTTTCAGGCCGGCTTCGAAGAAGCCCCAGTGGCACGTCTCCACCGACGATTTCAGGACATGATGCGCCATGGTTCGCTTTGGTCTCTCGATTCGGAATTGCGTCCGCGGAATTCCCTCTCCCCATGCAGCGTCAGCGGAGTGGAGAGAGGGGCAGGGTGAGGGGCAGCGGCTTGCTCGGC
>RXJK01000069.1:1293-7301 GCA_003963125.1 Hyphomicrobiales bacterium
CCTCTCCCCGCAGGCGGGGAGAGGGAGTTGCAGTTACGCCAGCTCAGCCATCAGGCGGGCCATGAGCGTGGTGCGCGGCACGATGGACGAGACGAGCACATGCTCGCCGTGGGTGTGCGCGCCGCCGCCCATGATGCCGAGGCCGTCGAGGGTCGGCTTGCCCAGAGCGCCCGTGAAGTTGCCGTCCGAGCCGCCGCCGTGTTGCCCGTGCGGAAGATCGAAACCGATGTCGGCCGCGATGCGCTTGGCGCGGGTGTAGAGATCCATCGTCCCGGCATGCGCCGTCCACAGCGGCCGCACGGGGCCGCGCTCGATCTCGATGCGCACGTCCGAGCGCACGCCGACCAAACCGTCCAAGGTACGGCCGATCTTGTGGAAGGTGTCCATGTCGCGCGCGACGCAGAGGGCCTGCGCGGTGCATGTCATCGGCACGCAATTCACCCACTGCCCGCCGTGCACGACGCTGACGGCATAGGTCGGCCCGTTGTCGAAATCGGACTGGCTCTCGAGTTCCTCGATCAACTGCGCCATGACGCGCACGGCGGAGCGGCCATCCTTGTTGGTCCAGCCTGAGTGCGCGGGGCGCCCGTGTGTCGTCAGGAAGAAGCGCTGGAAGGCGTGGCGCCCCGTCGTGACCTCGCCCGTCGGCCCCTTGGCGGGCTCGGGCACCAGCACGTACTTGGCCTTGGCCGCCTCCTCCTCGATGATGGCGCGGGAAGACGGCGAACCGATCTCCTCGTCCGGGTTGATGATGATGGTCATCGGCAGCTTCAATAGCTTGGCGGCCATCACGGCTTTCACCGCCGCGAGCGCCATCACCGTGCCGCCCTTCATGTCGTAGAGGGCGGGGCCGAAGCACTTGTCGCCCTCGCGCTTGATGGGCAAAGGCCCCGCAAGCGTGCCGACGGGATGCACGGTGTCGGCGTGGGCGATGAGCAGGATGCCTGGCCCGTCGCCCCCGGTCCTGGCCCGCAGGATGTCGCCGAGGCCCTGTGTCCCTTTGGGCGCCGTGCCCTTGATGCGCTCGACCTTGAAGCCCAGGGCGGAGATCCGCCCCGAGACGAAGTCAAGCATGCGGTTGACAGCCGCGGGATCATAGGTGGGGCTTTCGATCTGGACCCACTTCAGCATCTCGTCGAGCAGCTCTTCCGCGGAAAATGTCGAGGGTGTAATGGTCACGGCGCTTTCCTTCCTCTCAACCGACGGGGTGGGCCTCAGAATGCCCCTGCCCTGGCACCCGGTCCAGCCGAACCGACACCGCCATCCGGAAATACCGATAGGAGCCATGCGCATGCTGCAACGACTGTTCAAGGCTGCGGCCGTTCTTGCCACGCTGGTCCCGGCGGCGGCCCGGGCCGATGCCATGCTCAAGGGCTTCCCCTATCCGCACCCGGTGCAGACGTTCAGCTTCACGTCCCAGCAGCAGGACCTGAGCATGGCGTACATGGACATCGCGCCCGCGGGGCCGGCGAAGAACCGCACGGTGGTGCTGCTGCACGGCAAGAACTTCTGCGGGGCGACGTGGGAGGCCGTGATCGACCTCCTCAGCAAGGCCGGGTACCGGGTCGTCGTGCCGGACCAGATCGGCTTCTGCAAATCGTCGAAGCCCGAAGCCTACCAGTACAGCTTCCACCAGCTCGCCGCGAACACGAAGGCGCTGCTTGCCAAGCTCGGCGTCGAGAAGCCGATCATCTTCGGCCACTCGATGGGGGGCATGCTGGCGCTGCGCTATGCGCTGATGTACGGCCCCGAAATGTCCGGCCTCGTGGTGCTCAACCCGCTGGGCCTGGAAGACTGGAAAGCCAAGGGCGTGCCGATGGCGACGCTCGACCAACTCTTCGACCGCGAACTCAAAGTGACGGCGGAGAGCGTCAAGCGCTACGAGCAGAACACCTACTATTCGGGTCAGTGGAAACCCGAGTACGACAAGTGGGTCGACATGCTCGCCGGCATGTATGCGGGTCCCGACGGGCGCAGCTTCGCCTGGACGCAGGCGCGGACGGCCGACATCATCCAGAGCCAGCCCGTCGTGCACGAGTTCCCCAACATCAAGGTGCCGACGCTGATCATCCTGGGCCTCAAGGACAACACGGCCAACGGGCGCGAGCGGGCGACGCCGGAGATTGCCGCCAAGCTCGGCAACTATCCCGAACTCGCGAAGGAGACGGCGGCGCGCATCCCCGGTTCGAAGCTGATCACGTTTGCGGAACTCGCGCACTCGCCGCACATCCAGGATCCGGCGCAGTTCAATCCGGCGCTGCTGAAAGGGCTCGAGGAAATCACCGCCGGGAAATGAGTGACTGCAGAGCGTGCGTCACTCGGCCGGCGGCACGACGACGTAGTAGATCGTCATCGGCCGGGCCGCGCTGCCCTTGCCGAGCGTGACGGTGAGCGATTTCACCGGCCGATGGGCCAGCACCTCCTGCAGGGCAGCGGGCGGGCCGGAACGCTCCTGCCACGCGACGAGCGCGCCCTCGCGGCGCAGGCGTTCGGGCGTTACCCAGCGCGACAGCTTCGTTTCGCCGTTGAGGAGCATCGAGGGCCTGTCCGGGTGGTTGATGCCGACGAGCCCCATCAGCCAGGGATGGCCCGCGACGATCTTCAGGGGCTTGTGCGTTTCCTGCTCCCACGCGGCGGCGAGCTTGGCGGCAATTTCTTCCTGTGGCCAGTTCACGCGCAGGATCGACGAGCGCGCCATGTACTCATCCACGCGCACGGCGACGGCATAAATCACGGGAATGGCGATGAGCAGCGCGAGCCCGACCTTCTTGCCGCGCTCGAAGGCGCCGGCGAGCCGCTCGCGCGGCACCACACGGTCGATGACGAACGCGGGCACAAGGCACAGCATCGGGCTCATCCAGTCCTGCCGCACGCTGGAGCCGAAGGCGCGCGAAAGCGCGATGCCGAGCAGGATCGGCGCCACCGTCATGATGCCGAGATAGAGGCGCGCGCGGGCATCCGGCGCCGGCGGCTCGGCGCGCTGCGACGCCAGCGGCCAATAGCGGCCCGCCAGGATGATGATGACGGCGGGCGACACCACCAGCGCGACGTTGAGCATCACTTCGGGCAGGCTGCGCGCCGCACGCCCGCGCTCCTGCGCGAAGGCGACGGCGGAGAAATCCGTCGCCAGCAGCCAGCGCACCAGCGGGATGGCGACAATGGCGAAGACGACGAGCGCGATCCACGGCCCCGGCTTGAAGACGTTGGCGCGCGCCTTGGGGTCCCACAGCAGCCAGCCGAACACCACCATCAGGATGACGGCGTGGGACAGCTTCGCGTAGAGACCGAGGGCGCCGACGAGGCCGAGCAGCGCCCACAACAGAATCTGGCCGCGCTCCACCGCGAGCCACGCCACGAGCGGCACGCCCACCCAGAACGGGATCTGGGCGATGTCGTGGTTGAACTCTGGCGAGCGCCACGAGAAATGTTCGACGGTGGCGAGCGTCAGCATGCCGAGCACCGCCGTCTCTTCGCCGACCAGCAGGCGAACGAGGACGTAGGTCAGCCACAGCGAAGCGCCCGTGAAGAGGGCCGAGACGAGATAGGCGCTCCAGCCGAGGGAGCCACCCGACAGATAGCGCGATATCTCGAGGAACCAGGAGGGGAGTGCCGGATGCTTGTGGGAGCCGACGATCCACTCGCGCCCCCACATGCCGCTTTCGATCACGTCGAGGGGTGAGGCATGAAACAGGAGGGACGGCAGCAGCGTCCAGATCAGCATCATCAAGAGGACGATACGGGCGGCGAAGACGCCGTCCTTAGACCCCAGCGCGGTGCCGGCCGGGGGCGGGAGGGATCCGCGCGCCTCGATAGGGGCAGCCTGTCCGGAGACGCTCATTCAAGACCGCATGGCAAGTGTGACAGGCGCATAAACGTCCGAGTGCAAAAAGCGACAGTGCGATCAGAGCGGGTCGCCGCAAGCTAGAAGAGCGGCTTTGCCCAGGTCAAACGAATTCAAGCATGAAAACTCAAAGACTTGGGATGAGTGGCCGGCCGTGCCGAAGGATGCGGTGCACAATGGCGCGCGCGGCGTAAACAGGCCTAGGCCGGGCTCCCCGATTGCGGCAAGCGATACACTACCCTTTGCCACAATTCGAGACCATGTAGGCGTCGCCGGTGCCATCGTCTTCCCAACCGGCGCATTTTCACGAGGGACCCGCGGCAAGCGGGATTTGTCATGACTGGCTCTTCGGCCTTCGCAACGAAGCAAGGACTGTTCGACGGATTGGCGCGGCGGCTCGTCCTGCTCTTCGCCGTCGTGACCGCGTCGCTGTCTCTCGCCGGGTGCGGGGTCAACAACATCCCGACCTACGAGCAGAGCGCGAAGGCCAAGTGGTCGGAAGTGCTGTCGCAGTACAAGCGCCGCGCCGACCTCGTGCCCAATCTGGTCGAGACTGTGAAGGGCTACGCGGCGCAGGAGAAGGACGTCCTGACCAGCGTCGTGGAAGCGCGCGCGAAGGCGACGCAGGCGCAGATCCAGCTGCCGCCCGACGCCACCACCAACCCCGAGGCCATGAAGCGCTTTCAGGATGCGCAGAACAGCTTCTCGGGCGCCCTGCGGCAGCTTCTGTCCGTCGTCGAGAACTATCCCGAGCTGAAGTCGGGGCAGAACTTCCTCGCCCTGCAGTCGCAGCTCGAAGGCACGGAGAACCGCATCGCCATCGCGCGGCGCGACTACATCGAGGCGGTCCGCGTCTACAACACCGAGATCGCGACGTTCCCCGGCCGGCTGTGGAAGTCGTTCCTCTATCCGACGGCGCAGCCGATGGCGACGTTCGACATCGCGCCCTCCGAGATGCAGACGCCGAAGGTGGATTTCGGCGGCAAGAAGTAGCGCGCGCGAGGCCGACGTGACCGCGCCCGGGCCCGATCGATCGACACGCTCGGCAGCGTCAAGGCCGCGCGTACGGCCGGCGTTTCGGGCCGCGGGACCGGTCGCGGAGACGAGCCTTGCGCATCTCCTCGCGCTCGTCATGGTCGTCGCCGCGGCGTTGATGTCGGCCAGCGCGGCCCGCGCCCAGCCGAAATTTCCGGCGCTGACCGGCCGCATCGTCGACGAGGCCGGCCTCCTTACGCTGTCCGATCGCAACGCCATCATCGAGGACCTCAAGCTCCTCGAGCAGAAGTCCTCGGACCAGATCGTCGTCTTCACGGCCAAATCGCTGCAGGGCTATCCGATCGAGGACTTCGGCTACCAGCTCGGGCGCGCCTGGGGCATCGGCCAGAAGGGCGTCAACAACGGCATCGTGCTGATCGTGGCGCCGAACGAGCGCAAGGTGCGCATCGAGGTCGGCCGCGGGCTCGAGCCGGTGATGACGGACCTGCTGTCCAAGCTCATCATCGAGAACACCATCCTGCCGGCCTTCCGCCGCAACGATTATGCCGGCGGCATCAAGGCCGGCGTGCACGACATCCGCGACATCCTTCTCGGCGATGCCGATGCGGTGCGGGAACGCGCGCAGGCCGGCAAGAAGCGCTCCGCCGCCGACGACAGCAACGTCGCGCTCTACTTCCTCATCTTCTTCATCTGCGTCGCGATCTTCATGGTGTGGATGCAGCAGCGGCAGATGGCGCATCCGGGCGTCGCGTCGCGCCGGCGCGGGGGCGGCTACGTGACGATCCCATCGTCGTCGGGAAGCAGCGGCTGGGGATCGAGCTCGGGCAGCTGGGGCAGCAGCAGCAGCGACAGTGGTGGCGGCTTTTCCGGCGGCGGCGGTGATTTCGGCGGCGGCGGATCGTCAGGGAGCTGGTGACGTGCGTGACAACGGCAGTTTGCAACTCGCGGACGGGGCACCATGGCGCTCGTAACCGATACGGACCAGCGGCGCATCGCGGAGGCGATCGGCCGCGCGGAAGCCGGCACCACCGGCGAGATTGTCGCCGTGATCGCGGCTGAAAGCGGGTCTTATCTGCACGTGCCGTTCCTGTGGGCCTCGATCGTCGCGCTCGCCGTGCCGCTGCCCCTGATCTTTTGGACCTGGTGGCCGATCCAGACCATCTACGCGCTG
>RXJK01000069.1:7402-24787 GCA_003963125.1 Hyphomicrobiales bacterium
GGCGCTGGAGCAGTTCATGGCGCAGAACCTGCACACGACGGAGAACCACACGGGCGTGCTGATCTTCGTGTCGGTGGCTGAGCGCTACGCGGAAATCATCGCCGACAAGGGCATCCACGGGCGCGTGGCCGAGGGCACGTGGGATCGGATCGTCGCGGATCTGACCACGGCCATCGGCGAGGGGCGTGCCGGCGACGGTCTCGTGCTGGCCATCACGGAAGTCGGTACGCATCTCGCCGAGCATTTCCCGCCCGGCACGCGCCATGAGAAGGGCCTGCCGAACCACCTGATCCTGCTGCCGGGCGCCGCGTAATGCGTGGACTTCGTTTCAGCGCGCAGCGGCCTGCGACGCGCTCTTTAGGTGGTCCCGCATCAGGGCGAGTGCGCCTGCGCCGTCGTCGAGACCGACCATCACGGTGAGCCCGTCTTTCATGCGCCAGCCGAGGACGTCGCTCGTCGTTGCGGCGATGTAGGCGCGACTGCCGTTGCGCAGCCTGTACCAGCCGACGGCGAGGCCCGGCATGCCGATGCCGTTTGTACGCAGCAACGGCTTGAGGTCCGGATAGTCCCGGATCGAAAACAGGTGAAGCGAGGCGGCATCGATGTCGGAGAGCTTGAAGCTTCGCGCGTAGATCGGCACGTCGATCCGAACAGCCGTGGCGTCGACCCGCAGGGTTGCGCGCCGCTGGGCCTGGAACAGCGCCCAAGGCAAACCGGCGATAGCGAGGAACAGGAGCACCAGCGCCATCTTGGCCAAAAGCGGCGTCGGCCCGAAGGCGATCAGTACGGCAATCCCACCGAACAGCAGCGTCAGCAGGCCGAGGGTGATCAGCGGGCCGCTGCCCATGGGCTGGAGCTTGAAGATGCCGGACATGGTCTGCCGTTCCTGCCAATTGTCCGGCGAGTATGCCTGACCCGCGCAACGGCGTCAGTGCCGGGGGGAACAGGGCTTCAATGCGTCCCGCACGGGCATGCGCCGAGCCGCGTCACGCCGCTCAGGCCTTTGCGCCTTTTGCGGCCAGCGTGCGCCCGGCGTTGGCAAACCCGCCCATCGATGCCGTCCACTGGTTGAGCTGGCGTCCCATGTCCAACGCATTGTCGAGAGGCATCTGCTCTGCGGCGCGGAAGATGTCGCGCGTCTGCTTCACGGCACGGGGATCCAGTTTGGCCAGTTGGCCGACGAATTCGTTTTCCAGCTTTGCCAGTTCCGATGCGTCCGCGGCGAGGCGATTGATCAAGCCGGCGGCGTTGAGACGGTCGGCGCTGATGGTTTCGCCAAGCATCGCGAACTCCAACGCCAGTCGCGGGCCGACGAGGCGCGTGAGCACGGGGGTCAGGATGGCACCGGGAAAGCCGTAGCGCATCTCGAAGGCGCCGAACGTGGCAGTCCTATCGGCCAGCACGAAATCGCAGCCCATGGCGAGCGTGAAGCCGCCGGCTACCGCATAGCCACGCACCACCGCGACGGAGGGGATCGACGCGCGATGGAGAAGGTGGAAGATGCGCACCCACATCTCGTCCTCAGCTGCGGGGTTGCGCGCCGGCGCGTCCCCTTCGCTGGCCGCTGCGGCCGCCTTCAGGTCACGCCCGGTGCTGAAGACGTCGCCGGCGCCCTTGATGACCAGAACGCGGCAGTCGGGATCGCGGTGTGCCGCCTCGATGGCCTCGACGAGTGCGCCTGTCATCGACGGGTCGAACGCATTGCGCCGGCCCGGCCGGTCTATCAGCAGCCGCGTGATGCCCGACTCGGTTTCCGTTCTGATCATTGTCCCTCCAGGGCCGGCCCGCGTCTGGAACGCGAGATTGAAATGCCGTGTCTCATTCGGGTTTGATGTTGGACTCGCGCGCGTAGCGTTCCCACTTGGCGATCTCGCTGGACACGAAGTCCTGTGATTCCCTGAGATCGCCGCTCACCTTCTGGCCTCCCGCCAGCGTCCGCTGCTTTTCCCATTCCGGCGTTGCAAGCATGTGCCTGGCCGCCCGGTTAAGCTTTTCAATGATCTCGGGCGGCGTTCCGGCCGGGACGAAGAGACCGTTCCAAGCGGTGAAGTCGAAATTGGCGATGCCCTGCTCGGCGAATGTCTGGACGTCGGGCGACGTCGCCAGCCGGCCGCTCCCTGCAACCGCCAACGGGCGGATGAGACCCGAGTTGACCATACCCTCAGCGGCGGTCACATCGGCAAAGGCCAACGAGATGTGCCCCCCCACCAGATCGCTCAACGACTGTGCATTGCCGCGGTAGGCCACGTTGACGATATCGGCACTCAAGCGAATGCGCAGCACCTCACAGGCCACCTGAGAGATGGCATTGCCGCTGCCGCAGTTGAGCTTTCGGCCCGTTCGGGTCGCTTCCTCCTTCAGCCCCTGGACCGTTTTCGACGCGATCTCGTTGGTCGTGTAAAGAACGGTCGGAGAAATGTAGAGCATCGCGACCGTCTCGAACTGCTGCGGCTTGTAAGCGATGCGGTCGGCGTACAAGGCGTAGTTCGCAGCATTGGCGGTCCCGCTCCCCATGAGGACCGTGTAGCCGTCGGGCGCGGCGTTCGCGACGACGCGCGCGCCGATCATGCCGTTGGCCCCGGGCCTGATGTCCACGACCGCCGTGGCGCCCAGCGTGTCCTTGAGGGCCTGGACATAGAAGCGCGCGTTCACGTCGGAGGCGGACCCTGCGCCGAACGTCACGACGATCGTGATCAGCTTGCTCGGGAAGCCTTCTGCCGCCGTTTGACCGAGAGCCGCGCCGCTGGCGCAGCTCATGGCCAGGGCAAAGGCCGCGAATGTCCGCACGAGGCTTGCGAACGCTGCGCGCGTGGACGCACCGATGAGCATTGTTGTGTTTCCTTCCCTTGTCGCGGGCCAGCCGGTGCGATCTAGACGATGCCGGCCTTCTTGAGCGCTTCGATGGCGCCCGGAGCCAGGCCCAGCCGCTCGCCGTAAACCTCTGCATTATCCTCGCCGATTGCCCCTGCAGCATGCCGTATGCGGCCCGGGTCCTTGGTGAATCTCGGCACTACGTTGGACATTCTCACGTGACCGAAATCGCCATCCGGAACCGACACGATCGCCTCGCGTGCCTGCATGTGCGGATCAGCGACGATCTGGTCGATCGCGTAGACCGGGGCGATCGTGCCGCCCGCCTGATCGAACGCCGCAAGCACCTGCTCCAGCGTGTGGTCGAGGCACCACTCCCGAAAAATGGCATTGAGCTCCTTGGCGTGCCGCGAGCGGCTGGTGTTGTCGGCAAACCGCGGATCGGAGGCTAGGTCGGGCCTGCCGATCGCTGCGCAATTCTTTGCGTAGATCGCATTGGTGCTGCCGGACATGGTGATCCACCGGCCATCCTGCGTACGGAACACGGCTGAGGGTGCCGAGTACTGGTTTGCGTTGCCGCTGCGCTCGCGCACGACGCCCAACTGGTCGTACTCGATCGGCAGCATTTCCAGGAGGCGGAAGCTCGCTTCCGTCAGCGATAGGTCGATCTCCTCGCCAGGGCACGAGGGATCGCGCGCGCGCTTCCAAAGCGCCGCCAGCACGCCGATCGCCCCGAACAATCCGCCGACGGCGTCACCCATCGGATAGCCGTTGTGCATCGGCTCGCCGTCGGGTTCGCCCGTGATGTAGGTGAGACCGGCCATGGCCTCGAACGATCGCGCGAAGCCCGGCCTGTGGCTGTAGGGTCCGTTCTGGCCGAAGCCGGTGGTACGCAGAATGACGAGGCGCGGCTGCAGCGACCACAGCACCTCGCGCGACAGCCCCCACCCGGCAAGCGTGCCGGGGCGGAAATTCTCGATCAGGACGTCAAATTGCGGCAACAGCCGTTTGAACAGGTCCTGCCCCTCGGGCTTGCGCAGGTCGAGAGTGATGAACTTCTTGCCCCGGTTGGTCACCTTCCACCACAAGGCCTTCCCTTCCTTGTGTGGGGGGAAGCCGCGGGCGCCGTCGCCGGCCCCGGGCATTTCGACCTTCACGACGTCGGCGCCGTAGTCGGCCAGCAGTGTCGCCGCAAAAGGCGCTGCGATGATCGTGGCGATGTCGAGAACCTTCAAGCCACGCAACGGGCCCCTTGCTGCTGCATCGGCTGCAGGCCTGTCGTTTGCGGAAGTCATTGCGGGCGCCCTCTCGTATGCACGGCGGACCGTACAAAAGATCGGCAGCCTCGTTAATTGACAGATCTTCGATATCAGCTATCTCAAAGGCAATGATGGCCCCGCCCAACATCAAGGCGCTGCTCGCGTTCACGCGCGTTGCCGCGACCGGCAGTCTCAGCCAGGCCGCGGCCAATCTGGGGCTGGCGCAGTCGGCCGTCAGCCGCTACATCGCGCAGTTGGAGGCACAGTTCGGTGGCCCGCTTTTCTATCGCACCGGACGCGGCGTCATTTGCACGGAACTCGGCAATGTCCTGCTCGGCAGCGCGCAAGATGTCATCGATGCCGCCGACGCCTTGTCCGTCGCGGCACACGATCACGCCAGCGTGCCGAGCGGATCGGTCAGCATCGGCCTCCTGCACGGCGCCGCGAGCTATCTGCCGACGCGCCTCTACGCACACCTGAGAGAGCGGCTGCCGCGGGTGCAGCTTCAGATCATCGAGGGGCACAGCGGCGAGATCGAGGAGTGGACCGCGAGCGGCGAGGTCAGCATGGGCATCCTCAACCGCTATCGCCCGGGGAACTGGGCGGGCGCGCACAAGCTGCTCGCCAGCGCGGTGTGTCTCGTCGCAAGGCCGGGCTCGTTTGCCCGCGCGCCGACAGCGGTCAGGTTTGCCGCGCTCGCGCGCTACCCCTTGATCGTTCCCGTGATGCCGAATGCGTTGCGCCTGCGCCTGGAAGAGCTTGCCCAGCGCCATGGCATGCCGTTGGACATCGCCATCGAGGCGAGTGGGAATACAACGGTGAAGAGCCTTGTCCTGGACCACGGCCTGTTCGGGGTCATGCCGCAACTTGCCTGCGCCCGCGAGTTGCGCGAGGGGACGCTCGAAGTGCGCCCCATCGCGGAACGCGCCTTCAAGGCCAATACGCTGCTGATCACGAGTACGCGCCGGACTATGACGAAAGCCGCCCGCGAGGTGATGCGTGCCATTCCGCCTTTGGCACGCACCCTCGTCAGGGACGGCGTCTGGATCGAGAGCTGAGGGCTGCAGTGGACGCTGAAGCGCCACTCAGCCGCTCTAGTGGTTGTCGCGCGGGATGCCCTTGGTCTTGGCGATCTTCTGGTACTTGACGGCGGGCTTCAGCACCATGCCGTCGGCGAGTTCCCCGACCATGCCACGCTGGATTTCCTGCCAGGGCGTCTGGTGCTGGGGATAGTGGTAGCCGCCGTGACCCTGCAGCGCGGCGCGGCGCGCGTCGTACTCCTCCTTGGAGATGAGGATGTCCGCCGTGCGCTTGTTGAGGTCGATGCGCACCTTGTCGCCCGTCTTCAGGATGGCGAGGCCGCCGCCGGTCGCCGCTTCCGGCGAGGCGTTGAGGATCGACGGCGAACCCGACGTGCCGGACTGGCGCCCGTCGCCGATGCAGGCGAGCGAGTTGATGCCCTTCTTGATCAGGTAAGCCGGGGGACGCATGTTCACGACCTCAGCGCCGCCCGGATAGCCGACGGGCCCCGCGCCGCGCATGAACAGGAGGCAGCTCGCGTCGATCTTCAGCGACGGGTCATCGATGCGCTTGTGGTAGTCTTCCGGCCCGTCGAACACGATGGCGCGGCCCTCGAAGGCATTCGGATCCTTCGGGTTCGACAGATAGCGCTCGCGGAATTCGTCCGAGATGACGCTCGTCTTCATGATGGCGCTGTCAAAGAGGTTGCCCCTCAGGTTGAGGAACCCCGCCTTCTCCTTGAGCGGCTTCTTGTAGGGGCGGACCACCTCGGGATCGGTGGTCGCGCGCTCCTTGCAGTTCTCGCCCATGGTGCGGCCGTTCACGGTCAAGGCGTTTTCGTGGATCTTCTTCGCCTTCATGAGTTCGTGCACGATGGCCGGCACGCCGCCCGCCCGATGATACTCCTCGCCGAGGAAGCGGCCGGCCGGTTGCATGTCGAGCAGCAGCGGGATCGGATAGCCGATCTTCTCCCAGTCGTCGTTGTCGAGTTCGACGCCGATGTGCTTGGCGATGGCATTGAAGTGGATCGGCGCGTTGGTGGAGCCGCCAATCGCGGAGTTGACCACGATCACGTTCTCGAAGGCTTCGCGCGTCATGATCTTGGAGGGTCTCAGATCCTCCCACACCATCTCGACGATGCGCTTGCCGGTCTCGTAGGCCAGCTGCGCGCGTTCCTTGTGAGGCGCGGGCGGGGCCGCGCAGCCCGGCAGCGACATGCCGAGGGCTTCGGCCAACGAGTTCATGGTCGAGGCGGTGCCCATGGTGTTGCAGTGGCCCGGCGACGGCGCCGACGAGGCGACGAGTTCGACGAACTCCTCGTAGGTGATCTCGCCCGCGGCGTGCATCTCGCGCGCCTTCCACACGACCGTGCCCGAGCCCGTACGCTGGCCGCGGAACCAGCCGTTGAGCATCGGCCCGCCGGAGAGCACAATAGCGGGTATGTCCACGGTCGCCGCCGCCATGAGCTGCGAGGGCGTGGTCTTGTCGCAGCCCGTCGTCAGCACGACGCCGTCGAGCGGGTAGCCGTAGAGCACTTCGACGAGGCCGAGGTAGGCGAGGTTGCGGTCGAGCGCCGCAGTGGGCCGCTTGCCCGTTTCCTGGATGGGATGCGTCGGGAATTCGAAGGCGATGCCACCGGCCTCACGGATGCCTTCGCGCACACGCTTGGCGAGATCGAGGTGATGGCGGTTGCACGGCGACAGGTCCGAGCCCGACTGGGCGATGCCGATGATCGGCTTGCCGGAGGTGAGCTCCTCGCGCGTCAGCCCGAAGTTCATGTACCGCTCTAGATAGAGCGCGTTCATCTCGTAGTTGTCGGGGTTGTCGAACCACGCCTTGGAACGCAGCTTCTTGATCTGGGCGGGCGTCGGCTTCTTGCTCATGGCGTTTCCTTCGGCTCGTGTGTCGGTTCGGTGTTCTTGTCTCGCTCAGCGCGCGCGGCCTTCACCACGCCCGCGATGTAATTGTCCTTCGCCTTGGTGTAGGCTTCGCGGTCTGTCGAATAACGCGCTGCCAGCGTCCGTTTCAAAGCGAGATAATTCTGCGCCTCGGCTGAATGCGTGCGCAGGTAGTCCCTGAACAGCATGACGCGCTGCCAACGCGGTGTCCCGGGCTGCATCACATGGATGTGGTGCGTTCGCCGCTCTCCGAAGGGTGGCATACCCTTCACGAAGAACATGGCGTCTGGATCGGGGTTCTCTACCCAATAGACATATCCAAGCGAAGTGATCGGTTCCACCAACGTCACCCGTGCCGTAGCAACCCGCGGCACCGCGATGAAGATATCAATGATCGGCTTCGCCTCCAGCCCCGGGACCGCCGTACTTCCCGCGTGCTCAATCGTCTGCACGGCATCCTTCGGCAGCACCCTCTCCAACAGACGACGCTCGGCGCGAAAATGCTCGGGCCACGCATCGTCATAAGGTGCGAGTAGAACCTCATCCATCGTAAGGCCCTGTGCCCATGAACTGCAGATGCCTAGCGCACGCTCTATCTTCTCCTTGCATTCCCGGAAGGCGGACCGCAGGTCCGGCTGTCCGGGATCTTGGCGGGTTGTTTCTATGGGACCCGGCAAGGCCCCGGACAAGCGCTGCGCGCTTTCCGGGGACGCAAAAGCGAGGGGTGAACTCAGCGCTGGTGAGTTGGAACGCATCGTGAGGTAATGGCGTCAGCCCGCGATCAGGCCGCCGTCGACGAGCACCTCGGAGCCCGTGGTGAAGGACGAGGCGGGCGACAAGAGCCAGACGACCGTGTTCGCCACTTCCTGCGGCTGGCCGAGACGGCCGATGGGGATCTGCGCCTGCAGCTTGGTGCGCGCCTTCGCCGGATCCGGGCGGCCCTTGACCATGGCGTCGACCATGTCGCCCTCGATGAAGGCCGGGTGCACCGAATTGCAGCGCACCGGCGGCCGCTTGCGCGCGCCGGCCAGCGCCACCGATTTCGTCAGCATGCGCACGGCCCCCTTGGAGGCATTATAGGCTGCGAGATTGGCGCCGCCGACGATGCCGGAGGCCGACGAGATATTGACGATCGACGGCGCCTTCGATTTGGCCAGCAGCGGCATGGCGTACTTGCAGCCGAGGAACACGCCGTCCGCGTTGACGGCCATGACGCGCTTCCAGTCGGCAAAGCTCGTCTGCTCGACGTCGCCCGGCGTGCCGACGCCGGCGTTGTTGACGAGGCCGTCGAGGCGGCCATGTGTCTTCTCGATCTCGGCGGCCGCCGCGATCCAGTCCGCCTCGCGTGTGACGTCGAGGGCGATGTCGACCTTGCCGCGCCCGCCGAGGTCGCTGCGGATCGCCTTGCCGCCTGCCGCTTCGATGGCCGCGCACATGGCGCTCCCCAGCGTGCCGGCCGCCCCCGTCACCAGGACGATATGGTCCTTGAGTTGCATGAGATGTCCCCTCCCCGGATGGACTGGTGATGCCTTTTTGAGCGGCAGATGCACAGTCTCGGGCATTGGTCGGGACCGTGCAACCGCCCGGCGCCTCGCCTCGCAGGGGCGGCTCCGCAAGAGTGTATTGCGTTCGGTTGGCAACACCTATGCGGAAAGTCCCTAGCCGGCCTTTCGATCGTTGCTCCTGCCACGTTCAAGCTGCAATTGAATGCACCTTGCCGGCGCAGGCACAGCGATCAGTCGGAGGGCGAATGCAGTCAGTGAAGTCGGTTAGTCCGCGTACCATGGCGCTTGTTTTGGCACTGCTGCTGGCCATGGGCACACCGGCGATGGCGCGCGAATTGCGGCTCAGCCACCAGTTCGGCGAGACCGATGCCCGCCACAGGGCCGCCCGCGTGCTGGCCGCCGAGCTGCGCAAGCACAGGCCCGACCTCACGCTCTCCCTGCACCCGAATTCGTCGCTGGGCGTGCAGCCCGAACAGCAACTCGATGCCCTGATCGAGGGGAAGGTCGACCTCGCCATCCTGCCCATGGGGTACGCCGCCGCCAAGTATCCGGAACTCGCCATCGCGAGCATGCCGGCCATCCCCGCGAGCGCCGAGAACGCCGCGCTGCTCAGGGGCTCGGAATTCGAGGATCTGTTGCAGGCCTTCTGCGACGAGCGCGGTTTCCGCATCCTCGCGTGGTGGTGGTTCGACGGTGGCACCGCCAGCCGCAAGCGGCGTGTCTCGAGCCCAGGGAGCATCAAGGGGCTGGCCGCGCGCAGCGGCGGCGGGGAGGCGTTCCACACCGTGCTGGCGGCGGCCGGTGCGCGGATTGCGCGCATGAGCGCCGACAAGATGAATGAATCCATGCAGGGCGATGCGCTCGAAGTCTATCAGGGCTCCTACGAGGCGCTGGTGAACTACAAGCTCTACGAGGTGGCGCAATACGCGACCATCGGCGGCTACAGCGCCTATGTCACGCTCGTTCCCATCCTGATTTCCAAGAAGACCTGGGACGACCTCGGCCCCGAAGCCCAAGCCGAGTTGTCGCGCGCCGCCGACGCGTCGACCATCTTCATGGAGCAGACCCAGCGGGAAGCGGAGGAAATGACGGCGTCCCGCTTCAGCGCCAGCAAGGCGCAGGTCGAACCCCTGGGCTTCGAGGATTATGCCGCGTGGGCCGAACTCGCCAAGAACACGGCCTGGCAGGATTACCGCAAGGTCAGCCCGAAGGCCGCCGAACTGATGAACGCGATGCTGAGGAGCTTCATCAACGCGCGGCGCAGCGACGGTACGCCGGGCGAGCCGCCGCCGAAGTGAGGGTGGGACAAGCGATCGCTCTTGCGCCTCTCGATGATTGAGTGACAGTTAGAGGATTGCCGCAACGGACCGGGGATTTTCGGGCATGCTGTTCATTTTTCGCGCCGCGTTTGTCGCGTTGGCCCTCGTGCTCGCTGCCCCGGAAACTGCCGCACAGGACAAAGGCGTCCTGGCGCTCGTCGGGGGCACCGTCTACCGGGATCCGACCAGCCCACCCTTGGCAGACGCCGTCGTGCTCGTCTCGGGAGGCAGCATCACCGCGGTCGGGCCGCGCGGTGCAGTCCCCGTGCCGCCCGAGGCCCGCGTCATCGACTGCACGGGCAAAACGCTCGCCGCCGGCTTCTGGAATGCGCATGTGCACTTCACCGAGCCGGTCTGGCAGAACGCGGCGACGGCGCCTGCTGCCGCGCTCACCGAGCACATGCAGGCCATGCTGACGCGCTGGGGGTTCACCACCGTTTGGGATCTCGGTTCCAACCCGATGGATACGCTGCCCCTGCGTAATCGCATCCGCAAAGGCGAGGTCCTCGGCCCCGACATCTTCACCACCGGCAGCATTTTTCCCAAGGGCGGGCACCCGGTCTACCTGCCGGCGGACCTGCGTCTGCCGCAAGCAGGCGTGCCCGCGGAAGCCGAGGGCATGGCTCGAAGCATGCTCGGGCTCGGCCTCGACGGCATCAAGCTCTTCACCGGTTCGTTCATGGGCGACAAGCCGGTGGTGAACATGCAGGCCAGCGTCGCCAAGGCGGCCGTCGATGTGGCCCACGCGGCAGGCAAGCCCGTGTTCGCCCACCCGCAGAACGTGGCGGGCGTCGATGCAGTCATCGCCTCGGGCGTCGACGTGCTCGCGCACACCGTACCCTCGGAGGCCGGCTACAGCGCCGAGCAGCTCGCGAAGTTCAAGGCGCAGAACATCGCCCTGATCCCCACCCTCGGGCTGTGGACGACCGTGGTGCGCGACAAGGCTATCGCGGACCGGCTCGTCGCCGGCGGGGTCGCGCAACTCAAGGCCTTCGCCGACAACGGCGGCAGCGTCCTCTTCGGTACCGATGTCGGCTTCACCCAGCTCTACGACACCAGTCTCGACATGGAATTCATGGGCCGGGCGCTGCCGCCGCGCGCCGTGCTCGCCTCGCTCACCACGAACCCCGCCAGCTACTTCAAGGCCGCCAAGAAAGGACGTCTGGAGGCCGGGTTCGACGCCGACGTTGTCGTGCTCGACGGCGACCCGGAGGCCGATGTGCGCAACCTCGCTAAAGTTGCCTATACGCTGCGCGCGGGGACCATCATCTATCAGCGTCCCTGAGCGCGACGGCCCGAGCCAAACGCAAAGGCCACGGCAATGACGCCGTGGCCCTTGAGTGCGAACGCTTGGTCCAGATCACTCAGCAGCGGCAGCCTTCGGCGTGACGGTCGCCGTGTAGTCGGTGATCAGCATCTCGCAAATCTTGCCGGGCTTGTAGCGGTGCTGGGCAATCTCGGAGACGGGCGTCACTTCGGCGGCCGTGCCTGTGACGAAGCATTCCGAGAACGTCGACAGTTCTTCCGGCATGATCACGCGCTCGATCACCTCGATGCCGCGCTTGCGGGCGAGGCCGATCACGGTCTGACGCGTGATGCCGTCGAGGAAGCAGTCGGCCGTCGGCGTGTGGATCTTGCCGTCCTGGATGAAGAAGATGTTGGCGCCCGTGCACTCGGCAACGCGGCCACGCCAGTCGAACATGAGCGCATCGGCATAGCCCTGGCGCTCGGCGCGATGCTTTTCGATGGTGCAAATCATGTAGTTGCCGGCGGCCTTGGTGCGTGCGGGTGCCGTCGCGGGGTCGGGGCGGCGATACTGGGCGATGGTGATGCGCAAGCCCTTGAGGCGCTCTTCCATGGGGAAGTAGCTGCCCCAGTCCCAGGCGGCGATGGCGAGGTGGATCTTGGTCGCCTGCGCCGACACGCCCATCTGCTCGCTGCCCCGCCAGGCGAGCGGTCGCACGTAGCAGTCCTTGAGGTTGTTGGCCTTGATGGTGTCGCGGCAGGCCTGGTCGATTTCGGCCACCGAATAGGGAATAGTGAAATCGAGCGTCTTGGCGCCGTCGTAGAGGCGCTGGCTGTGCTTGGTCAGCTCGAAGATCTCGCCGCCGTAGGCGCGCTCACCCTCGAACACGGCGCTCGCGTAATGCAGTGCGTGGCTCAGCATGTGCACGTTGGCGTCCCGCCACGGCACCAGCTTGCCGTCGAACCAGATGAAACCGTCGCGATCGTGGTAGGGGGCGCCGACATCGGCCATGGCTGTCTCCTCGGGTTCTTTGAACCACCACCCAGGCGTATCGCTGGATGATGCGCGCGGGGTGAGGCTCGCGCAATCCTTGTACGGCGGTTGGCTTCTGGGCACCCAGAATGCACCGGACCGCTGCGCCGCGTCAGGGATCCGGATGGAGTCCGGGGTACGCCGGTCGCGCTTGCCAGGATGCGGCAGCTAGAGCTCGCAGCGATGCCGAAGAATTTGATCTGGCAAGCGAAACGGCCGTCCCGCGGGAACAGGAACGGAGTGCTTTCGCCGCACAAAACGACTTGCCAGACGTAACAATCGAGGCCAAATAAGTCAACAAGGCTGACATAAATGCGGGTGCCGTGGCCACCCGCTGCAGATCTCTCCCGACCACAGGATCCCCGACCGGCAGATGCAAGAGCACAAGGTCGAACCTTCCGGCAAAGACCCCAAACAGGACCGGACGCGGGACGTCGATGCCCCCGTGTCCAGGAACCTGAAGGCCGCGCAGATGGCCGGCCTGGCATCGTCTCCGCCCGACCCGAAGCTCGTGACGTTCGTCGAGCTTCTGTTCTTCGCCTACCGCGACTTCACGCGCGAAGCGGACGCCGTTCTGGCCGAATATGGCCTCGGTCGCGCGCACCATCGCGTCCTGCACTTCGTCAACCGCTCGCCTGGCCTCAAGGTGGCGGAACTTCTCGACATCCTGAAGATCACCAAGCAAAGCCTCGCGCGCGTGCTCAAGGAACTCGTCGACCAGGGCTGGATCATCCAGCACGAGGGCACCAGCGACCGGCGCCAGCGGCTCCTCTACGCCACCGAGAAGGGGCAGGCCCTCTCGCACCGCCTCGATGCCCTGCAGGCGCGCCGTGTCGATGACGCCCTGCGTGCCGCGGGCCTCGACAACGGCGACACGATTGCCCGCTTCCTGTTCTCGATGACCAGCCAGGAAGAGCGGGAGAAGGTCTGGGCGCTGCTGCCGGCCGCGGCCCCCATCGCCCGGGGCCCTTGAGCAGGCTCCGGTTTAGGACCATGCTCTCGCCCCAAACACGCTGAAATCATTCTCGAACCGCGACGGGGAGCCGAGGGGAGCGCGCATGGAACTGCCCGACAACGCCGCCCATATCCTGATCGTCGACGACGACCAGCGCATCCGCGATCTCCTGGCGCGCTACTTGTTCGAGCAAGGCTTCCGCATCACCACGGCCTGCGATGCCAACACGGCACGCAACGCCATGCGCGGGCTCGCTTTCGACGTCATCATCCTCGACGTGATGATGCCGGGGGAAAGCGGGCTGGAACTCGCGCGCGAGCTCAAGTCGATCTCGAACATCCCGATCTGCATGCTGACCGCGCGGGCCGAGCCGGAGCACCGCATCGAGGGCCTGGAAGCGGGCGTCGACGACTTCATCTCGAAGCCCTTCGAGCCGCGTGAGTTGCTGCTGCGCCTGAAGAACATCCTGAAGCGCGGGCGCGGCCCATCTGGCCCGAGCGAAGAGATCCGCATGGGCGATCTCACATTCCACGTCGGCCGCGGTGAGCTCAAGCTGCGGGAAGAGACCGTGCGTCTCACCGAGCGGGAGCGGGACCTGTTGCGCCTGTTCGCCCAGCGGCCGGGCCTGCCGATCGCGCGGCACGAACTCGCCAACGACGATTCCACTGGCAGCGAGCGCGCAATCGACGTTCAGATCAACCGCTTGCGTCGAAAGATCGAGATCGACCCCGCCAATCCGGTGTATCTGCAGACCGTGCGCGGAAAAGGCTATATTTTACACACGGACTGAACCCAGTGAGTCCCCGCGCGGCCGCGGCGGGGGCAGGTAACGAGAGGCGGGGTGCTCGACCGCACGACCAGGGCTCGCATGGAACCGCGCGCGGCGCTCGCCGGGCTGCGGGAGGCCGTGCAGCGCCTCGTTGCCCTCGCTCGGCAGGTGAAGCTCCCGGCCAAGCTCGCGTGGCCGGCCGAGTGGACGCAGACGCGGGGGCTGCTCGGTGAACTCGCCCCCAAGGGCCTCTATGCCCGCGCGCTCATCATCATCATCGCGCCCATCGTCCTGCTCGAAAGCGTCGTCGCCTTCGCGTTCATGGAGCGGCACTGGAACCAGGTGACGCGGCGGCTGTCGGAAGCCACCGCGCGCAACATGGCGGCCGTGGTCGAGCTCTACGAGACCTACCCCTTCAAGGACGACTACGCGCAGCTCATCAACCTGTCGGCGGACAAGTTCAACCTTGCGCTCACCATCATGCCGCCCGGCAACCTGCCCACGGCGCAGCGCAAGCCGTTCTTCGACCTGCTCGACCGGGCGCTGTCGGACGAGATCCGCAACCACATCAAGAAGCCGTTCTGGATCGACACGGTGGGTGAGTCCCGCCACGTGGAGATCCGCGTCAAGACGGATACGGGCGTGCTGCGCTTCCGGGCCCAGCGCGGCCAGACCTACGCCTCGAACTCGCACATCTTCCTGCTCTGGATGGTGGGCGTCTCGGTGGTGCTGCTGACGGTCGCGATCCTGTTCCTGCGCAACCAGATCCGCCCGATCCTGCGGTTGGCCGAAGCGGCAGACGCCTTCGGCAAGGGGCGCCCAGTCCCGGCCGACTTCCATCCGCGCGGCGCGCGCGAGGTGCGGCAGGCGGCTTCCGCCTTCCTCGAGATGCGCGAGCGCATCCGGCATCACGTCGAGCAGCGCACGACCATGCTGGCGGGCGTCAGCCACGACCTGCGCACCGTCCTCACGCGCTTCAAGCTCGAGTTGGCGCTTGCCGGACAGAGCGCCGAGATCCGGGCGCTGCAGAACGACGTCAAGGAAATGCAGAACATGCTCGAGGACTACCTCGCCTTCGCCAAGGGCGATGGCGGGGAGGAGGCGGCCCCCACCGAAGTCGTCGAACTGCTGGAAGAGGTGCGCGACGATGCCGACCACCTCGGCACACCGATCGAGCTGATGGTGCGCCCGTCCGACAACTCCCTCGTCGTGCTCTTGAAGCGCCAGGCCTTCAAGCGCGCGGTGACCAACCTCGTCACCAACGCGGCGCGCTTCGGCGATACCGTGATCATCCGGGTGGGGGTGGAGGACGGCTGGCTGCGCATCGACGTCGACGACGACGGCCCCGGCATCCCGCCGGCCGAGCGCGAGAACGTGTTCAAACCGTTCTACCGCCTCGATCACGCCCGCAACCAGGACGGCGGCAACTCGGGCCTCGGCCTCGCCATCGCCCGTGACATCGCCCGCAGCCACGGCGGCGACATCGCGCTCGGCAAGAGCACGCTCGGCGGCCTGCGCGCCGTGATCCGCATCCCCGTGTGAGCCATGAACATCAACGGCCGGCACTACCGCACCATCTGGCTCGCCGATGACGGCGCCACGGTCGAGATCATCGACCAGACGAAGCTGCCGCATGCGCTGGAGATTGTGCGGCTGCGCGACGTCTCCGATGCGGCGCGCGCGATCAAGACGATGCAGGTGCGCGGGGCGCCGCTGATCGGGGTTGCGGCCGCCTATGGGCTCGCGCTTGCGCTGCGGGCCGACGCCTCCGACGGCGCCATGGCGTCCGCAATCGAGATGCTCTCCGCGCAGAGGCCGACAGCCGTGAACCTGCGCTGGGGGCTCGAAGAGGTCCGGCGGGCCGTTGCGCCGCTCGGGCCGGACCAACGCGCCACTGCCGCATACGCCATGGCGGCCGGCATGGCCGACGCGGACGTCGAGACCTGCCGGCGCATGGGCGAGCATGGCGCCGCGCTGATCCAGGCGATCGCGACCCGCAAGCCGAAGGGCACGCCCGTCAACATCCTCACGCATTGCAATGCGGGCTGGCTCGCCTGCGTCGACATCGGCACGGCGACGGGACCCATCTACACGGCGCACGATGCCGGCATCCCGGTGCATGTCTGGGTCGACGAGACGCGCCCGCGCAACCAGGGCGCGGCGCTCACGGCCTTCGAGCTCGGCGCGCACGGCGTGCCGCACACGCTGATCGCCGACAACGCGGGCGGCCACCTGATGCAGCACGGCAAGGTCGACATCTGCATCGTCGGCACGGATCGCACCACACGTTCGGGCGACGTCGCCAACAAGATCGGCACCTATCTCAAGGCGCTCGCCGCGCACGACAATGGCGTGCCGTTCTATGTCGCCCTGCCCCACTCCACCATCGACTGGGGTCTCGACGACGGGCGCGCCATCGAGATCGAGGAGCGCAACGCCGGCGAGGTGCTGCAGATGACGGGCCGGCTCGCCGACGGCACTGTCGCTGTTGTCGAGATCGCACCACCCGGCACGCCGGCTGCCAATCCCGCCTTCGACGTCACGCCGGCGCGGCTCGTCACGGGTCTCATCACGGAGCGTGGGGTCGCGCCGGCCAGCGCCGAGGGCCTTGCCGCACTTTATCCGGAGCATGCGCGGTGAAGGCGCCTCCAACCGACAGCGCCTTGCGCAAGGCCATCATCGAGACGGCGCAGGCCATGAGCGCGCGCGGCCTCTCCCCCGGGCGGAGCGGCAACGTCTCGGCGCGCACGGCCGAGGGCATGCTGATCACGCCGAGCGGCGTGCCTTACGACGCGCTGAAGCTCGGCGACATCGTTCCCGTCGATTTCGAGGGCCGCGCCCCGCCGCGCAGCCTGAAGCCATCGAGCGAGTGGCGCTTCCATCTCGATGCCTATCGCGCCCGCACAGATATCGGCGCCATCGTGCACACGCACTCGCGCAGTGCCACGGCACTCGCCTGCGCACGCAAGGCGATCCCGGCCTTCCACTACATGGTCGCGGTGGCCGGGGGACGTGACATTCCTCTCGTTCCCTACGCCACTTTCGGCACGGCCGAGTTGTCGAAGCATGTGGTGGCCGGCCTGCAGCAGCGCAACGCGTGCCTGATGGCCAACCATGGCCAGATCGCAGTGGCGGCGACGCCCGCGCAGGCGCTCGAACTCGCCGCAGAAGTCGAGAGCCTCGCGCAGATGTACATCGACGTGCTGGCGCTCGGCTCGCCGCACATTCTCTCCGACGCCGAGATGGACGTCGTCATCGAGAAGTTCAAATCCTACGGGCAGAACGCGCAGAGGGCGAAGTAGGCGCGCCGCTTCAGAGAATGCTCGCCAGGGGCGCCACCGTGACCCCCGCTGCCTGAAGGGCCGTCTTCACCGCGCGTGCCACCTCGGTCGAGTTCGGGCGGTCGCCGTGCAGGCAGATGGTCCGCGCATCGACCGCGATATCCGTGCCCGCGCGCGTGCGCAGCTTCTTCTCACGGACCAGGCGGACGGCGCGCGCGGCAACCTCCTCTGGATCGCGCGGTGTCGCGATGCGCTCGATGATGAGCCCGCCGTCGGCATCGTAGTCGAGA
>RXJK01000069.1:24859-26625 GCA_003963125.1 Hyphomicrobiales bacterium
ACGACGAACAGGCGCGGATCGAGCTTTGCCACACCGGCGCCGACGGCCGCGGACAATGCCGCATCGAGCGACAGCATCTTGTAGAGCGCGCCGTGCGGCTTCACGTGCGCGAGCTTTACGCCCTCCGTCGCCGCGATCGCAGACAGCGCGCCGATCTGGACCAGCACCGCATCGACAAGCTCCGCGGGATCCATCGCGATCACCCGTCGGCCGAAGCCCAGAAGGTCCGGCAAGCCCGGATGCGCGCCAACGCCGAGCCCGTGCTGCTTGGCGATCTGCACCGTCTTGCGCATCGTCACCGGATCGCCCGCGTGAAAGCCGCAGGCGATGTTCACGGAGGACACGTGCGGCAGAAACGTCTCGTCGCTGCCGAGCGACCAGCGTCCGAAACTTTCTCCGGCATCGGCATTGATATCGACGGACAGGCTCACGTCACTCTCCCTTGCATGGCGCGCATGCTGCGCAGTTCATGATCACAACCGACGCGATAGTCGCGCTGATTTTCCGCCACAAACTAGAGAATGACACGCAGTGGTGCACCTTCGCAGCGCTTTTTTGCGAGCATCGGTTGTAACACGTCGAAGTTGCGGCGATGCATTCAGCGCCGTGACAATTGGCGCACGCGCGGCGCGCGGCGCCGACAAACCCAAGCTTCCCCCTTCTCGCCACACTGCTGATAGAACCGTCCCCCGTCCCAAACTCGTATCAGTAAAGGAGCCGAGGGGAATGCTCAGATCTTTTGTTGCAACGTTCGGATTGGCTGTCGGCGCCGCGTGCCTCACAGCTGCCCACGCGCAGTCGCCTGCTCCGTCTCCGGAGCAAGTCAAGGCGCCCAGCTTCAAGGTCGTGAAGATCCAGCCCAACGACGGCCTCAACGTGCGCAGCGGTCCCTCCACGCGCTACGGCGTCATCGGCGTGTTCCACCACGACACGCGCGGCATTGCGTTCACGGGCGCCTGCCAGGGGATGTGGTGCCCCGTGCAGCACGAGACCCTGAAAGGCTGGGCCTTCCGCGGCTATCTCGACAAGGACGAGACCGTCGCGGTTGCGGCGAAGCCTGTTACGACGGCTGCGATTCCGCCGGAAGCTGCGGTCGCCAAGCCTGCCGAGCCGGACGTGAAGAAGGCGGAGCCCGCTGCGCCCAAGAGCCTGCCTGAAGCCGCCTTCCGCTACTTCGTCTCGCAAGGATGGTCGGAGCATCAGGCGGCCGGCATCGTCGGCAACCTGCAGGCCGAGTGCGGTCCGGCACTCAACTGCTCGATCCACTCGGGTGGCATCGCGCAGTGGCGTGCGGAACGCGTGACGCGCTTCCGCAACGTGTTCGGTTATCCGTTCGCCAAGGCGTCCTTCAAGGATCAGCTCGCCTACATCCAGTGGGAGCTCACGCATCCCAACAGCCCCTGGAAAGACTCGGGCCGCATTCTCAAGCGGGCCGGTGACGCGGCCTCCGCTGCTGCCCTGTTCGACATCCACTACGAACGCTCGTCGGGCGAAGCCCGCGGTGCCCGCATCGCCAATGCGCGCACGATCCTGCGCCGCTTCGGCGGCAAGGCGGCGTCCTGACGCTACAACACCCCGGAGAGCGGCATCGTCCGCTCTCCGGCGATTCGTGACCACGTTTGCGACATGCGTTGACGTTTTGTTAATCACGTCCGCACACGCTGCATATCGTTTAACAGAAATTGCGGCCGCTACGCCTAGATTGCCACCGGTAAAGATGGTGGCCCTTGATGTTCCAGCCCAGTGCTCTTGCGACAGTACGCACC
>RXJK01000115.1:0-26503 GCA_003963125.1 Hyphomicrobiales bacterium
AGATCTACCGCACGCGCGACCAAGCCCGCGCCGACGTCTTCGACTATATCGAGCGCTTCTACAATCCCCGTCGTCGGCACTCGACGATTGGATATCTGAGCCCGATGGAGTTCGAAGCGCGGGCCGGATAAGCTAAGGGTGGTTCTACGGAACCGGCAGCAGCTCAGTTCCGTTGGCGACGCGACTAAATCACCTCGCGGCGCGGCGAGCCCCGAGCGGGAAAAGGGCTTGGTGTCAGCCCTGCTCGTGCGTCAGTCAAAATAGCGCAAGCTGCGCCGCGATTGGACCACTCACCGCAACGCAATGCAATGGTGTCGATTTGAGAACCGAGATGGTCCGGTCGGTCCCATCTACCCCATCGTCATCGCAGCTTTCAGACTTTTCGCCTTAAAGCGAGTTGTGTCGCTTTGACGAGAACCGGCAATGGCGCAAACTGCGCTAGCTTTCCTGAAAACTGCGGCTACGCACAAGGAGCAATTAAGTCCCTTGCTTCAGCCCTGCCTGGCATGTGGGCGGCGGCCATCGCAGGGGCACCATGTGGAGTTTGCCTAAGAAGGAGCATTGGGCATAGGAGTGTCTGACGAGTTTACGGGTCCGCCGTGCTCGACTCATGATGTGTCGCATAGGGCTGGCAATGAACGGGTATGCCGGATCGCGATAGGCATGCGTCCCCAAAACGGCTGAGGATATTATGGCGCTCGTCGGTAGGGGCTGGCGGCAATCAGATGCGGGATAATGCGCAAGCGCCACCTCATCGACCTAGCCCTGTAGCGCGCCGAAGCAGATGACGAATTTGGCACACCCGTCGTCAGCAGCAGCGTAGGGAGGGTAACTGCCTGGTGATCTAAGTACTTCGATTAACTTAGCGAATGGCCCTGCAATCCTTTGCGGTTCGCTGTTTGTTCTGATATGCTGACTGCGAATCATTTAGCAGCTGGACTAACCAATGAAAGTACAAGAAGCCAAATTCCTGCAGAGGACCGACTTCCGGCTGAAAACAGCAAACCGGATGAGCACGATGATCTGAGAACGCGAGAATTGCATCCGGGCAGGACGCTTCGGCGAAGGTTAGCTCGTCCGCCAACTGCAAAATCGGTGCGGCGCGGCGTTGGTCGCCCATCCAAATATGATCCTGCCTATTGCAAGGTGGTCATTCGCCTCGGCAAAGAGGGGAAGTCCCGTGTGGAGATGGCTTCTGCTCTCCATGTCAATCGAGATACCCTAACCGAATGGACCAAAGTCCATCCTGATTTCCACGAAGCAATGCTTCTGGCGCTGCAGTTTGCTCAAGCGTATTGGGAAGAAATGGGCCGGACAAATCTGTTCACTGGGCGGGCGTTTAATCAGCGTGCCTGGATATTCATGATGAAGCGTCGTTTCCCACAGGATTACAAATGATTTTCGTTGGCGCGAAGCGCTGCAATCGCTAGCCGAAGGAAATCCGCAACTTCGCCAGCTCCCTCCGCCCGGTATGACCGCCCCGACAAGAATAGCGTAGCGTCGCACCGCGTCAGGGGTTGATATGCGCGGTCGGGGGAGCTTCTGACGGTACAGAGAGGCAATCGGGAATGGAGCAATTGCCCGTTGAAAGTTCTCCATTCACTTTGAATCTGGCATTGCTTGGAAACTCAGAAACAGAAAAACGCTGGGCAAGGCCAGCTGCTTGCTCAGCAGAGCGCGCAGCATGATCGATCTCGAGAGTTTCGGTATCGAGATCGATCATCACCCGCAACAAGCCCACTTTGCCTTGAGCCTTTAAAGTACGACCAGACGGCAAAGACAGTTCGAATGAAATTAGGTCAGGTAGCGGGTTGTAGCGCAAAGCTGCCGCCCACTCGGCCGATGTTTGCAACCCTCACAGAATGTTAAGAGACGGGCTCTTTGATCAACCTCGCGTTGCGTCGACGTGAGAGAATCGCAGTCTGAGGACCCAGTTCTTGGCTGGACGTTCCAGCAAAATAAAAGTCGCGATGCTCATCCCGATGAGAATGGCGATGTAGATACCAAAATTTGCAATAGGTCCGCATTCGAGAATGTCCACCCGCTTGGCTGCAGACTTCCACAAGACAAGGATGGGGATATGGAGTACGTACGCCGCATAACTCGCTTGGCCAAGGAACACCAGCGGCGCAACAGACAAAAGCCTTGCTACAGGACCGCCCTGTGATGCGGCCAAGGTATACACGAGGCTGCCAAACACGAGCGACAACAGCAAGCTGTTGCTCAGCATCCAATGGCTCTGGGCTTGGACGACAACGAAACAAAGCATCGCGAGTGCGATCGCCGCCAAAGCATCGGCCGTCATCCCCGTCGGCTTCCGCGCTTTTAGAAATACAAGGCCAATTGCAATGCCGAGGCTGAACTGCGGCAGATGAAATAGCGGGAAGTAGTCCAGAAAGTACTGCCAATTCCGATCGCCCGACGGGCCGATCAGCCTCAGCCATGACCGGGCCATCGCTGCAGCGCCGACGAGGGCGATCGAGGCCCCAAGCACGCTGAGCGGCCGAAGTCCTGCGAGACGAGGCAGCATCAGGGGGAACATCAGGTAGAAGAAGGCCTCAACCGAAAGGGACCAAGCCGGGATGTTCCAGGCAAGCGCGATGGGCGGCACCCAAGCCTGCAAAAGCAATGGCACCAGCGCAGTCGCCATTAGGAAGAGCGGCCCGCTCATCTGATGTGAAACCAAGTATCCATAGACAAAGAACGGCGCCGACAGGAGCAGCGAAAATGCATAGACAGGAGCGATGCGCCCGATGCGAGCGGTATAAAACTCACCAGCCGCGACATTGAGCCCGTGCTTTACACGGTTATCCCAATGAGCGTAGGTGAGAATAAAACCAGACAGCACGAAAAAGAAGGAAACCGCCGAGTAGCCGAACGATGAGGCCCAAACCGGAAACAGGCTCTTGTCGGAGTCATAGTGGAACAGCACAACTGCCATGGCCGCTACAAACCTCAGCGAGGTCAATGCCGGCAATCCCGGCCTCGCCTCTAGCGCACCGTGATCGAGCGGCTGCGGTGAGTGCCACTTCAAGCCAACTGTGCCCTCTCGACGACCAGCACTAGCGCTTGCGCTGGACGAGGTGGTTGCCGAGGACCAGCATGTCCATTTTGGTGCGAAGGAAGCAATCGAGCGCTTCCTCAGGCAAGCAGACCACGGGCTCGTTCTCGTTGAACGAGGTGTTGAGCACCATGGGCACGCCGGAAAGCTCCCGAAACTTCTCGATAAGCAGCCAGTAACGAGGGTTAGTCTCCCTGTACACCGTCTGAAGGCGGCCCGATCCATCGACGTGTGTCACCGCAGGGATCTGCCCGCGCTTCTTCTCTCGGATTTGGTAGACTTGCATCATGAAAGGCACATCGCCGTTTTCTTCAAACCATTCCGCAACGTGCTCCTTGAGCACCGAGGGGGCGAAGGGACGGAAGCTTTCACGCCGCTTGATCTTGAGGTTCAGGATGTCCTTCATGTCGGCGCGTCGAGGATCGCCCACGATCGAGCGGTTTCCGAGCGCTCGCGGTCCCCATTCCATGCGTCCCTGAAACCAGCCGACTACGTCACCTCTGGAGATGGCCTCAGCCGTGACGCCGCACAGATGCGCCTCGTCATCGATTTGCTTGACCAGGCAGCCGCCCTCTTCGATCTGCTTTCTCCGCCCGTCCAGCAGCGCTGCGATCTCCGTCGCATCCGCAGATGGGCCAAGATAGGCGTGCTCCATGACGGGACGCTTCACCGACGCGTCGCCTGCGAGAACGCGCGCGGGGACCGCGCCGGCGCTGGGCGCTGCCTGCGGCGCGCATTCGTGCCAGGCGTAGATGGCCGCGCCGATCGCGCCACCCGCATCACCGGCTGCGGACTGCACATAGAGGCGTTTGAACGGTGATTGCCGCATCACCTTGCCGTTTGCGACGGAGTTCATGGCGCAGCCACCGGCGAGCGTGAGGCTGTCCAGCTTGTGCCTGTCATGGAGGGCGCCGAGCAGGTGGAAGAACGCCTCCTCGTACATGGCCTGTATGGAACGGGCGAGATCCCGGTGCCGCTGCTCCAACGGCTCGTCCTTCTGCCGCGCCGGGCCCAGAAGCTCCTGCATCGCGGGTGCGTAGAGCGTGCCGACATGCGGGCTGCCGCCATCCCAGGCGTAGTCGATCTTCTCCCGATGATGCCTAAAATAGCGCGTATCTAATTCGAAGCCGCCGTCGTTCTTCAGTTTCACGATATTGCGCATCTGGGGCAGGTAGGCGGGCGTGCCATATGGCGCCAGCCCCATCACCTTGTACTCGTCGCCATAGTGCGGAAACCCGATGAACTGGGTGAGCGCCTGGTAGAAGACGCCGAGCGAATAGGGAAAAAATACCCGCCCCTCCACAGTGATCGCATCTGCGCGCCCGACGCCCCAGGCAGCGGACGAAAAATCACCGAAGCCATCAATGGACGCGACGCAGGCCTCCTCGAACGGCGATACCAGGAACGCCGAGGCGATATGCGCCAAGTGATGCTCGACGCGCAGCACGCGCCCGCGAAACGGCTCGGCAAAACCTCTCGCGATCTCGTCCTCGATGGACTTCCGCTTGGACTGGTTCTGCAATCTGTTGATGATCAGACGAGGGTCTGGCCGATCGAGCAACGCGTACGCGCTCTTCTTCAAGAAATTGGCACGCGGATCGGAATTGATGGCGACCACGTCGAGATCCGCCATAGTCACCTTCGCCTCTCGCAGACAGTAACGGATGGCGAGTTCCGGAAAGCCCGCCCAGTGTTTAATGCGTCTGAAGCGCTCCTCCTCGGCCGCTGCGACGACCTCCCCGTTCGACACCAGGCAAGCGGCGCTGTCACCGTGATAGGCGTTTAGACCCAGGATCAGCATCCTTCAACTCCATGCCAAGTGGACGTGCAGAGGCAGCATGTGCCGGACCGGAACAGAGCTTCGCGTAGACCTCGTTGAACCGTTGCGCGATGCCGTTCCAGGAGAACTCGGACTGAACCAGCGCCTGGCCGCGCAAGCCCATCTCGTGGCGGCGCGCGTCTCCGCATGCTGTGGCCTGCCGCAATCCCTCCGCGATCCCCTCCAGCGACGGGGCCACCCACCACCCGCAATCCTTCTCCAACAGGCTCGCCCAAGGCGTACCTGTGGTGCTCAGGACGGGCGTGCCGTACGCCAGGGCCTCGGCAATCACGATGCCGAAGTTCTCGGAAAATGACGGCAGCACAAACAGATCGGCCGTCCTGTAGGCATCGGCCTTCGCCTCTCCATCGCGCGGCCCGATGAGCTTAATAGTCTGCGCCAGCCCGGCCCGCGTGACGAGACGCTCGATGTCCGCCCGGTGCCCGCTCTCGTCCGGACCGGCGACGTGCAGTTCCCAATTCGAAGGCCGGACCAGACGCCATGCCTCGATGAGCGTCGGCAGCCCCTTCTTCGGATGGATGCGGCTCAGGAATAGGGCCACGCGCGTGCGCGCGGGATCGGCATAGGGCGCGCGCGTGCGTATGGCGACATCGATGCCGTTGGGGATCGTGGCAACCGGCACCCGCAAGCCAAGCCTTGCGATGTTGTCCGCTTCCATGGACGCAGTGGCATGGAGCAGCGCCGCCCGTTCCAGATCACGCCGCTGGTATAGCGTCCAAGCGACCCGCTTGCGCAGCCGCTTGTAGTTTAGCGCCCACGGCTCGAGCATGCCTCTCGTGCTCACGATCCGCGGGATGGATGCACGCAGCGCGCGCTGCGCCACCTGGTGGTTGTGCGCGAGCCAGATGCCATTGTCGTGGATGACGTCGGGACGGCCGAACGCGGCGCAGGCTTGGTCGAGCGTGCCGCCCAGCAGCGTGGTACCCTCTTTGCCCTGGACCAGTCGCGCGGTGTTGTTGGGCGCCCAGAGCCCCACATCGATGCCCGAGGCCGCCAGCGCGGCGCCAAGTTGCGGCACCGAGGAGGCTGGCCCTCCGTAACTCCGGTCGAAACTCGTTGCGACCAGCAGCACCCTCATGTGCGGCGGTCCGGCTTCACCTGCAGCCATCCGCAGAGGCGCGGCACGAGTAACCTACTCACCACGACTGCCGCCAACGATGTTGTCGCGAGAAGACCGACAGCTTTTGGCAAACTGGTTTCCAATGCGGAAATGGGAAACAAGGCCGCACAGGCCAGCCCCATTCCAAGAGGCCCGCGTGTCGCGGAGCCGTAGGAAATCCATCGATAGACCAAACCAATGACGACGCCCCATAGGAAGATCGCGGGCACGACGCCGTACGAACCGAAATCGATATAGGTCTCGCCAACGTAGCCAATGCTGATCGACGTCGCTTCCTCTATGCCTGAGACTTGAAGCCCAGAATATTTGTTAACTTGCTGCGAGTCGTTCAAAGCGGCCTTGTCGGGGAATAGCAGCCTCGGCATGAAAGGCCGGGTCAGGGCGTCGATCCAAAGCGCCCCCGCCTCGTGAGGTATCAGCGCTGGTACGACCTCGATGACGGCGGCGAACACCTCGACATAAGCAAACCGTTCGGCCAGCGTTGCAGCAGCCTCGGTCATTGCGACCGCATCGATCTCAGACACCAGCTCCGCGATTTTTGCGGCCCTCTCCGGGAAGCCGACACTGACAACTTGCGTCGCCTGGCCGCCGGACACGAAGGCCCTGTACGGGCCCTTGATTGCCGTCCAAAGCGTCGCGAGAAAGATCACGACGACAACCAACACCGCAACTGCCGCAAGGGCGCCCCTGGTAAGCCGCATGCCCGCCGCGATGAACGCGCACGCGGTCATCACAAACACGGCACGGAAATCGGCGAAGAATCCGCCGATCGAAGCAACGAACTCGATTGCGAACGCCAGGGCAAAGTAGCGCAACGTGCCGCCCGAGACGAACGAATGATACGCAAGCAGCCAGTAGAACGCCCATTTGAAGCCCGCCAGCGCGACCAGGGGTTGCGCCAGCCCAGGCTGGATCCAGGCTACAGCACCAACGGCAGTCGCAAGCGCGGCAGACACTGCGTACATGCCGAAGAAAACGGAGTCGTTTCTCCTGAGAATGACTTGCCTAGCCATATCGGAATTGCCGCGCCGCGGCGCCCCAGCACCAAGCGCGATACCGAATGCCAACGCAACAATCGCAGACAGGGAAAGAACTGTCGCATGCTCCAACGCCTCGGGCGAAACGACAGTCTTCCCGAGCACGAGAAACTCACTCATAGGCGCAGCTGCCAGCATGGCCTGGACAGGAAGCGTGGCCGCCTGAACCCAATGATAGAATATGAGAAACAACAGGATTGGAGCCTCTCCCGGGCGCCATACCAATGAAGTCGCAACAAAAAGTGCGCCAGCCGCCAGCACCCCCCCCATCGGATCTGGGCTGCGCAAGAGACTTGAAAGAGCAAGTAGAACTGAGACGAGCCGTACTCCGGGAGGCGGCGACACCTCGATCCACGTGCTGCTTGTTCTCACAGCGGCAGGCCCACGCGGCACGGTCATGACGCTATCGCTGCTATTTTTCGGCCAGCCACGGCGTCAGTGAGCAATGACTCAAACTTGAGGATGAACCGCTGCGCGCTGAACTTCTCAATCGCCGAGCTGCGAGCAAACTCGCCCATGCACTTTCTGAGTTCCTCATCCAGTAGAAGCTTCCTTGTCGCGATCGCGATACTCTCTGGGTCACCAGCAGCACAGAGAAGGCCGCTTCTTCCATCCTCGATAATCTCCGGGAGCCCACCGCACGAGGTTGCAACAACCGGTCTCTTCCATAGCGCGGCCTCGATCGCAACCGTTGGGAGCGCCTCCGGGGTACGACTTGGGACAAGACAAACATCGACATTCTTAAAGATTTCTTCGCGTTTCAAGTATCCGAGCCAAGCGACCCTGTCCGTTAGTTTTCGGCTTTCTATTGCATTCTTAATTCCCGCAATGAAATCCGCATCTCCGCTACCGATAATGTGAAGGGTGACATTATCTATTTCCTGCGCCAGGTGGGCAAAGGCCGCCACTGCATCTTCATGGCCTTTGGTCCTTATGATCTGCCCAACGATGCCCACAACGACGGAATCCTGGCGAGCTCGAACCTCACCGTTGGCCGGGTACGTATCCCTGATCCCATTATGGATAACCACGATCTGGCTCTTGGGCACCCCATTGGCCATGAGGGAGTCAGCCACGGCATGAGATACCGCGACGAATACCTTGAGGCGGCCCGACAGCATCCGGAACAGCTGTGCAAAACGCGGCGCTTTCTGGATGCATTCATGAACCCAGAACATATCCCGGTCCGGTCTCAGGAACGGAAGGAGGACAATCAAATGATGCCAATTGGTGTGCACAACGACATCGGGCGCCACATATTTCAGAGCACGCCGATAGCGGCGCAGAAGCAATGGCCACCTCAAGATCTGATCTGCGGTCATCTTCATGGGGGACCAGCGAAGGGTGGCCGAGATGAACCCCAGGGCCATCTGTGTGTGGCCCACCCCCATCTCGTCCAACGCCCGTATGAAGTCTCCGTTATTCCACACGCTCGTGATCGCATGTGTCTCGATCAAGGTCTGCTTCAAGCCCCTGAGGAGTTCGAGCGTCATGACCTCCTTGCCCGAGACATATGCCGCGCCGCAAACAACCATCACTTTAGCCACGGCCTATCCCCCCGATGACTCTGCGCACGCAGTGCCCTCGATGCTGTGCGTGTTCCATTCCACCCACTCACGCCGCGAGCGTTGCGAGGTGCATGCGCCAGCGCTCACCGTAGCGCTCCCAGGTGTGCTGCTCGGCGATCGCCCGGCTGAGCCTGCCCATCTCTTCGTTGTGCACGGGGCGTGCCAGGCACGCGTCCATCGTGCGCGCGAGGGCTTCGGCATCTCCAGTCGGAACGATCCATCCGCCCTCACCGTCACGATAGACATCCGGCCCAGCCGTCGCTGCTGTCGAAATCACAGGGAGGCCGCAGGCCATGGCTTCCAGGATGACAAGACCGAAACCCTCGAACAGGCTCGGAAACACGAAGACATCGCACGCACGCATGGCGTCGGGAATCTTGTCGTGCGGCATCGCACCCAGCACGCGGACGCCCGGCGGCTCTCCGATCAGGCGTCGATCGTCGTCGGACACCGGACCGACCAGCCAAAGTTCCGCTTGCGACGGGCACAGCCGCGACCACGCCTCGAGCAGCAGCGGCACACCCTTGCGGGCCGTGACCGCGCCCACGAACAGAAAGCGAAGCGGCCGTCCCCTATCGGAGCCGCGAACCTCGAACTTGCGCGCATCCACACCGTAGGGGTTGAGCCAAATCTTCTCGCGCGGGACGCCGTTCTCTACCAGCGTGTCGATGCTGAAGGTGCTCGCGGCGGAGATGCGCGTGGCCAGCGCGTGTTCAGCGTCTTCAGCGGCGCGAAGAAACTGCGGATGGCCTCTCACGCTACCACTCCAGTGCGGAAAGGTTTCTGCAATGCTCCGATAGACGGCGGCCTTGCTCGCCGAATGACCGATGCTCTGGTCGAGAATGAAGCTTATCCCTGCGTCGCGACACGCTGCGGCGAGTAACCAGGAAGACGTGTCGAAACCGATGACGGCGTCAGCGGCGGCGAGCGATCCGCGCGGAATGGCTTCCTGAAAGTCCTTGTTTCGCTGAAAGAAGATTTCTTCCTGCGCGCCCCGGTGCGCGCGATGCCGCTGCAGGGCGCGAAGCTCAAGCAATGGATATCGCACCACCTTTTCGGCCTGCAATCCTGCCGCGATTCGGTTTGAAATCTTGTCCTGAATGATCGCCGGCGCGTGTCTGACGGCGCGCGCGACCAAGCTCTCTCCGGCAAGAGCAAAGCCTGTGTGGAATTCGCTCAGAAGGTGAAGGTCCGAAAGCTCCTTCGCAAGCCTGTGCGAGTACTGCGTCCCCGGATGCGCAAGCAGAACCTTCATCGGGGGAACCCTTGCCCTGGCTCGTTTCGCAACATCAACCGCGCCGGAACACCGCCGACCATGGCACCTGCGGGCACGCTTTTCGTGACTACGGCGCCGGCTGCCACAACGCATGCATCGCCCAATTCAACGTTCGCAAGGATCACGGCCTTGGCGCCGATCCAGCAGCCGTTGCCGATTTTCACGCGCCCCACGTCCATCGGACTCTCACGCACAGAGACGCCCGCTCCGAAGGAGTGGTTGCTGTCGGTGATATAGACATCCGGCCCGACCATGTTGTGGTCCCCGATCTCGACCAGCCCACACGCGTCGATCATCAAGTTGCGGTTGAAGAAGTTACCATTGCCGATCGAGATGCGCAGCTTATCGCTCTGCGTATCCTGCGGCCACAACCAGCAGCCTTGCGTGAAGGCGTTCCAGTCGCCGATGCGGATTTGCGAGAGCCGCCTGCATCGCCCGCCCCCCTCGATGCGGTTGCGCACGCCGATTCTCATGCCGAGCCCGCGATAGAAGGCCACGCGTATCCGGCTCATCAAGCCGCGCGGGACCCGCAAGAGGAGTGGTTCAAGCTGCACGAGATGACCGATCGTGACGACGGCGGTACAGGACGTAGCGAGCGACTGCCGCTGCAGGCTGCACGCGCCGATAGGATCGAAATTGCCAGTAGTCCTTCGGGATACGCGAAAGACCGCTCAACAGGCCCCGCGTCCGTCCGGCGCCGATGCAATACCTAAGGGTGGACATGAGCTGCAACGCCCCGAGCGGCCACAGCAGCATCGGATATCGCAGGAACGGCAGCAGCGCCGCGTTCGCAACAACTCCCGCAACGATTTCCGGCTCGGCGTGATGCCTGAGTTCGGTGTCGTGGAAGACGCGAAGGGCGTCGGAGTAGAACAGGCCGCGTTCCTGGGCGAACAGTTGCAGGGCGACATCCGTCTCTTCGAGACCATAGGCGACAGGCCGCGGAACGTAGCCTGGAATGCTGAGATAATCGCTAAGCCGTATCGCGTGTCCGCATCCTGTGAAGCTCGCTTGAGGGCGGAAGGTATCACCCAACGGGATCTCCGCTTCATTGCGGTGCCAGATCGCCGCCGTAATCAAGGCGGCCTCAGGATGCCGCTTGAACAACTGCTCCACCACGGCAAAGAAATTCTGATCGACGGGATAGGAATCATCGTCGAGGCTGACGACGAACGGCGAAGTGCACCTCTGCAGGCACGCGTTGCGGCCGCCGCCGGGACCAAGCCGGACGACCGACGAGATCACATGCACATCGGGAAAGCGGGCGGCCAATGCCTGCTCCAAGCGGCCATCGACCTCATCGATGTGCACCCATATCTCGGCCGGCGGCGGCTCGCACGCCTGCACGCGGGTCAGGGTCTCGAACACCAGCGTCCCTCTCTCGAATGTCGGGATGATGACGGCGACGTCCGCGCGGCTCGGTGTGTCTCGTACGTCCGCCTTAGAAAATCCCGTGTCGCCAGGGGTCACGGTGCGCTCCCGCTCCCGGGCCTGCTGCTACGGACGAGACGGGCGACGGCGCGCGCCTTTCCACGCAGCACATCAGCAACAGGCGACTTGTCGGCGCCGCCGCGCAGGGCCGCCGCAGACTGGAACGCTTCCCAGAGCAGCAACGCGGCGTAGTCACGGATCCGTCTGCGCTCAAGTACGGATGTCATGACGTAGTGCCGGTTCAGGACGGACATCTCGGCAAGGTCCGCGACGTTCGACTTGTGCGCGCCGGGCTGGCTGTCGTGGAAGATGCGGGCCGTGCGGGCGTTGGCGATGCGCCACGTCTTCGCCACCCGCAAGGAGAGCGTCACATCTTCCATGAGGGAATAGCCCGAGAATACGGAATCGAATGTCGGTGTCGGCAGTGCGCTCGCTCGGTACAGCGTGCATGTCGTATTCAGCCACTCGACCGGCATGACCTCCGGCAAGTCGTCGTTGTCCTCGGGGAGAAGGTTGACCGCGGGCCCGATCACCCGGCCTGCGTAGGTGCGAGATGGCTTGCCGTCGAAGATTGCGTAGATTGTCCGGCTCACGCAGCCGGGCTTTTCGTAGCGCTGGTTCTTGATCATGGTGCTGGCGCCACCGAGACAGCTATCGGCTTCGAAAGCGCGCCACAGGCGGGCAAGGCACGCGTCGTCGAAGAGAATGTCGTCATCCATGAACAGGATGAAGGGTTGCCGCGCAGCCCGCACGCCTTGGTTTCTCTGCGCCGCCGCGCCGCGCTTGTCGGCGTGCAACCACTCCATGCGCAGACGCGGATGCTGCCAGGCGAGCCCGGCGAGGAGCGTGCGGCTGTGTCCGTCGGTGGAGCCATCGATGACGACAATCTGCGAAGGCAGGCAGCTTTGCGCGAAAAGCGAGCGGAGCGTACGCTCGAGGACGGCGGCGCGATCCATCGTCGGGATCACCGCGCAGATCGGCAGCAGGATCGCTTCGTTCATGGCTGCCGCGCCGCGAGGGTCGACACAAACGCCGCGCAGGGATCCGCGACCAACGCCCTCGACAGGGCTCCTTTCGCCGCGGTGCCGAGACAGGCTATAGACATCCGCGCATCAATTGCGAACGCTGCGCCCAGGAAGCCGGCGTGCAGCAAGGTGCTCACGAGTTGCCGCCGAGGCCCATCTTCCGAACACTTTCGCGCGGCCTGATACACTGCCGCCCTGCCATGCCAATGCAGCACGGTGCGCGTAATCGTCTGACGCCCGCGAGTGATGATCCGATTGACTTCGCCTTTCCGCGCCGTCTCCGCAGCGCTGTTGGCCGTCCACACGGAAAGCGCGCGCGAAGAAAACCAGAAGGGCTCGTGCACCAGCAACGACCGGCAGAACTCGTGCAGGCTGGTATACGTTACCATCCGTCCCACTTCGAGAGTGCCGGGCCCATCGAGCCGCCACACGATACCGCCGTTCGACAGCCCTTCGAACAGCAGCAGGCTGGCGTGAAGGTCGAAGGGGCTCACCCAACCATCGGAAAACCAAGCGCCTCGCGTCGTCCGGGCTTCGCTAATCATGCCCTCGGCGTCCGACCAGATGCGCTGGTTGAAGAGGGCCATCCACGCGCCCGTTCGCGTCATCTGCTCTCCGGCGAAGGCGAAGAAATCCGGCAGCAGGAAGTTGTCGTCTTCCAACACCAAGCCGAGGCCCGGCCCTTGCAATCTCTCCCGCCCGAAACATCTGTCGATGTTGCCCGCGGCGCCGAGCCGGAGGGCATTCCCGACATGGCGGATGCGCGCGTCACCGATGCTCTCGACGACCGCGCGCGCCTCACGGTCCGGCGAGTCGTCGTAGACGGTCGCCTGCCACCGGGGCTCGGTTTGAGCCAACAGCGAACTGAGCGCGCGCTGCAGGAGGCCCGGTCGCCGGTACGTGGGAACGGCGACCTGCCAAGCGGGCGACGAAGCCGTCACGCTGCCACCCGGCTCTGTGCGAGGCGCGCGCGGGAAAGCACTTGGCTCAACTTCTCGAAGGCGGCGGCATGCGAAAAATATCGCTCGCCATCCGCCAGGGCTGCCGCGCTCAACCGCAGACGAAGCGCGGGATCGCCAGCGACGGTCGTTACGGCCTCGCGCAGAGCCGCCACATCGGGGTGCGTGAGAAGCTTCGCCGCATCGGGGTTTGACAATGTCCACTGTGCGGCCGACGAATAGTCGGGGCCCATGATCACGATGGGCAAGCCGGCAAGCGTGTAGTCCGCAAGCTTGCTCGGAAAGCAAATCCGCATGTTCGCACGGTCTTCATCCGCGAACGACATTGGCAGGTAGAGAAGGTCGACCTTCTCGCGCAGCGTCGGGATCAGCGGATCAGCGTGCCCGACGAACTCAATATTGCGGCGCGAAATCCCCCGCGAGCGGCCATGCTCGGCGGTGAAGGGACCGAAAATGCGCAGCGTCCCGCCGATGGGTTCCAGCGCCTGCGCCATCAGGTCTAAGGCGTGGATTAGCCCCCCAGAGGCAATCGAACCCGCGTAGCCGCACACGATGTCCGTGTCGGAACCTGGTCGCGGGGTGGCCGGTTGCACGCGTGGCGCAGAACGTGAGCGGCAGGGATAGAGAACGTCGCCGGGGACGCAGAAACGGCTCTCATTGTCTGACGCCATTTCCGGCGAGATGCACAGGCGCGAGGCAGCTGCACGGTAGTGATGACCGAACAGGCGATCCTTGAAGGCGCCGGTGCCGCGCGCGCCCCATCCTTCAAGTCCCCACTCGTCATGGCAGACGAGGTGCAAAGGTACACCGAGCCTGCGCGCAATAGCGGCCGCGGAAAGCCAAGCCACTTCGTGACTGACCGTCAAAATGGCTTCGGGTCGAAAGCGACGCGCATCTGCAAGCAGGAGTTCCGCGCGCAGGGCGGCCAGATGCATCTTCGCCAGGAAGTACGGCTCGGCGAAGCGGGTGATGCGCAATCTGGAGAGCTTCGACTGCCGTTCCAGGTATGGCACGCCCTCGATCCGCCGCGCCGGCGCGGAGAGGGAATTGCCGGCCTCCATGATCAACAGGCGCTCTTTCGGGTAGGTTTCGAGCAGCCGGAACAACTGCAGCGATCCATGGTACGTGTTCTCGACCGGAACGTCGCCGATGTACAGTAGTCGCGGTAGGCTGCGTGTGTTCGGCGGCGACATCACAGCATCCGCTGCGGCACCAGCGCCATGCGAAGATCGTGACGGCATGACTTCAGCCGGTGGCCCGGGGTCTCCGGGGAAGGCTTGCGAGCGCAGCCTTCAGACCAACGCGGCATTCCTCGAAGCTCCACGTGTTGATGATAACCCGGCTTTGCTGCCCCATCTGCTGCCTGAGCGTCCCGTCGACGACGAGCGGCCGCAAGGCCGCGGCAAGGCCCCGAATATCGCCCGGACGATATGTAAAGCCGTTGCCGCCGTTCCGCACGAGATCGCGCGCCGCACCGACGACATCGGTGGTGACGATCGGAAGCCCTGCACACATCGCCTCATTCACCACAAGCCCCCACGGCTCCTGCTCGGAAGGCAGCACGAAAATGTCGGCAGCAGCATACACGCGCGGCAGCGCAGACTGATTGACGAAGCCCGGGAAGGACACGTTGCGCAGGGTCAGATCCGCGGCGAGCGACTTCAACGCCGCCTCCATCTCTCCCGATCCGACCATCACGAGATCGAAGGTATGCCCCTCGTCCCTGAGGATCGCGCACGCCTCGATCAGATCCTGCGGTCGCTTCTGCGGCTGGAACTTCGACGCGTAGAGGATTAGCGGCACCTGATCGGAAGCGGCGAGGCCTTTCCTGGTGGCAGAGCGCTCATCCGCGGACATGGAGGCTGCGCCCATGAAGCGGGAGTTGTCGACAACATAGGGCATCATGAAGATGCTTGCGTCCGGCACGCCGAGCGAACGGTAGAATTCCGCGTTCGCGGAGCCGATGGCAAGAAAGCGCGCGCAGCGCTCGTAGAACGCCCTCATGATCCGCTCGCGCAGCACCCGCTTCACCGGGCCGCGCGACAAGCGCAGATGTGTCTCGGCACGCATGAGGACGGGAAGATCGATTGAGCGCGCCGCGGCAAACGCGATCAGGTAGGCCGCATAGGAGTGGCCGTGAAGCCAAAGCGCGTCGAAGCCTCCCTGACGCACCGTGCACCAGATCTCCGGCGCAACCAGAGAAAAGAACTCACCGATGCGAGGGCTCCGTTCAGTGACGCTGCCAACGAACTGATGGGGATAGCCCTGCAAGAGATCGACATCCCAGGCGAACGACGTCCCAAATCCTTCGTCGCGAGCGCCGCGAAGACTGTAATCGGAGAGATAAAGGGCGGTCACCTCGATGGACGGGTCGGCATTCAGGAATGCGTAGAGCGGCGCGAAATACTGCACCGGATGCGAGTTGACCACCGCCACGCGGACCTTAGTCATCCGACGCCATTCGCTTCACAATACGCACTCAATTTGACAAACTACAGTCAGACCTACGCCTTATTCGGCAACAACAAGAACGTCTCAGTTTCCGACATAGCAATCTTCAATAATTCCTCCCGATCAATTCTGTACATTTTAGGAACCTCCTGAACAAAATAACCCAATTCATCACACAGCCTTAGTAAATAATCTGGCTCAATCCCATACGCCTTTAAATTTACCTCATTCCATTCAATGATGAGCGCAGGTCTATCGCGAGAAATCAAACTAGACGCGCCCAGCAGCACTTCGCTCTCTCCGCCCTCCACATCAATTTTGACGACCGAAACAGTCGGCATACCGGCGTCGCGCCAAATCGAGTCAAGCGTTCGCATCTCGACTGTGACATCACGCTTAGCATCGCCTCTACCGGTGTCACGCAAACCATCGTACGCACCATTCTTTGGTGCAGATACGAAGAAGCGAACCGATTGCTGCGCACTTCCCACTGCACACTCCACGATCGACCATCGGTCCCTGAAAGAAGAATTCTGCTGAGTGCGGCGAAGATAGCCTATGGTGTCCGGCGAAGCCTCGATAGAGATTACATGAACTTCAGCATTACTTTGAAGCACAGGCACCGCAAGCAGACCTATATTTGCACCGACATCGAAATATGTCGTGCCAGGCGACGCGAGTGAGCGAAGGAGCCTTACAGTGTCATATTCGAAAACCCCCTCATCGCAAACGCGATCAAACAGTTGGGAGCCGCGAGGAAAAAAGATCTCTTGAGTGAAGTAAGGGAAGCCACCGCTGTACATCCACTTGGAGCCGTGCAAAAAGTGCTTTATTATTCCCCGCAGCCTCATTATCATTTCCTTCTCTAAGCACCCTCAGCATAGTTCACTCCAAACTCAAGCTCGAGAAAGCCGCGAGCAGTCGAGCTATATGGCACCACCCCAACCGCGCTTACCTTAGGCGTAATATACACCCGCCCTATATCCAAACAATCAGAAGCGGCCTCACTATCAACCAGATAAGCACCAAACGAGTACTCCCCCTCCACTAGCGGCAGTGAAGGGAAATGGAAGTCCACAAAGCATCCGGATGGCCCGACCCGGAGCGGAAGAACTAATCCTCCCCTTGTACGCAAATCGGCGATCGCGATCCGCGTCCCATTCGCTGCATATAGAAGCAAAGCAAGCTCACGGACTTCTTCACACTTAGTCCCATTCAGGCTTAAGCGAACAGAAAGTGCGCCTCCAGACTCTGGCGCCAATGGCTCCAAACGCGTTACGCTGATTGGACTTGCGCCGCGAACGGACACGTCAGCGTCCTGCAGTGCGTATCCACTCAGAACCTTACTGACGTTTCCCTTCTGAATAAGGGCGCCATTGGCAAAATGGAGCCCGGTACTGCATAGCTGACGAACCGCGCCCATGTTGTGGCTGACGAATAGAACGGTGCGCCCGCCGCCTGCCACGTCCTGCATCTTACCAAGGCACTTCTTCTGGAACTCGGCGTCGCCGACGGCCAGCACCTCATCGACGATGAGGATCTCGGGCTCGAGATGGGCCGCCACCGCGAACGCGAGGCGCACGTACATGCCGCTCGAGTAGCGCTTGACGGGTGTGTCGAGAAATTTCTCGACCTCCGCAAAGGCAACGATCTCGTCGAACTTGCGGCGGATCTCGGCGCGACTCATACCGAGGATCGCCCCATTGAGATAGATGTTCTCGCGCCCCGTGAGCTCGGGATGGAAGCCCGTGCCCACTTCGAGGAGGCTTGCCACGCGCCCCTTGATCTCGACCCTGCCCGTGCTCGGCTCCGTGATCCGCGACAGCACTTTGAGCAGCGTGGATTTGCCGGCGCCATTGCGGCCAATGATGCCGACGACCTCGCCGCGCGTGATCTCGAACGAGACGCCCTTGAGTGCCCAGAACTCCTCCACCTCGTCGCCGGAGATGATCTGGCGCCCCAGTGCCATGTCGCGCGCCGAGCGGATGAAGCCCCTCATCTGACGCCCCACGACGTCGCGCAGCGCCGTGTAGCGCTCGCGCGCGGCCGACTGGTGGCCGATCAGGTACTTCTTGCCCAGGCCGTCGGCGCGGATGACGACGTCGCTCATTGCTTCACACCATGTCCGCGAAGGTTCTTTCGGTGGCGCGGAAGTAGCGGATGCCGAACCAGAGGAAGGAGGCCGTCACACCGAGGCTCAGCACGAAGCCCGGCCAATAGATCTGGCTCTCGCCGCCGAGCAGGCACCAGCGGAAGCCGTCGATGATCCCGACGACGGGGTTGAGGCTGTAGAGGAGGCGCCATTGGTCGGGAATTGCCGCGCTCGAAAAGCCTACGGGCGACACGTAGAGCCCGAACTGCATGATGAAGGGGATGACGTAGCGGAAGTCGCGATACTTCACGTTGAGCGCCGTAATCCACAGCGCCGGCCCGAGGCTCGCGAGGATCGCAAGCGCGACGAAGGCGGGCAGGAACATCAGGTGCCAGTTCGGCAGAAAGCCGTACCAGGCCATGAGCAGCGCGAGCATGACGAAGTTGACGCCGAAATCCACCAGCGCCACCACCGCGGTCGCCGCGGGCACGACGAGGCGAGGGAAGTAGACTTTCGAGATCAGGTTGGCATTGCCGATCAGGCTGCCCGATGCTTCCGTGAGCACACTTGAAAACAGGAACCAGGGCATCATGCCTGCGAAGACCATGATCGGGTAAGGCGCTGTCCCGTCGGCAGGCAGTTTTGCGATTCGGCCGAAGATGACAGTGAAGATCACCATCGTGAGGAAGGGGCGAAGCAGTGCCCAAGCCAGCCCGATCACCGTCTGCTTGTAGCGGACAGCCACATCGCGCCAGGCCAGGATCGCGAACAACTCGCGATAGTGCCACAGGTCGCGCCAATAGTTGCGCGTCGCGCGGCCCGCCTCGAGGATCACAACGCGCTCCTGCTCTGCCGCGCCGGCGCGGCTCACTCCGCGGTCTCCAGGATGGCCCAAGCTAGCTCGCGAGGCTTTGGGCGAGTTGACCGACATGATGCGCGAACTTGTCGAAGGCAAAACGCTGAACCGCGGCAACGTCGGAGCGCTTCGGCCGTGCGAGCGCAGCCAAGATCGATGCCGCAAGCGCGTCCGTATCGTCGGGATCGATCATCGTGCCGATGGCCCCATCGGCAAGCGCATCCCGGCTGCCGTCGCGATTGCCGCCGATGACGGGAAGCCCGGTGGCTGCGGCCTCGACGAAGACGATGCCGAAGCCCTCCTTGGAGCTCGGCATCGCGAACACTTGCGCCGATCTGTAGAGGTCGAGCACGTGTGCATCGCTGAGGCGGCCGAGAAAGCGCACATGTTGTCCAAGCCCGCGCCGGTTGACCTCGTCCTCAATCCCCTGTCGCGCGTCCCCCTCGCCCACGACGACATAAACGGCATCGGCATGGTGCGCGAGAACGGCCGGCAAGGCTTCCATGATCTTGCCATGCCCCTTATAGTGGTCGGCCTTTGCGAGGCGTGCGACGGTTAGGATGATCTTACGGCCGTCGAGCCCGTGCTGCTGCAGCAGGCGCGTATCCGCGGGGCCGGGCGAGAAGATGGGCCTGAACGTGTTGGGAAGAACCCGCACCCGCTCCGGCGCGACATTCGCCCACGACAGCAGCCGCTGCTTGGTGTGGCGGCTCACGGTGGTGATCAGCGAGGCACGTTCCGCGCTGGCGCGCACCAGAGGAGCCGGACAGTCCCAGGCATCGATGCCGTGCGTCTGCAGCCATACCGGCACATTCATGGCGCGCCCAATCAACGCCGCGAGCGGCGTGTGAAAGAGATGGCCGCTGAAGACGACATCGAAGGGACCGGCGCGCTGCGCCTCGCTGAGCGACTTGGCGACGTAGGACATGCGCGATGCGCGCGGTGGCACCTGGCGCACCTTCGCCGGCAACGCCTCCATGTCGCGATGCGCGAACCTCGGCACGACGACGATCTCCTCGACGCAGCCGGAGCGGCTGAGCGCAGAGAGGAGGTCGCGGTTGTACTGCGCGATACCGCCGTAGCCACCAAAGGCGTCGGTCACGAGAGCTAGGATGCGCATGGCGCCCCGTCCGACAGCGAGAGACGCGCTGCCAAACCCGTTCGCGCCTGAGTCTCGACGGCGATGCTCCACGGCCGCGACCAGTGCGCGGCACGCCGCGCCGGTGGCACGACCGACGTCATCCAGTGCTCGATCGGCGTCGAGAAGCCGGTCTTGGTCCGGTTCAGAACCGACGAAGGCAGCGGCGTCGAAGGCGCGTTGGACAGCAGCGCCTTCGCGCTAGACGCGCGCGCGATGCTGGCGAAAGGCGCCGTTTTCTGCAACAGCGTGCTGTCGACCAGAGGTACGCGCACTTCCAGCGCGTGCGCCATGCTCGCCCAGTCCGTATCCCGCAACAGCTGATTGCGCATGTAGAGCGCGGACTCGAGCGTCGACACTTTGCCGTGCGCGCCCCGCGGCGCCGGCTCGAGCTGCTCACGCACATGCTGCAGCGGGTCGAGGCGGCGCATGCCCTGGCGGACCACCTCGGGCGTCAGGATCTCGCCTATCTCCCAAGGCAGGAACAGCCCCCGGCGCAGCAGGTAGGCGCCTTCGAACGTGCCGCCGTACTTCATCATGCCGGCGAATTTCGGGTTGAGGCCGAGCAGCCGCGCGACCGGCTGGCCGGCAGAGCGAGCCGCGAGCCCGAGCCCCGGTACGCGCGCGGGCCAGCGCATGAGCTTCACCCAGCGCGGCACGTCGCGGAAAGAGGGGTAACCGCCGAAGAGTTCGTCTCCGCCGAGGCCGGAGACGGCAACCTTCAGGCCCAGCTCGTGTGCCGCCTTGGAGACGAACCAGGTGTTGATGCCATCGATAGAGGGCTGATCCATCGCGTCGAGAATGCGTGGCAGATCAGCCTCGAAATCGCGCTGAGTGACGACGCGGGTGGCGTGGCGCGTGCTGTAGAGCCGTGCCACCTCCTCCGCGAGAGGCGCCTCGTCGTGTGGACCGCCACGGAACTCGTCGAATGTCAGCGTGACGGTCTGGATGTCCGACTGGCCGGCATCGCGCATCAGCCCAACCAGCGCCCCGGAATCGACGCCCGCCGACAGAAAAGCGCCCACGGGCACATCTGCCACGAGATGATGGCGGACGCTGTCGAGAAGCGACTCACGGATAGCGGCATGCGCGTCGGCCTGGCTCCGCACAATATGTGCAGTTCCGGTCCGCTCGACATCGGCGAAGACTTGCGCGATAGAGTGATAACGGCGGGCCGGATGCGCGCCGACCTCATCGACAATGAGGATCGTCCCCGCCGGAAGGGCGCGAATAGCTTGGTACGTGGTGAAGGGCTCGGGCACGCTTCCCCAAAGGTAGAAGCCGACCACACCCGCCGGTTCCGGATCGCGCGAGATGGCCCCGCCCGCAATGAGAGCCTTCACCTGAGAGGCGAAGCGGAAGGTCCAGCCGTCGTCCGCGTAGTAGAGCGGCTTGATCCCGTAGGGATCACGCGCGAGGTACATCCGCCGGCGCTTGGCGTCCCAAATGGCGAAGGCGAACATGCCGCGCAGGTCGTGCACCATCGCCTCGCCCCTGGCAGCGTAGAGATGCAAGAGGACTTCGGTGTCCGAGTTGCTGCGAAACACGAAGCCCTTGGCTTCGAGGTCGCGACGCAGAAGTTTGTAGTTGTAGATTTCGCCGTTGAACGTCACGACCAGGCTGCCGTCGGCATTCGACATCGGCTGCGCGCCAGCGTTCGAAAGGTCGATGATTGAAAGCCGCCGATGACCGAAGCTGGCGCGGCGGTCCTCGGAAATCCACTCACCCATTCCGTCGGGGCCCCGCGGCGCCATATGGTCACGCGTACGCACGAGCTCCGACGGATCGATCGGATTGGCCGCATAATGGTAGGAAAAAATTCCGTTTATTCCGCACATAATCCTATAGTCCAGAACTATTGAGCCAATACTAGAAACACACGACTGCCCAGACCTCAATCGTGGCGAGAACCGAAAAACGAAAAATGCAATCCAAACGGAAATGCAAACCACCTAGCAATGGATGAGTTGAACTGCACAGTGCGTAGTTTAGAAGGGGCAACCCTTGGGAGAAGAAGCCACTGATAATGCGAACTTTCCAACCGATCAATTTCAATTCCAGCATTAGTCAAATATCTTCGAACGGTCCAAAAGAAGTAAAAATTCTCTCGAGGCTGAACGCCGGCGCCGGAATTGTAGGGGCGCCCAGACAGATAAGCGTATACCCAAGAAATCATGTTACCATTAAGCTGATTTGGAGTAGTCAGACATAGTCGCCCTCCTCTTTTCATCACGCGCGCCAATTCGCGTGCCATTCGTTGAGGGGACGCGACGTGCTCCATGCACTCACAGCTCACCACCACGTCAAAGGACTCACTCTCAAATGGCAACGCCTCTGCATCGGCGACACGAAATTCGACAGCGACTCCCGCCTTTTGGGCTGCGTCTTTGGCGATATCGATAGCTGCGCCAGAGAAGTCAACCGCTACAATTGAGAAGCGTGGCGCGGCACGAGCCAACCATACAGAAAACTCTCCTCTACCACATCCGACTTCCAACAAGCGCCCACCTGGAAGCCTCTCGAGCTCGCGGAAAACAGACGCATACCAAGGATGACGCAACGGATTTTCAGTCGAAAACCCCCATTGCTCATGCCACAAATCGTAGTCACTTCTAATCTGGCTGCTGTTCTGGCTCCCTTCAATATTTACCATTCATCCCCTCTCCTCATAAGTTCACTTATGTCTGTATATTTTGCGGGAGGCATCAGATCGCGGACAAAAAAACTCTTGCTCAAGAAAAATCTAGAATTGCACTAGAGCCTTTCAGGTTAAGGCGGAAGCGCATCCGGCGTTAGCGTTCACATTTTTGCGGGCCGATGCTCTCGGCGAGGTTGGCGATGTGATCGTTGATGGCATCGATGGCGTGCGCCTGGGCCATCCGCGTCCAGTGCTTGATTTTAGCGAAGACCTGTTCGATCGGGTTGAGGTCGTGCGAATAAGGCGGCAGGACGCCAATCTTGCCCCGACGCTGCGGATCGTTGCGCGGATGGCGCTTGAGCGATGGCTGTCCAGGTTGTCAAGGATAATGATGTCGCCGGGCCGCAGCGTCGGTAGCAGGAACTGCTCGATGTAGGCGCGGAAGATCGCGCCGTTGATGGGCCCGTCGACGACGCACGGCTCGGTGAGGGCATCGATCCTGAGGGCCGCGAGGAATGTAAGCGCACGCCAGCGGCCGTTGGGTGCGAAGCCGAGGAGCCGCTCGCCTTTTGGCCTCCAGCCGCGGATCGAGGCCACGTTGGTTTTGATCCAGGTCTCGTCGATGAACACGAGCCGCGCAGGATCGAGATGGCGGCTTACCCGCGTCCATCGGGAACGCCGTCTCACCACGTCGGGGCGTAGCTACTCAGTCGCAAAGAGCGTTTTAACGCAAACAACCCACCGGCATTATCGCGCGAGGCCGATAACCCGCCTGCCTCTTCTTCACTTCGCTCATGCACGCCAGTCGGCAGGGCCGCGACTGCGGCCCCGGCGCGAGCGCCGCCCTCGCGGAGGCCAGCCGGGCCATGCCCGGCGACGCGGCCGTGAGCGCAAACACCCAGGTTTTATTGAGCACGCTCAATAAAACCGACTGGCGTGCGCAGCCGACATGCATGGCGGCCGGCTCCCCGCAGGGGAGTCGGCACGCACAAGCAAAACTCTCGCGCGACACCCCAATCCCTACGCCGCATGGCCCTTCAGCAGATCATCAAAGTACGCGATCGTGTGCCGCAGGCCATCGGTCAGATGCACCTTGGGCTCCCAGCCGAGCTTCGTTTTCGCAAGCGTGATGTCCGGCCGGCGCTGCTTCGGATCGTCCTGCGGCAGCGGCAGGTACGTGAGCTTCGACTTCGAGCCCGTCAGCTCGATCACCTTCTCCGCGAGCTCCTTCATCGTGAACTCGCCAGGATTACCGAGGTTCATGGGGCCCGTAAAACCTGCGGGCGCGTCCATGAAGCGGACGAAGCCCTCGATCAAGTCGTCCACGTAGCAGAACGACCGTGTCTGGCTGCCCTCGCCGTAGATCGTGATGGGCTCGCCCTTCAGCGCCTGCACGATGAAGTTCGAAACGACGCGCCCGTCGTTGGGGTGCATGCGCGGGCCGTATGTGTTGAAAATCCGCACGACTTTGATTTCGAGATTGTTCTGCCGGTGGTAATCGAAGAACAGCGTCTCCGCGCAGCGCTTGCCCTCGTCGTAACAGGAGCGCGGACCGATCGGATTGACATTGCCCCAGTAGCTTTCCGTCTGCGGATGGACGGACGGGTCGCCATAGACTTCACTCGTCGAAGCCTGGAAGATCCGGCACTTGAGGCGCTTGGCGAGCCCCAGCATGTTGATGGCGCCGTGCACCGACGTTTTGGTCGTCTGCACCGGATCGTGCTGATAATGAATTGGGGATGCCGGACAAGCCAGGTTGTAGATCTGATCCACTTCCATATAGAGTGGGAACGTTACGTCATGGCGCACGAGTTCGAAGCGCTTGTGGCCGATCAGATGTTCGATATTGCGCTTGTTGCCCGTGAAGAAATTGTCGACGCACACGACCTCATGCCCGAGCGCGATGAGTTTGTCGCACAGGTGCGAGCCGAGGAAACCGGCGCCGCCGGTGACCAGAACGGTTTTTCTTTCCGATTGTCGCGACAATGGATGAGCCTCCCAGTCTCGAGATTCGCTCTGCCCATGCTACCGCAGTTCGGGTGAAACCACCCAAACTTCGTCTTAGCCGGCACAACGCGCTCTAGCAGGGAATGACCAGAGCCTTTTGAAAAATCAGAATTTGGCGGCCTCAGCGCGGGCGCAGACCCCGGAGGCGCGAAAGCGGTGGGCGAGCGTACGTCTCTGGCGCACTGCTGCCGATCGCGCGCACAGGGGGCTTCAATTCGTCCCACGCCGCGTCGATCGCCGCTTCGTTGGTGCGCTCTCCAAAAAGGATCATCTCGATCGTTTTCATGCAAATCGTCAGGTCGACCCAGACGGACGCGTGCTTGAGATACCAGATGTCCATGGCCGCTTTGTCGGCCGCGGACACCTCACGCCCGCCGTTGACCTGCGCCCACCCCGTGATGCCGGGCGGAATGGCAAGGCGCGCCTCGAGCCCCGGAAACTGATCGACCGGCAAAAGCGGACGCGGGCCGATGAACGACATGTTGCCCCTCAATACGTTGAGGAGCTGCGGCAGTTCGTCGAGCCGCGTCGAGCGCAGGAACTTGCCGATGGCGGAGATACGCTGTTCGTCCGCAAGGCGCCGGCCTCGGCTGTCGTGCGAAGTCCCCATCGTGCGGAACTTGTAGATCGCGAACGGCAGCCCGCGGGCACCAGGCCGCTGCTACCAGAAGATGATCGGCAAACCGACATCGAAGGCGACGACGAGCGCAACCAGCGCGAACACGGGCGCAAGCACCAACAGAAGAACCGACGCCAGAGCGAAGTCGATGACGCGCTTGAACATCCAGTACGGCCGGTTGGCATGTCGCCAGAGCGTGTCGCGGTTCTCGGCCGTTTTCACGGTGCTGCCCGTGTCCGGTGCCGCCGTCTCACGCGGGGTCGCCGGTGTGAATCCGAGCATCTCGGCAAAATACTGCAGAGGCACATCGTGCTTGGCGGCCGCCTGCTCGAGCTTTTGCCGATCGGTCGCTGAAAGTTCCTCCGGCGAGACCATCACAACCAGCCGCGACACGAACACGCCATGCACGCCGAGCTGCTTGATGACGTCGCTCGCTTCGCCAGGCTGCCCCAGCACCTTGTGCGGGCCGATCGAGCGTCCCTGATAGCTGCGCTGCGAGGAGAGAATGCCTGCAATCCGCATCATCCCGCCGCCGAGATCGTCAATCGAGCGCACGTAGAGGTTCGTCAGCCGGTTGATGCCGACGATCAGAACCGTGTCGGTCTCGCGGGAAAAATCCGGCACGGCAGCGGCGCTCACCCGCGGCCGGTTCTTCCAGGCAAAGAGCAGTCGGGCGAACACGCGCAGACCGACGAGAGCGAAAATGATCAGCACGAGTTCGATGATCGGCAGCGCGCGGGACACGTTCTGCAGCCGGTTCGTCAGAAACCCGAGGGCCATCGCGATTGAGACCGTGAGGATCGCAGCGCCCACGATCCGCAGGTAGTCGCTCATGACGCTGAGACGCCAAACGCCTCGATTGAGCCCCATGATGACGAAGGCAACCGCGGCCACCGCGACGGTGGTGGCGATATAAGGAAGGAACGCCCAGATCTGCTCGGGAGCCGTCTCGAAATTGTCGCGAAGGAGAAGGGCGAGGAGCGCAGCGAGGGCAACGGACGCCAGATCGCATGCGAAAAGCAAGACCCGCTTCAGCAAGCTACCCCCCAACGCATTACTCAAGCCCGTGCGGACACTTCCAGAGCATCCAACAAAGGAACCTGCCGCCCCCTAATTGCGAGCAGATTCCGCATTTCGCACGCGCACCCAACAAGGGCTCAAGGACCACAAGTCAGCATCGCTTGTCAATGTGTACTGAACGTGGAAAATCCGCTCGAGACACATGTCGCGCACGGATTGGCTAACGCGCCACGGTGTTGTGCGGCACTTGCTATTTTTTCCGCCATTCTTCAGGCCACTCGATGTCGGAGCGCCAGGCCTTTCGCTCGCTCGACGGCGCAGAAAGCGGAGATGACACATTGGTGTCTTGAACAAGTTCTGCTGCG
>RXJK01000115.1:26553-37043 GCA_003963125.1 Hyphomicrobiales bacterium
GCGGTCACGCCCATCATGGCGCTTGTGCGGAGCGGATAGTCGAGCGCGGAATGCATGGCGATGATGCCGAGCGCGATCGATGCGGCCCGCATCAGCGTCGCATCGATCGATGTGGCTGCCTTGTCGTTCCGCGTCCAGGCGGCCCACGCGAACCAGATGGCCAAGAGGCCGATTGCAGCGACCAGAAGACCACCCAGAAGTCCCGCTTCCAAAGCGAACTCGACGAAGTCGTTGTGGGCGCGATTGACGAACGTGTCGAGGAGTGCGTGCTGCGGCGTCTCGAAACTGGGATAGACGCGCGTGAACGTCCCAACGCCTGAGCCAAAAGGAAAATAGGCCTTGATGGCTTCCAAGGTGACACGCGCGAAATCGGCCCGCGCATCCTTCAACGGATCGGCAGAAAAGCGGTCGAGCACGCGGTAGAGCGCAAACTGGAGGGCCAGCAGGAGACTGAAGACGACCGCCGCGCCGAGAGTTTTTCCAGGCGAAAGGCCTGCTCCAGATCGGTTCGTGCGAACAGCGAGCGCAAACCCGAGGATCAAACCGAGGGCCGTGCCGGCAAGGCCGGCGCGTGATCGCGCCATGGCGGCGGCCGCGATCAAGACGACGACGCCTGTCAGCGCGGCGATCAGCACGATCGGCCGGCGCGCCCGGTCGCGCCGCACGCCGGACGCGAACTCCAGCACCCAGGCGATGGCAAAAACGATCCCGCAGTTGATGTAGGTCGCGAAATGATTGCGGTTGGCAAAAAAGCCCACCGCATCGTCCGGGTTGGTCACGTCGAAGAACCGCAGCGAACTGTTCGGTCCCTGCGACAATTGCGCGAGGCCGAGGAAACCGTTGACGACAGCCAGCCCCACGAACAACAGCGACAGCGAGCGGCGTTCTTCCGCGCGAAGGCGCAGCACTGCAAGGAAAAGTGTCAGAGGCGGAATGAGGCTGACAAAGGCCTGAAGCGTCACACCCGGCGCAACGGAAATGGGAAGCATCGCCCGCGACGCGCCGCCCAGCTCCGCGATGGCGATTTCATTCGCGCGCACTGGGAAAGATTGCCAAACGCGCAGGGGCAGCGGCAGCAACTGGAGAACGGGAAGGCACGCGGCGGCAAAGCAAAGCACGAGTGCCAGCCGGCCCCCGCGAGGAAGGCGCGCCCCGGGTAGCCCCCACAGCATCCAGCAGAGCAGCGGAACGCAAACCAGCTGCAAGACGGCGTCGGACAGAAACCCCGGCCGCGTTCCTCCGCCGAGGACCGTGCAACTCACCAATACGAATGCCGCGACCCTAAAGTTCCAGGAGCCAGTCACGCGTCGCTTTCAGCCGGCCGAACGGTCTCAGAAGGGAGCGTGTCGCAGCTTGCCACGCCTCGGTCGCAACGCCGATCGCGACGGGCGTCGACACGGCTTGCCCAGGAGCCGGTATTAAGGGCTGGCAGACTTTGTCGCGATGATGACGGCAGCCACCGCACCGCCGATGACGGCAGCGCCGATCGCATACGGGCTACCCGTATTCGTTCCAGCCTGCGAGCAAGGCGAGACGGGCGCGATCGTATAGACCTGTCCAGGGTTCACCGTCACCGTGCATCCGTCAGGATAGGTGACCTGGCCCTGTCCGCCGGGATTGGCCATGACCTTGGCGCCGGGCCCCGCCTCGGTCGCGCCTACGAGCTGCTTGAAACCGTTGCCGGTATTGACCAGCGTCTGGCCCTGAATATTGGCGACGCTCGCAGCAAAGACCTGTCCGGAGAAAAGACAGGCGCACGCAAACAGAACCGCAGAACGCATGGACGCACCCCGAACGACGCAAACCAAAAGCCACCCGGCCAACTCCGAAACCCGGGTGCAGCGCAACGTAGCACCTCGGCCTCGTGGAGTTCAACGATCATCGCGAGCTTCGGGCGCACAAGGACGACGCTATGGCTCATGGGCCACAGATTATCCACAGGATGCCCTCGATCAGAAATTCGACGCCTCCCAAACCACGTAAATCGTTGCGGTAGGCAATTCGGCAACGATCTGATACAAACCGCGCAGCACTCAAAACCTGCGTTCGAGGCGGAAGTGATTGATCTTCATTGCCATTTGCTGCCGGGCATTGACGATGGATCCAAGGACCTCGAGACCTCCCTCGCCATGGCGCGCATGTACGTCGCAGACGGCGTGACGCACCTTGCCTGCACCCCTCACATCATGCCGGGAGTTTGGCCCAACACGGGCAAAGATATTCGGACTGCGGTCGATGGCTTGCAGCAGGCATTGGCGGAAGAGGGTATCGCCCTGCAAGTATTCCCGGGCGCCGATAACCATGTGGTGCCGGATTTCGTCGCAGGGTTGAAGGAGGGGCGTCTGCTGACGCTCGCCGGTTCCCGCTACGTCCTTGTCGAGCCGCCTCATCACGTCGCCCCACCACGGCTCGAAGAATTCTTCTTCGGCATTCTCGTTGCGGGGTATGTGCCCATCCTCACCCATCCCGAGCGGCTGACCTGGATCGATGGCCACTACGCCATTATCAAGAAGTTGGCGGAGGGAGGCGTCTGGATGCAGATCACCGCCGGATCGCTGGCCGGCCGCTTCGGACGCCGTCCCAAGACCTGGGGCTACCGGATGCTCGAGGAGGGCCTCGTCCACATCCTCGCAACCGATGCACACGATCCTGAGCGGCGGCCACCACTACTCTCGGAAGGATGGGAACTGGCGCGCAAGGTCGTCGGGGACGACGAAGCCGAGCGCTTGGTTTTGCACCGCCCGTTCGCTATACTGACAGACGAAGCGCCAGCCACGGTTGAGTTGCCCACGGCAGTTGGTGCAGAGGGGCGGGGTAAGTATGCGTATGACAGCGCTGATCGATCTGCGATGGACGCGTCGAATTCTTCTCGCGGCGACGCTCCTGGGGGCTGGCTCTCTCGCCGGCTGCGGGACGTCTTTAAATAGCACGTTTGCCAGCCTCGACGGTCCCAAGGTCGATGGCGCATCCTTCTCCGGCGATACGGGTTCGGTCGAACCGAAAATCGATGCGGAAAAGAAGCCGGCATCGGCGCGTAAGGCAGGCCCGGCCGCAACGCGCGTCGCTGATGGCCTGACGGCAGCGGCGACGCCCGGCAACGCCGGCTACAAGATCGGGCCGCAGGACATGCTCGAGTTCTCCGTGTTCAAGGCACCGGAGCTGCAGCGTGTGGCGCAGGTTTCCGAAGAGGGAACGATCAACCTGCCGCTGATCGGCGAGATCCCTGCATCCGGCCGCACCGCGACCGAACTCGAACGCGATGTCGCCCAGCGCCTCGGCAAGAAGTACCTGCAGAACCCGCAAGTGACGATCGTCGTGCGCGAGTACAACAGCCAGCGTGTGACACTCGAAGGCGCCATCAAGAAGCCAGGCGTCTATCCCCTGAAGGGCAAGACGACCCTGCTGCAAGCCGTGGCCACTGCCGAAGGTTTCTCGGACCTGGCCGAACAGACCGTCGTCATCTTCCGCCAGACCAACGGCCAGCGGACGGCTGCCAAGTTCGATATCACCGAAATCCGCTCGGGATCTGCGACCGATCCCGTGCTCCAGGCCGGCGATACCATCGTTGCGTCCAATTCTGTCGCCAAGGAAACGTTCCAAACGATCCTCAAGGCGCTTCCGCTGGCAACAGTCTTTGCCCTGCTCTAGTCGGCGCCGCCTGGACTGGAACAGATCATGGACGACAAGAAGGAAGCGAACGGCCGCGACGAGAGCGCGGGTGCGAACCTCGTGCCCGTGGGCAATCAGGCCCTGCTGCGGCGCGACCCCTACGCGTCCTTCGGCCCCCAGCCGGCCGACGAGCAGGGCGGCCTCGACCTCCGGCTGACGCTGCTCGAATACTGGCGGATCTTCAACAAGCGCAAATGGCTCATTCTCGCCATCACGCTCGCTGCCGTCGCCATCGGCTTCACCAACACGCTGATGATCACACCGCTCTACACGGCGACGGTTCGTCTGCAGATCGACCGCAACGCCGTCAAGATCATCGAGGCCGGCAGCACCACACCCGCCGAAGCCGGCGACGCCGACTTCCTGCGGACGCAATACGAACTGTTGCAAAGCCGCGCGATGGCCGAACGCGTTGCCGCGGCGCTGCGGCTCGCTGACGACCGGGAATTCTTTAGGCCGCGACAGTTCTCGCCCGTCGACTACATCCGCTCGCTGACGGCACGCAAATCGCAATCGGACGCCGCACCTGTCGCCGATCGCAGCCGGCTTGAAAGAGCAGCAGCCGGCATCATCATGGGAAACCGCACGATCCGACCGTTGACCGGCTCGCGGCTCGTCGACGTCAGCTATTCGGACCCTTTGCCCCAGCGTGCCCAGGCCATTGCGGCGGCCTTCGGTGATGCGTTTATCTCTTCCAACCTCGACAAGCGCTTCCAGGCCAACTCCTACGCCAAGACGTTTCTCGAGGACCAGATCAAGCAGTTGAAGCTCCGCCTCGAAGAGTCCGAGCGCGTGCTGCTCGACTTCGCCGAGCGCGAGCAGATCGTCATCGTCAACGAGAAATCCTCCAACGCCGAAAACAACCTCGCGGCTGCCAATGCGGCGCTGGGCACCATCATCTCCGAGCGCATCAAGAACGAGCAGGCCTGGAACCAGGTCGCGGGCGCCAGCGCCACGGCCATCAATCTGCCCCAGCTCCTTACAAACGGTGTCATCGACGGTCTCAGGGCGCGCCGCAACCTCCTCGTCACCGAGTACCAGGAAAAGCTCGAGACCTTCAAACCTGGCTATCCGGCCATGGTGCAGATCAAGAACAAGATCAACGAAGTCGATCGGCAGCTGAATGCCGAGGTCAAGACCCTCAAGGAATCCTTCAAGGCAGCTTACGAGAATTCCCTCAGCCAGGAGAACGAACTCAAGAAGCGCGTCGAGGGCCTGAAGGAAGAAGTGCTCGACCTGCAGAAGCGCAGCATCCAGTACAACATCTTGAAGCGCGAGGTGGACACCAACCGCCAGCTTTATGACGGCCTGCTCCAGCGCTTCAAGGAAGTCGACATTGCCGGCGGCGTTGGTGCCAACAACGTGTTCGTCATCGACAGGGCCGAAGTTCCTGGCGCGCCGTCGTCGCCCAACCTGTCCCGCGCGCTGATGCTTTCGCTCTTGCTGGGTATCGGCATCGGCTGCGGAGCCGCCTACGTTCTCGAGCGCTTCGACGACACGATCCGCGCGGCGGGCGAGGTCGAGCGCATCAGCGGCCTTGCGACTCTCGGCATCGTGCCTGTGGTGCCGAGCGAAAAGACCGTGGAAGCCGAGATCGGCAATCCACGCTCGGCTATTTCGGAGGCCTACCGCTCGCTCTGCACGGCATTGCAGTTCTCGAGCGACAGTGGCCTGCCGCGCTCGCTATTCATCACGAGTTCCGGACCGTCCGAAGGCAAATCCTTCACCTCGCTCGCCATCGCGCGGCACTTCGCGACCATGGGCATGAAGGTACTCATCGTCGATGCGGATCTGCGCAATCCGTCGCTGCACAAGAAGCTCGGCCTCGATAACTCTGTGGGCCTGAGCAACTACCTGACCGGCGCCTGCACGCCGCCCGAAGCCTTCCAGGCCACCTCACTGGCAAATCTCGCGTTCATGCCGTCAGGACCGCTCCCGCCGAATGCCGCTGATCTCCTCGCGAGCGCGCGGCTGCACTCCCTCATCTCCGTCGGCCTCGAGATTTTCGACCTGATCGTCCTCGACGGGCCGCCCGTCATGGGTCTTGCGGATGCCCCGCTCGTTGCCAGCGCCGCGGCCGGCACGGTGTTCGTCGTCGGCGCGGGCCAAGCCCGTACGAGTATGCTCGGCGGCGCCCTTCGCCGGCTCCAGCACGCCCGCGGCGTGCTGCTCGGAACCGTCCTCACCAAGTTCGATGCCCGTACCGCCGGCTACGGATACGGGTACGGCTATGGATACGGCTACGGATATGGCTACGGGTACGGAGCCTCAGGCAACGACCACTTCACGTACGGCGATAACTCGAAGACCGTCGCCAAGTCCGAAAAGACGAAGATCCCGAACCTGCAAGAGAGCGGGTGATGGCGGACGCAACCGCGCTCAAGGTTGCGATCCAACTCCACCATATGCCGACCAACGTGCGTATGGTGCGCGACGGCCCGCTGCCATCGGGCCTGCCTCTGCTCCTGCAAGTCGCGGCCGATGACCCCGATGCGCTTCACAGCGCATCGGTCTTGACCGAACGCCCGGCGGACGAACTGCGCCAAGCCGCGCGCTTCTTCATCGAGCAGATCCTCTGGCACCCCGGCGCCGACAGCTTCCGCATCCTCGGCGCGACCCCCTCGACCAGCGCGTCTGACCTCAAGCGCAACATGTCGTTTCTGATGTCGTGGCTCCATCCCGACGTCGACCACGGCGATGCCCGCTCCGTCTTCGCAGTGCGTGTCACCAACGCCTGGAACGACGTCAAAACGCCCGAAAGGCGACAGCACTATGCCGCCGACCTCGCCCGCAAGGTCGAGCACGATGCCGCCAAGAAGCGCCGCCACGCCCGCCGCGAGGCGCAACGTCGGCAACGGCTGATGAGCGCGGCACCGCAAGGCTTTCTCAAACGCTTCGTCAAGCGCCTGTTCAAGGTATGATCCCGATGGCGCAAGAGGCCGGCGAGCCTGCAGACGAAGTCGGCGAGAAGACCGCGCGCTTCCCCGTCCTGCGCACGCTGCTCGTGGGAACGCTCGGTCTATTCCTCACCTGGGCGGTCGTGAGCTACTCGTTCGTCGCCTACCTGGCCGACGCCAATCCGGACCGCGCGTTGGCGATCCGTCGCGATCCCGTCGCCGCCCTCAATTTCGTCGACCGGGAATTGGCTCGTATCAAGTCGGAGCCGAACTCGAGCGCGCAGTCTGCCCAGCCCGAGCAGCCGGCAGCCGGTGACAGCAACGCGGAGCGCCTGCGCGCCCTCGCCGGCATCGCGGCCAAGACCTTGCCCGGCGCTGCGGCGGGCGCTGACACGTCCCAGCCCATGCGCTCGCCTGAGCAGGAGGCGCTCTACCAGCGCGTCCGCGAAGCCCTCCGCACCGATCCTCTGAGTGCCAAAGGCCTGCGGCTCCTCGCCCAGCTCAGTGAAGGGTACGAGCCCAAGGAGGAAGTCGCCAACCTCATGCGCATGGCGGTGGCGCGCAATCTCCACGAGGCGCAGGCGCTGTTCTGGCTGATGATGACGGCGGCCAACGCCGGCGCCTTCACCGATGCCATCACCTACGCGGACGCCGTGCTGCGCACCCAGTCGCGGCTGAGCCAGCAGGCGATCGGGGTGTTCGCGCGGGCATCCGATACGCCGGAGGGGCTTGCGGAAGTGCGCCGGCTCGTCCTCGCCAACCCGCCGTGGCGGCAGATCTTCTTCAGCGTCTTTTCCCGATCGGTAACGGATGGGCGCATTCCGCTGCAGCTACTCCTCGACCTGAAAGACACGCCCTATCCGCCGACGTCGCGCGAAATCGGCGACTACATGAGCGTCCTGCTCGAGAACCGGCTCTTCGAGCTCGCCTACTACGCATGGCTGCAGTTCCTGCCGCCGGGGCAGCTCGCGATGGTCGCGACGCCCTTCAACGGCAGCTTCGAGATGAAGCCTTCGGGCCTGCCCTTCGATTGGACGCTGCCGAAAAGTGCGGGCGTCACCACAGAGATCGTGGCGAGGCCCGGCGAGCCCGACAAGCGGGCCCTACTCGTGGAGTTCGGCATTGGCCGTCTCGACTTTGCGGGCGTCACGCAGGTCCTCCTGCTGCCGTCGGGTCCCTATCGCTTTTCGGCCGCCTATCAGGGACAGGTCACCGGCCGCCGCGGTCTCGTGTGGCAGGTCACCTGTTTCGGCGGCAAGGAACTGGGCCGCACCCAGATGATCCTCGGGACCGCTGCAGCCTGGACACCGGTGGAGTTTGCCTTCACGGTTCCCGAGACCGACTGCCCGGCCCAGCAGGTGCGGCTCTTCCACGATGCCCGCTCGGCCTCCGAGCAACTCGTGTCGGGAAAAAGCTTCCACGACGACGTGCGCATCGAGCGGGTCGAAACGCAGTAACCATAGATCGGCTTGGCCTGAGGTAGGGCTGCACTCTATAACCTCGACCAACCGCAGCAGAAGAAGACGCAACGCCCATGGCCAGCCGCAGCCGCTCGAACCGTCGCTTCAATCAGATCGCCGTGCAGAGCTTCATCGGCGCGTTCTGCCTGCTGGTCTACGTGGTCGTGATCATCTACGCGATGGACGGAGATCCGGTGCAGGCGCTCGCGACCGTGGTGCCCTATTTCATCTGCTACGAACTCGGCATTTTCTCCCGCTACATCCCGGGCGTCCGCGATGCCGCCAAGCGCCTGGAGTAAGGGATCGCTGCAACGCGATCCTGCTCACGGCACATCGAACTGGGCCCTGATGGCATCCATCCGGGGCCGGTTGTTCACCAGGTAGCCGCCCGCAATCACGTAGTAGACGAGACGTTTCGAGGCGACGCAGCGGATCAACGCCGTGACCGAGGTGCGTTGCTCACCGTAGACGCTGTCCCCGCCGACGATCTCGAAGCGCCGCGAGAAGCCTTGCGATTTGAGCGCCGCCTCGGCCCGCTGCACGCACTGCTCCTGCGTGAGGCTGATCTCCCGCCAGCCGTTGATCATGCTGGGGGCGGGCGCTGGCGAAAAATAGAAGATCCCGATCCCGACCAGAACCCCGAACAGCCCGGGAATGACCTGCCACCAGGTTTGAGAACCGCCCGCCACTCCGCGCCTCCTGCCACGACTGAATTCCAAGACGTCGTTGACGGTGCAATGAGCGCCTCGCAAAATCTGTTCCTTCGGCAACAGGCGGTACGAGACCGGCCGGCGTTACGCAGCGGCGATCGCTCGTACCGCTCTCACTTCTCCCATCGCTTGCGGGACTTCCCTCACGCACAACACAAAATTTTCTCCGCGAAAGGCGCGAGCAAAATCAGGGCCTTCTCTCACGTGAATAGCGCGGAACCGGCTGGCGCCGTCGAACCTCACATGCCGCTCCAACGTTGTGTCGGCGCTTGAGGCATGTGGAGAGACAGGCATGGCCACCGTCGGACGCGTCGTCGAGCGCGATGGCAATTGGACGTCGCGGACCGTGAGCATCCTGGCGGCGCTCGCCGTCGATGCGGGGCTCGTGTGGCTCCTCTACTTCCGGTCCCAGTACAATCCGCCGCTCGGCGAAGCCGAGATGTTCTGGCTGCGCGTGCTGGCCGGCTTCGGCGTCTACGCGGTCGTGCAGCAGTGGACGCTCGCCAACCAGACCGGGCGTGGCGATGATTTTTCCGCCGCCCTCGACAAGTTCGTCTCCGCGAGCCCCCTCGTGACGGCGGCCATCGTCGAAGCCTATTGGCTGGGCGCACAGGGCATGGGCGCGCTTACTTGGCGGCATCATGCCGTCGCCGCGTTGTGGGCCGCGTTCGCCGTGACGGACTTCTTCGCCACCGACATCACGAACCAGCGCCTGCGCGCGCGCCAGTTCAATGTCGGAGACGGCGCGTGATGGAAACCGGCGAGCAGGTGTTCGTCCTCGCCTACACCATCTACGTCGTCGTCGCGATCGCAGCCCTCATGTACGTGGGAACCCGGGACAACCGGTGAGCGCGCGGTCCCGCGGCTAGAGTTCGCAGGCCGACCCGCATCGTCGTTGCGCTACGCGCGCGCCATGCATCCACATGAATGGCGCATGAATATAGAAACACAATATGCGCATGCGTGATTGGATTTGTTGGCGACACCGCTTGGCATTCAATGAAATCTCATCCGACCTCGGAGCATTGGAACGGAAGGGCGGGCTCGGCCGTTTGAAGGGACAGTTCTAGACAGGAGGTTCAAATGACCAAGTATGTGCTCCCGCTTGCCCTGCTCATTGGCGCCACCGCGCCCGCATTCGCAGCCGAGTACTTCATCGTGCGCGGCCCCGACCAGAAGTGCAAGGTCGTGCAGACCCGCCCGACGGACAAGACCATCACCGTTATCGGTGACAAGGCCTACGTCTCGGAAGCCGAGGCGCAGAAGCAGGTCGCCGTCGTCTGCAAGGACAAGCACTAACGAACCGCAGCGACGCAAAGCAGCAACGTCGAAGGAGCCTGACATGAAGATTATTCTGGCGACCGCCGTCGCACTCGTGGGCCTCGCAGGCATCACCGCCTCGTCGGCCTCGGCCGCCGTCGTCTGCAACAACCACGGCGACTGCTGGCGCACGGAGGGGCGGCCGAGCTACCCCTCGCATCTGCGCCTGCGGGTCTATCCCGATGGCTGGCATTGGGGCCGGCACGAGGAGCGCCGCTACCGCTGGCGCGATGCGGGCCACGGCCACGGCTATTATCGCGACGGCGTGTGGATCAATATCCGCTGACGCACCGGTTGGGCACGTCGATGGGCGCCCGGGATATTCCCGGGCGCCTTTCCTTTTTTTGCGAAGGCCGTGGCGTCTATTGCGCCCTGGTCTTGGTGTCTTTCTCGGCGGCGTCCCTGAGCTCCTTCGTAGCTTCCCGGGTCGCACG
>RXJK01000053.1:0-21711 GCA_003963125.1 Hyphomicrobiales bacterium
TCAAGGCGCCGACGGTGAACGCCTTCTGCATGCCGGGTGGAAAGATCGCGGTGTTCACCGGCATCATCGACACACTGCAGCTCACCGACGACGAGATCGCCATCGTGATGGGACACGAGATTTCGCATGCGCTGCGCGAGCACGCCCGCACGCGTTCGGCGAAGCAGACGCTGTCGCAGCTCGGCAGCGTGGCAATTGCCTACTTCCTGGGCGACGGCTACGGGCAGATCGCGCAGCAGGGCCTCGGCCTGCTCAACCTCACGTTCAGCCGCAACGACGAGCGGGAGGCGGACCTGATCGGGCTCGAGCTCGCCGCGCGCGCGGGCCACAACCCGGAAGCCGGCATCGCGCTATGGGAGAAGATGGGCAAGGCGCAGAAGGGTGCGCCCCCGCAGTGGCTTTCGACGCACCCCTCCAGCGCCGACCGCATCGCCCGCATCAGAGCTGCCCTGCCGAAGGTGCAGCCCCTCTACGAGAAGGCCCGCCTCGCCAAGCAGTAGGCGCGGCCTCAGGGCTCGAATTCCGCACGCGCTGCGGGGCCCAGCGTGCCGCGGTGTGCCGCATGATCCGGGCGCGCACGAATTGCGTTGCGCTTGCGGCTGGAGCCTGCCGATACTGACTGGGCTCCTTTTCCTCGAACTCGGGTGTCCATGGCTGACGTTTCCTCGCGCAAGGTTGCGCTCATCACAGGAGCCGCGAAACGGATCGGCCGCGCCATCGCGGAGGATCTCGCCGCGCACGGGTGGAGCGTCGGGCTGCACTGCCATGCTTCCCGCGAGGAGGCGGACGCGGTTGCGGAGGGAATTCGGGGCCGCGGGGGACGCGCTGTCGTGCTGCCCGCCAACCTCGCCGACGCGCAGGCGGTGCAGAGCCTCGTGCCGGCGTGCGCCGAAGCCCTGGGGCCCCCGATCTGCCTCGTGAACAACGCAGCGCTTTTCATCAACGACGAGATCATCTCGCTCGACCCGGCCGTCTGGGACCTGCAGATGGCCGTCAACCTCAAGGCGCCGGTGCTGCTCGCAGGCGCCATGGCCCGCGCGCTGGCGCCGGAGCAGACGGGGACCATCATCAACATCGTCGACCAGCGGGTCTGGCGGCCGGTGCCCAGCTATTTCTCCTACGGGGCCTCCAAGAGCGGGCTGTGGGGCGTGACGCGGACGCTCGCCCAGGCACTGGCGCCGCGCATCCGGGTCAACGCGATCGGGCCGGGCCCAGTCCTCGCCAACGTCTATCAGAGCCCGGCCGATTTCGCGGCCGAGTGCGCCTCCACCCCGCTCGGACGGGCGACACGTCCGCAGGAGATCGCCGATGCGGTGCGCTTCATCATTGACGCCCCGGCGATGACGGGCCAGATGATCGCGCTCGACGGCGGGCAGCATCTGGCCTGGGAGGGCAAGGGCTGAACTAGCCGTCGCGGAGACGACCGGAAGCAGAGACCGGACCATGAAGCCCAGCATGAGCCCATTCGCACCGCAGGCCGCCCCGGGGCTCGCCCAGCCCGCACACGTGCCGTCTGCGCGCAGCGGGCGACGCAAGGTGTTCGTGCGGGACCTGGAAGTCGTCGCGAGCGTCGGCGTCTACGAGCACGAGAAGCGCTACGAGCAGCGCATCGTGCTGTCGCTGGAACTCGACGTCGAGGACGCCTACGACGGCCGCTCCGACAGGCTCGAGCACGTGCTCGACTATGGCGCGGTCGTCGAGGCCGTCACGCGGCTCGTGCAGAAGGAGCACGTCAACCTCATCGAGACCCTGGCCGAGCGCATCGCCGGGCAGTGCCTGTCGGACCAGCGCGTGAAGCGCGTGCGCGTCCGCATCGAGAAGCCGGACGTGCTGCCGGCCGTGCGCAGCGTCGGCATCGAGATCGAGCGCGGGATCTGAACGAGCTTTTTTGCGCGGCTCGTGCTGAGGCTTCGCGCTAGCGGCAAGCGGCGGCGCGGCCGTCCGCCCGACCACATAAACCCGTTCCAGCCGCGCCCGTTAACCGCAGGTTGCCACAAAGGCGCCACTCCCGCTTCTCACTGGTGCCCCAAACCTCACGCCAAAGTGGGATCGTCAGCCAGCGACTCGCCAACCAAAAACGCGAGCCTGGCCGAGGGGACAACCCGAACGCCGTCGGAGAGATGCCGGTGCCATGCGCCGGCGGGGGACTGACGGGGGATTTAACAAGTGGGCGCGTTGTGCCGCAGCGGATTTCCGCATGCGTGGTAACGGCTCATTAAAGTTAAGGGCTTACTAATGGTGGCAAACCTTCGGAAGAACCGTCATTGCGGGTCCATGAAGGCGGGGTCGTACAAGTTAGTGAGTAACCCAGGGTGGTATAGTATGCAGGCCCGGTTTGGAGCGTATCTCGTCCTTGCGTTGTTCGCCGCGCCCGTTGGAACTGCCGCCGCAGCTTCGCTGCCGGACATCAAGGCAGGGCCGGCCAATGCCGTTCCCCAGTGCGTGACGCCGGGACGGCTCGTCGCCTATCTCAAATCCAGGAATCCCGAACTCAACCCGCGCTATGAAGCGATTGCGGGCGAGTACATGCGGCTCGGCGAAGACCTCGGCGTGCGCTGGGATTTCGCGTTCTACCAGATGATGCTCGAGACGGGATCGCTGAGCTTCAAGGCGGGCGGCCGTGCGGGCGACGTGAAGCCGACGCAGAACAATTTCGCTGGCCTCGGCGCCACCGGCAAAGGCGAGCCGGGCGAAAGCTTCCCGGACGTTGCGACGGGCGTGCGCGCGCACCTCGAACATCTGCTGCTCTACTCCGGCCAGCACCTCGACAATCCCGTGGCCGAGCGCACCCGCAAGGTGCAGCAGTGGGGTGTCCTGACCCAGTGGCAGGCTGCTTTCACGCGCCCGATCACGTATGCCGACCTCGCAGCCAAGTGGGCGCCCGGCTCCAACGCGTACGTGAAGATGCTGGAAGGCATCGCGCAGAATTTCCAGGATTTCTGCCGCCGCCCCGATCCCAAGCCCGAGCTTCTGGCCGCCGTGCGCCGCTCGCGCGTTGCAGAAGAGCCGCCGGCTGAGAAGCCAGGCGAAGTGCTCGCCCAGCGCGCCATCGACATGGGCAAGGCGGAAGAGAACAATCGCCGCTCCGGCCTCGTGACGTCGGAGAACGTGTCCCCGTCGCTGACGGCGAGCCTCGGCGGCAAGGTTCCGCCGACGCCGTTCAAGATCCTCAACTCGCCGGCGCCTGCACCGGAGCCCGAGCCCGAGCAGCAGCCGGCACCTGCGCCGCAGGCCTCCGCACCGGGTGACACCGCGCCGTCGCCGGCCTTCCGGTCGGGCATGCTGAACATGCCGCCGCGCCAGAAGCCGCCGACCTTCTACGGCGACGCCGCCGCGCTGCCGCCGCCGGCCCTGCCCGCGGCCTCCGAGATGCAACTGCCGGCCCAGCCTGCCGCCAAGGCCCCTGTGGCCCAGGCGCCGAGCCCTCCGCCTGCCGCGCAGCCCAAGACGACTGCGCCCGTCGCACGCAAGGAGACGCCGACCAAGGTCGCGTCCGCTGCGACCAGCGCCAAGACGATCGCTGACGCTGTGCCCGCCGGACAGAAGTGCCGCGTGTGGACGGCGAGCTACGGCGGGCAGAAGGCGCTCATCATCCGGTCGGTGATCGATCGCGTGGTGAATTTCACCGTCCTGGACGTCAACGAGGGCGCGGAGAAGCGCGAGGCCGATGCCTTCATCGCGGCCTACGCGAAGAACGGCACGGTTGCGGGCGAGTTCGCGAACCAGACGAACGCGCTCGACAAGGCGTTTGAGCTCTGCCCAGAAGGCTGAGCCACGCGACAGGCGTCGGCGCCCGTTGCGGCGCCGCGCCTTGCACAGAACCATCCCCATGCCCGCAAATGGACTTCCGCTGATGCCAGCGCCGTGCCTTCGTCTTGCCCGCCTGGCGGCTGTCTCCGGCGTCGCGCTGTCCGTGCTCGCGCAAGCTGTGCCGGTCGCTGCCGCCCAGCGCGGCGCCCCGGATGCCTCGGCCGTCAGCATTCGCCTCGCGCCCGGTGAAAGCGTCCCCGCGTGCGTCACGCCGGCGCGTCTGATGGCGCACGTGCGCGAGCGCAATCCCCGGCTCGATGCGCGCTTCACGGATATCGCCCGCTACTACAAGCAGCACGGCGAAGCCTTGCGCGTGCGCTGGGACTACGCCTTCTACCAGATGCTGATCGAGACCAATTATCTCTCCTACAAGACCGGTGCCGGTCGCTGGGGTGACGTCGATCCCAAGCAGAACAACTTCGCCGGCATCGGCACGACGGGCGGCGGCGTGCCGGGCGACAGCTTCAAGGACGTCTCGACGGGCGTGCTCGGCCAGATCCAGCATCTCGTCGCCTACTCGGGCGAACGCGTCGCCAATCCGGTAGCGCCGCGTACGCAGGAGAAGCAGGACGAGATCATCGAGAAATCGCAGCGTTTGAGGCGCACGGTGACGTTCGCGGACCTCTCGCGCCGCTGGGCCGTCGACTGGCGTTATGGCCGCAGCATCGAATACGTCGCGCAGCGCTACCGCAAGGCCAACTGCACGGACGATGGCGCGCCGCTGCATCCCTCGCCCGATCCCGCCGAGGACGCGCCACCGAAGCCGCCCGCCCGCGAGATCCAGGCCTCCAGCGCGCGCAAGCCGCTCGTGCCGCGCGTGGCCGCTCCGGCCGCCGTTGCGGAGGCCTCCCCGAGCGTCGCGGAAGCGCCGACGGGCTGCGGCATCTGGTCCGCAAGCTATGGTGGCCGCGTGGCCTTCCTCATCCGCACCATGGCCGGAGTGACAGCGAACTACACGGTGCTGCAGGTCGACGCGTCGGAAGAGGCCGCGCAGGTCGATGCCTACAAGCGCGCGCACGCACAGGATGGTGAGACGCTCGGACGCTTCGGTTCGCCGGAGGAAGCCTTCGCCAAAGCCTTCGAATTGTGCCCGCGCCCGTCGTGACGCGCGCCATGCCGGCGGTTCTGCTCAAAAACAGGCCGCAATTGCAGGGTTAATTCGGCAATCCCCGGCCCCCTGATCTTGACGGAGGGCGGGGGACGGGCAAAGTGCCCGGGTGGGGACACTCCGTCAGACATCAAACTTTCACACGGACGAATTCAATGCGATCAGCGCGCGTCAGCCTTCTTGCCGCCTCGGCGATCCTTGCCGCCACGTACGCCGCGCCCGCCATGGCCGAGACGCCGCCACCGCCGCCGCCGAATGCAGCGAACTGCCAGAACACGCAAAGCTTCGAGCGGTGGCTGTCGGAGTTCCGCAAGGAAGCGCTGGCCGCCGGCATCACGCGCCAGACGGTGTCGCGCGTCCTCGACGACATGACGCTCGATCCCAGCATCATCGCCCGCGACCGCAAGCAGGGCTTTTTCTCGCAGACGTTCACCGCGTTCTCGAGCAAGCTGATCTCGGCGGGCCGCATCAAGAACGGTCAGGCGAAACTCAAGCAGCATCGTGAGCTGTTCGAGCGCGTCGAGAAGGACTACGGCGTGCCGGGTCCTGTGATCACCGCGTTCTGGGCGCTCGAGAGCGACTTCGGCGGCGGCATGGGCGACCAGTCCGTACTGCGCTCGCTGGCGACGCTGTCCTACGACTGCCGCCGCGGCGAGATGTTCCGCAAGGAGTTCATTTCCGCGCTGCGCATCGTCGATGCGGGCGACCTGCAGCCGTCTGAGATGATCGGCGCTTGGGCCGGCGAACTCGGGCAGACGCAATTCCTGCCCTCGCACTACATAACCTACGGCGTCGACTATGACGGCGACGGCAAGCGCAACCTGCTCAAGAGCGTGCCGGACGTGATCGCCTCGACGGCGAACTTCATCAAGTCGCTCGGCTGGCGCGCGGGCGAGCCCTGGATCGAGGAAGTGCGCGTGCCGCAGAACCTCGCCTGGGAAGAGGCTGATCTTTCCATCCAGCATCCGCGCTCCAAGTGGGCCGAGTGGGGCGTGAAGGACATTCACGGCAATCCCGTGAAGCGCGACGACCTGCCGGCCTCGCTGCTCCTGCCGATGGGCCGCTTTGGCCCCGCGTTCCTCGCCTATCCGAATTTCCAGATCTACCCGAAGTGGAACGGCTCGCTGAACTACTGCATTACGGCCGCGCATCTCGCCACGCGCCTCGAAGGCGCGCCGGCCTTCAGCAAGGGCAATCCGGGCGAGGAGCTCTCCTTCCAGCAGGCCAAGGAGCTGCAGCAGCTCCTCATCAAGCGCGGCTACATGGAAGGCGAGGCGGACGGCAAGATCGGCGCCGGCACGCGCAAGGCCGTGAAAGCCGCGCAGATCAAGCTGGGTCTCCCGGCCGACAGCTATCCGACCTTCGAGCTGCTCGAGAAGCTCGGCGGCCGCACGCGGCGCGAGCGTGCGGAGAACTGATTAGCGAAATCAGGCGCGGGCAGGAACCTCCGCCCGCGCACTCAAGTCGGCGGAACCATGCTGTCGGGTAAGAAACCCGTCGGCAGGTCGTCGATGCTGCGCATGTTCTTCATCGCCCAGTACTTCCGCAATTTGTCGACCCCGTGTGTCGTCCAGTAGCCCAACAGGCTGCCGCGCTCCTGCTTGTAGTCGAACAGGGGCACGCCCATGCCGCACGAGGTTTGGACGAGGTCAATGGTGAGGCGAACGATCTGGCGGGCGCCGGGAAACTCATCGAAATGCGGGATCAGCGCCGCGTACTCCTGCGTGCCGCGCATCAGGGATTGGGCCTGGCCGTAGAGCCGCAGGATCACTGGGTCGCCCTCGAACGCGCAGAACATGATCGTCAGGCGCTTGTCGCCGGCGGCCATGAGGTGGGCGCGGGTCTCGCTGCCACTGCCGGTGCAGTCGAGGTAGGCGACGTCGTTGTCGCCGAGGATGCGGAACGACGACAGGCCTTTGGGCGAGACGTTGACGCGCCCTTTCGGCGGCGCGGTGGCGACGAAGAAGATCTTCTGCCGCTCAATGAAAGACTTGTGCGCGCTCTCGATCCGCTCGAACTGCTTGCCCATGGCCGTCGTCTCCCCGTCAGGTTCGTTGCGGCGGATGCTAGCATGATCGACGCGAAGGGTCCGGGCGCCGGGCTTTGGGGCCGCGTATTTCCCTTGGCCGCCGGGATTGCTATAGCTGGCATACCAGCCAATGCTCCGTGGCGGGCGCACTCGTCCCGCCCTCTCGCACAGGATTCCCACGTCGAACATCAACCCCGGTCCCTTCACCACACGGCCCGAGATCGACGGCACCTTCGGCGTCGTCACGTCGACGCACTGGATCGGCACGGCGGTCGGCATGAGCGTGCTGGAGCGGGGCGGCAACGCCTTCGACGCGGGGATCGCCACGGCCTTCACGCTGCAGGTGGTGGAACCGCACCTGTGCGGGCCCGGCGGCGACGTGCCGGTCATGTACTGCAAGGCCGGCAGCGACCAGCCGCAGGTCGTCTGCGGGCAGGGGCCGGCGCCGGCCGGCGCCACGATCGCGCATTACCGCGGGCACCTGGGGCTCGACATCGTTCCGGGCACAGGCCTTCTGCCTGCGTGCATCCCCGGCACCTTCCAGACCTACATGCATGTGCTCGCCGAGCTCGGCACGCTGCGCCTGCGGGACGTGCTGGAGCCGGCCATCGCGTACGCCTTCAACGGCCATCCGATGGTCGAGCGCGCGTCGGCGACCATCGCCACCGTCGAGAGCCTGTTCAAGGAGCACTGGACGACCTCGGCCGATCTCTATCTCCGCGGGGGCCGCGTGCCGGCGCCCGGCAGCCTGTTCGTCAACCGCGCCTTCGCTGAAACGTACATGCGCCTCCTCAAGGAGGCCGAAGCCGGTGGCGGCGGCCGCGAGGCGGAGATCACGCGGGCCGCGCGCATCTGGAGCCAGGGCTTCGTCGCCGAGGCCATCGATGCCTTCTGCCGCAAGACCGACGTCATGGACGTGAGCGGTCGCGCCCATCGCGGCGTGCTGACCGGCCAGGACATGGCGACATGGACGCCGACGGTCGAAGCCCCCCTCGCGCTCGACTACGGCAACTATCGCGTCTTCAAGCCCGGCCCGTGGACGCAAGGGCCGGTGCTCCTGCAGATGCTGGCGCTGCTCAAGGGCTTCGATCTCGACAGCCTGTCGGTGACGAGCCCGGAGTTCGTGCACCTGTGGGTCGAGTGCGCCAAGCTCGCCTATGCCGATCGCGAGGCGTTCTACGGCGACCCGAAGTTCGTCGAGGTGCCGATGGATGTGCTGCTGTCGGAGGCCTACAACGCGGAGCGGCGCAAGCTTGTCGGCGAAATGGCCAGCATGGAGCAGCGCCCCGGCAGCATCGCGGGCTTCGGGGGCCAGGTGATCGTGAAGGGCGCGCGCGCGGTGGGCGCAGGCGCCGGCGAGCCGACCTTCGCCAAGATGGAGAGCCACGCCGAGGCGACGCGCGAAGACGGCCGCGTCGTCGGCGACACGGTGCACATCGACATCATCGACAAGGCCGGCAACATGTTCACGGCGACGCCGTCGGGCGGCTGGCTGCAGTCCTCGCCCGTCATCCCGGAGCTCGGCTGGCCGCTCGGCACGCGCGGGCAGATGTTCTGGCTGGAGGAGGGGCAGCCGGCGTCGCTGGCGCCCGGCAAGCGGCCGCGGTCCACGCTCTCGGTCGGCATGGCGCTGCGCGACGGCATGCCCTACATGGCCTGGGGCACGCCCGGCGGCGACCAGCAGGACCAGTGGAGCACGCAACTCTTCCTGCGCCACGCGCGCCGCACGTTTTCGGTGCCACGCATGAACCTGCAGGAGGCGATCGATGCGCCGGCGTGGCACATCGAGCACTTCCCGGGCTCCTTCTGGCCGCGGAGCGCCCGGCCCGGCGTGCTCGTCGTGGAGGACCGCCTGCCGCCGGCGACGGTCGGCGATTTGAAGCGCCGCGGCCACAAAGTGGAGGTGGGCCCGGCGTGGTCGGAAGGGCGCCTCACGGCGGCTGCGCAGGACGGGCCGCACCGGCGCGCAGCGGCCAATCCGCGCGGCATGCAAGGGTATGCGGCGGGGCGCTGAGACGGCAAACGACCTCTATCTGTCGACGGACGCCGGTGCGTCACGGCATCGCCATGGCGATTCGCTCTTGTCCCTCTGCCCACAAGGGTCGGACGGGCGCTTGCATCTCGGGCAGTGCAGGCTTAGCTGCAGTGCAGCGAGTCCGTCCGGGGGCGGCTGCGCCTCCACCGACTGACACGCAACGACTGACCCAGAGGGAGCCATGACGTTCTCTGTCGTTGCCTTCGACGAGAAGACGGGGCGCATCGGCGTCGCCGTGGCGAGCCGCTTCCTGGCTGTCGGCGCGCGCAATGCGTTCGCCAAGACGGGCGTCGGCGTGATCGCCAGCCAAGGCCTTCTAAACCCTTATTTCGGGCCGCGGGGGCTTGCGCTGTTGTCCGCCGGTGCCAGCGCGGCCGATGCCGTGCGTATGCTCATCGTGGCCGACGAGGGGAGCGCCATGCGGCAGCTCGTCGTGATGGACCGGCACGCGCGGTTCGCTGCGCATACGGGCGCGCTGGCGGGCGACATCAGCGGGCATCGCATCGGCCGCACGTGGGCCGTCGCGGGCAATCTGCTCGCCAGCGAGGCCGTGCTGTCGGCGATGGCCGAGACGATGGAGCACGGGGGCGACATCCCGTTCTCGCAACGCCTGATCTCGGCGTTGCAGGCGGGTGAGAAAGCCGGCGGTGACCGGCGCGGCAAGCAGTCGGCGTCGCTGCTCGTGCACGACGGGGAGGAATATTCGCTCTACGACCTCCGGGTCGACGACCATCCCGATCCGGTGAAGGAACTCGCCCGTCTCGAAGCCGTCGCGCGCGAGCGCTGGGTGCACGTGCGTCGCGTGCTGCCCGGCCGCGACCAGCCGCACGGCATCACCAACCCCGCCGAGATCGACGACGCCATTGCAAACTCCATCAAGAGCGGGTTCGAGTAGCGCGCGTCTTGCTACCCGGAGATCCGGGCAGGGGGCGCTCGGAGCTGCTCGATGAGGTTGATCTGCAAATCAGTAGCGAATGTCGCGCGCGCCGTGGAACACGCGCAAAATAAAAATTTGGGCAGGCTCCCCGGCGATTTCATAAATGACCTTGTAGGGCCATTCCGGCACGAGGAGCTTTCGGGCGTTGGGGGATCTCGGACGGCCGACCAAGACCCGGCATATGTCCGAGGGCGAAACAAAGCTCCTCGATCCGGTTTATGACGCGGGCGGCGGCCGCCGGATTATCGGACGCGATGTAGGCAGCAATGTCTTCAAGGTCGGCCAGTGCCAATCGCGAAAAGCGTACTGGAATCATGCCCGGAAGCGGGCGAAGAACGAGCGGACCTCCTCATCGCTGGCATATTCGCCAGCGCGAACCGACGTCTGCGCCTGCTTCACGCCTTCGATTTCGTCGGTGCTAAGTGCGCCATCGGTCTGGGCCGCTACGACTTCGAGCGCTTCCACAGCCGCCGCTTGCCGCTCCTCGGGAAGCTGGCGGATCTTTTGCAGGACAACTTCAAGCTGATCGTCGATCATGCGTAAATCTTAGCCGATTTACGCCTATCGCGCTACGAGCGCAAAAAGGCGACCTACACCACGCCCTTGGCCTTCAGGTCGGCGATCTCGGCGTCGGCGAAGCCCGCTTCGCGCAAGATCTCGTCGTTGTGCTCGCCGCGCTCGGGCGGCGGGGAGACGAGGCGGCTCGGCGTACGCGAGAGACGCACGGGCTGGGCGAGGAGATGCAGCGTGCCGCGATCGTCCGCGGTTTCGATGTGCTCGACGACGCCGAGATGGCGCACCTGCTCGTCCTCGAACATCTTGTCGATGGTGTAGATCGGTCCGCAGGGCACGCCCGACTTGTTGAGGCGCGCCACCCACTCCGCGGTCGTGGCCGCCGCGAAGTGCCGGCCGAGATCCGCGTTGAGCTGGTCGCGATTCTGCGAGCGGAGCTTGCCGGTCGCATAGTCGGGGTTGGTGCGCATCTCCTCGGCGCCGAGGACGTCGCACAGGCGCTCCCACATGGCGCCGCCCGAGGCCGCGAGGTTGAGATAGCCGTCCTTCGTCTTGAACACGCCTGTCGGGATGGACGTCGGGTGATTGTTGCCGGCCTGTTGCGGCACCTCGCCCTCGTTGAGCCAGCGGGCGGCCTGGAAGTCGAGCATGAAGATCTGCGACTGCAGCAGTGACGTCGCGACCTCCTGGCCCTTCCCCGACACTTCGCGCTCGAGCAAGGCGACCATGATGCCTTGGGCCGCGAACAAGCCGGAGGAAAGGTCGGCGATGGCGATGCCGACGCGCATCGGACCCCGGCCCGGTTCGCCTGTGATGGACATGAGGCCGCCGAGGCCTTGCGCGATCTGGTCGAAGCCCGGCCGCTTCACGTAGGGCCCATCCTGGCCGAAGCCCGAGATCGAAGCATAGACGAGGCGCGGATTGATCTTCGACAGCGATGCGTAGTCGATGCCGAGACGCGTCTTCACGTCCGGGCGAAAGTTCTCGATGACGACGTCGGCCTTGGCCGCGAGCCGCTCGAACAGGGCGCGGCCGGCATCCGATTTCAAGTCGATCGTAATCGCGCGCTTGTTGCGATGCAGGTTCTGGAAATCCGACCCGTGACGCGGTCCGCCCATGCCCTCGCTGGTGTCGAGGTGCTCGGGCAGTTCCACCTTGATCACGTTAGCGCCCCAGTCGGCGAGCTGGCGCGCCGCGGTCGGACCCGCGCGCACGCGGGTGAGGTCGAGCACGGTGAAACGGGAGAGAGCTTGCGAAGCGCGTGGCGCGGGCATGATGGGTCTCGTCAGTGAAGGGAGGCCGAACGCGGCCCCAGGCACGGCTCGAAGGCTGGCGTCTCCTTGCCGGAACTCGTGAACTTGCCGTCGGCGATCAGCACTTTGCCGTCGGTCTGGACGGAGCGCCAGCTGCGGAACTTGCCGTTGATCCGGGCCATGCTGACGGTGACACCGCTGCCGCGGCCCTCTTCGTCGTACTGGAGCAGGTCGGGGCCGGCCATGCGCAGGTTCCACATGGAGAAGGTGCCATCGAGGTCGGGCTTCATCTTCAGGGTGCGGGTGAGTTTGCCGTCCGCCGTCGCCGCATAGGTGACGTAGGGGTTCTGCGTGCTTGGCGGCTCGCTGCATGTGAGGGCAAGGACGCCCAGCATGCCGAAGCCGCGGATGACATCGACATCGCCGGCTTTGGCCTCAGAAGACGCCAGCCCCAGTGCTCCCGCGCAGAGAAGAACGATCGATCGGCCCACCCCGCGTCCCTCCCTGAGCAAAAGGCGTTTGGATCGGCCGAAGACTACACACAAACCGCTCGCCCCAACAACGTGGGCTCGGGCCAAAAGTCCTTGCGCTTGTGCGGCGGCGGGCTCTGTGCTCAAGCTTTCCCAAACGCACAAGAATTCGGAGCGGACGCCAATGCCACATCACTACGATCTCAAGGGGCGCATGGCCGTGGTCACGGGCGGCGCGCAGGGTTTCGGCAAGGCCATCACGGAGCGCTTCGTCGCTTCGGGGGCTTCGGTCGCGATCTGGGATCGCGATACCGCGCTCGCCGAGAAGACGGCGAAGGCCGTGGGGCCTGCCGTTTCCGTGATTGCCTGTGACGTCGGAGATCCGGCAAGCGTCGAGGCTGCGACGAAGGCGACGCTGAAGGCGCTCGGCCGCATCGACATCCTCGTCAACAATGCGGGCATCGCCGGTGCCAACGCCAAGGTGTGGGAGACCGATGTCGAGGAGTGGCGCAAGGTGATGCGCATCAATCTCGATGGGCCCTTCATCTGCTCGCGCGCCGTGGTGCCGTCGATGATCGCGCAGAACTACGGCCGCATCGTCAACATCGCCTCGATCGCCGGCAAGGAAGGCAATCCGAACGCCGCGCATTACTCGGCGTCGAAGGCGGGCGTGATCGCGCTGACGAAATCGCTCGGCAAGGAACTCGCGGGCTACGATATCGCGGTCAATTGCGTGACGCCGGCGGCGGCCAAGACAGCGATCTTCGACCAGATCACCCAGAGCCACATCGACTTCATGCTGTCGAAGATCCCGCGCAACCGCTTCGTGCTGGTCGAGGAACTGGCGTCGATGGTCGCCTGGATGGCGTCGCAGGAGAACTCTTTCACGACGGGGGCGGTTTTCGACATCTCAGGCGGACGGGCCACGTATTGAGGTCGATGCCGCTCGGGTTTGGTGCGCCTTGAGTTGATCTGGAGGATCGTTGCATGCGTCCCCCGCTTCCGCCGTTCGATGCGGCCACGGCAGCACAGAAGGCCAGGGCTGCCGAGGATGCCTGGAACACGCGCGACCCCGCGCGCGTGGCGCTCGCCTATACGGAGGACACCGTCTGGCGCAACCGCGCGGAGTTTCTGCGGGGCCGGGACGAGGTGGTCGCATTCCTGACGCGCAAGTGGCGGCGCGAGCTGGATTACCGGCTGATCAAGGAGGTGTGGGCGTTCACCGACAATCGCATCGCCGTGCGCTTCGCCTACGAATGGCACGACGATAGCGGCTCGTGGTTCCGCTCCTATGGCAACGAGAACTGGGAGTTCGATTCGAACGGGCTGATGCGCATCCGGCGGGCGAGCATCAACGATCTGCCGATCAGCGAGGCCGAGCGCAAGTTCCGCTGGCCTCTGGGACCGCGGCCCGTCGACCACCCCGGTCTGTCCGACCTCGATCTCTGAGAAGCTGTCTCAGCCGTGCTCCGGTACGCGCGCTGTCGGCGTGAGGCCGAACTCTTCCTCGATCACGGGGCCCGCGAAGCCGTGCATGCGCAGGGCCCACTGCAGGCCGATCAGGATGCCCTTGATCCGGGGCAGTAGCCACAGGGACATCGCGACCGCCACCGTCAGCCAGATCGCGGCCTGCAGCCAGGGCGAGGGCATGTAGGCGCGCTCCGCCCACAGCACGCCGCCGACGGCCACGTGGCCGACGATGAAGATGGTGAAGTAAGCCGGGGCATCATCCGCGCGCTGGTGATGCAACTCTTCCCCGCATTTCGGGCAGGTCGCGTTCACCGACAGGAAGCCGCTGAACAGCCGGCCCTCGCCGCAGGCCGGACAGCGGCACCGGAAGCCCCGCCACATGGCAAGTCCAGCGTTGCGGGGGGCGGGCAGGTCGACGGGGGGCGCGGTGCTCATGCCCATTATCTAGGCGAAGAACCTTGCCCCGCCGTTGCGACAAATGTGACCTGCGTCGGCTTGCCGGCCACCCTATCAGATCCACTGTTTCGGCCAGGGCGTGGGCTGGGTCAGGCGGTGGTAGACGAATGCGAAGGCCACCAGGATCGAGGCGCCCGTCGTCACGGGCACGAGCACGAACAGCGGCCCCGCATGCGCCAGCACCATCACCACGGGATTAATGCCGGCCGGGGGATGGAACGTGCGGGTCGCCTGCATGGCGGCAATACTGCCCGCGACGCCGAAGGCCGCCGCCCACATGGTGTGTCCCAGCAGCGTGCAGAAGACGAGGCCGGACAAGGCCGAGAAGACGTGGCCGCCGACGATGTTTCGGGGTTGCGCCTGGGGCGCGTCGGGGGAGCCCAGCACGAGCACGATCGATGTCGCGAAGGGCACGAAACCCCAGGGGAAATGCGAAAGCTCGGCAAGTTCCAGCATGAGCGCGATGCCGAGGCCGCCGCCCAGCGCCGCAATCCCGATGGCCCGCCAGTCGCGTGCCGGCATGCCCGTGGCCGATCTCGATGTGGAGGGCGCCATGTTCTTCTGCATCGAGGTATCCGGCGGTGGGAAGACAAATCGGTCCGCGCACGCGCGGCGGACGCGTAAGGTAAGGGTCTGCGCGGCTTCTGCAAAACGGGTTGGCTCGAGGATATGCAAAACCTGCGCCCGGTGTGGATAATGGACCGGCCGCACGCAAGGCCGATCGCGGTCTCGCGGCTGTAACGTCGATGGTCTAGACTTGCCCATGCTCACGCTCTCGCTCCTGCGGCACGCGAAATCGGACTGGTCGTCTCCGGGCATGGAGGATTTCGACCGGCCGCTGGCCGAGCGCGGCCGCACTGCGGCGCCACGCATGGGCGCCTACATGGCGGGGGAAGGGCTGCGGCCGCAGCTGATCCTGTGCTCGTCCGCCCGGCGCACGCGGCAGACGCTCGACCTGGTGCTGCCGGAGCTGGGCCACGAGCCCGACATTCAGTTTGAGAAGGGACTGTACCTCGCGCCCGCCTCCCTGATGCTTGCCCGCCTGCACAAGGTCGCCGACGGCGTGGCGCACGTGATGATGATCGGGCACGATCCCGGCATGCATGAACTGGCCGTGGCGCTGGCGGGCACAGGGGATCCGCAGAGCCTCCGGGCGCTCGGCGTGAAGTTCCCCACCGCCGGGCTCGCCGTGATTGCCTTCGACAAGGCGCACTGGGCCGAGCTGGCGCCGGGCGGCGGGCGCCTCCTGCGCTTCGTGACACCGAAGACATTGGATTGATGCCGCAGGGCGATCCGCGCCCGTTGCCTTGACCCGCCCCCCTTGGCTGCTACAAGCTCCAGCCCATGCTGGTGCTCATCGACAACTACGACAGCTTTACCTACAACCTCGTCCACTACCTGGGGGAGCTCGGGGCGCGTTGCGAGGTGTTCCGCAACGACAAGATCACGGTCGAAGGCGTCCTCAAGCTGAAGCCGAAGGGCATCGTGCTCTCGCCGGGGCCCTGCACGCCGAACGAAGCCGGCATCTGCCTCGACCTCATCGCGCAAGCGGGCCCGAAAATCCCGCTGCTCGGGGTCTGCCTCGGCCACCAGGCGATCGGGCAGGCCTACGGCGGGCAAGTCGTGCGCGCGCCGAAGCCCATGCACGGCAAGCTGTCCAAGATCGCGACGAAGGCCGAGGGGCTGTTCAGGGGCCTGCCGAAGCGCTTCGAGGTGACGCGCTACCACTCGCTTGTCGTTGCGCGCGAGGGCCTGCCGGAGTGCCTGAAGGTGACTGCCGAGACGTCGGCGGCGGAGGGCAATCTGATCATGGGGCTGCAGCACACGTCGCATCCCGTGCATGGCGTTCAGTTCCACCCGGAAAGCATCGCCTCCGAGCACGGCCACGCGCTGCTCGCCAACTTCCTCGAGATCGCCGGGCTGTCCCCCCGCCGGCCCAACGCCCGCCGCGAGCGCACGGCCGCCTGATCCAACCTCCCTCACAGAAGACGAACGTCATGGCCGAAGCGTCCAAAGAGCTGCGCCAGCTCATCCAGAAAGTCTCGACCGGGGCCACGCTGTCGGAAGACGAGATCCGCCTCGCGCTCGAGGAGATGACCGAGGGGCACGCGACGCCGGCGCAGATGGGCGCCTTCCTTATGGCGTTGCGCGTGCGCGGCGAGACCGTGGAAGAGATTACGGGCGCCGCGCAGATGCTGCGGGCGCGCATGAACCGCGTCTCGGTGCCGGCGGGCGCCGTCGATATCGTCGGCACGGGCGGCGACAGCCACGGCACCTTCAACGTCTCGACCTGCGCCTCGATGATCGCGGCAGGCGCAGGCCTCATGATCGCCAAGCACGGCAACCGGCGCGTCTCCTCGCTGTCGGGCGCTTCCGACGTGCTGACGCGGCTCGGCGTGAAGGTCGATCTGCCGCCGCAGGCCGTCTCACGCTGCGTCGAGGAGGCCGGCATCGGCTTCATGTGGGCGCCGCTGCATCATCCGGCGATGAAGCACTGGGCGTCGATCCGCACCGAACTCGGCATCCGCACGATCTTCAACCTGCTCGGGCCGATCTCCAATCCGGCTGGCGTCAAGCGCCAGGTGGTGGGCGTGTTCTCGTGGCACTGGGTCGAGCCCGTTGCGCACGTCCTGAAGAACCTCGGGGCGGAGCACGTGTGGGTCGTGCACGGCCATGATGGTCTCGACGAGCTGACCACCACGGGGGCGACCGACGTCGCCGAACTCAAGGACGGCAAGGTCACCGTGTTCGAGGTGACGCCGGCGGACGCGGGCCTTGCGCCCGCCAAGCTGGCCGACCTCAAGGGTGGAGACGAAGCCGTCAACGCACAGGCGATCCGCGATGTGCTCGCCGGCAAGCGTACGCCGTTGCGCGACATCGCCATCCTCAACTGCGCGGCGGCGCTCATCGTCGGCGGCAAGGCGTCGGACCTGATGCACGGCGCGGAGCTTGCCGCCCGCTCCATCGACAGCGGCGCGGCCCAGCGCGCCCTCGACAAGCTCGTCGCCGTCAGCAACGCGAACTGAGTGATCAGCTATCCTTGAACATGCCGTAGCTTTTCAGGATTTGGATAAGTTCTTCGCGAGCATCCCAAATCTGTGTGGCCGCAGCCTCGAGTTCCGATAGCTCGGTCGGCGTTTGGGTGATGCTGATCTTCCCACCTTTCGTCCTAACCGCGAATCGCCACGGCTTGTTTGGATCACTGCCGTTGTGATGCCACTTGGCGTGGACATGGGCGTTACGTTGACCGTAAGCCATCTGAACGGCTGATATAGCCTTGTTGAAAGTAGTGATTTGATCTTTGGGAAGCGCTTGGCGGGCGTGCGCTGCCAGTATGTCAAGTTTGGTTGGAACCGTTAGGTTTTCAGTCAGCAGCCGAACATCGATCGGCTTCAGAGACATGATCTCTGCGACGGCATTTTGCAGTGTTACGTCCAAATGTTCCCATAGCGCAGCGATGATGCCAACCATACGCATATGATCGTCTGGCAGGTGTATCGGAGGACGATAGCTGGTCACAGATAAACTCCCGAAATAAACGATTATAAAAACTAAGGCGCCACACTTCAAACGCTGAGGTACTGCTCGCGCAGGTGCGTGTCGGCGACGATGTCGGCCATGCGGCCCTCGTGGCGGATGGCGCCCTTCTCGATGATGTAGGCGCGATCGGCGACGGCGGACGCGAAATAGAGGTTCTGCTCGGACAGCAGCACCGAGATGCCTTCGGCCTTCATGCGCCGCACGCTCTCCGCCATCAGCTCGACGATAACGGGCGCGATGCCTTCGGACGGCTCGTCGAGGAGCATCGCCGTCGGATTGCCCATCAGGGTGCGGGCAATGGTCAGCATCTGCTGCTCGCCGCCGGACATCTGGCTGGCGCGGCGGTGGCGCATCTCGGCGAGGTTCGGGAAGATCTCGAACAGGCGCTCGGGCGTCCAGGCGGCGGCGTTCGCGCCGAGCGGCGCCTTGGCACCGACCTGCAGGTTCTCCTCCACGCTCAGATCCGTGAAGATGCGCCGGTCCTCGGGCACGTAGCCGAGGCCGAGGCGCGCGATGCGATGCGTCGGCAGGTGGCGGATGTCGTGTCCGGCAAAGGCGAGTGTGTCGGCGGCGGCATCGACGAGGCCGATGATGGCCTTGAAGGTGGTCGACTTGCCGGCGCCGTTGCGGCCCATGAGGGCGACGACTTCGCCCGGTCCCAGCGTGAGGGAGACACCGAACAGGATCTGGGCCTGGCCATAGGCAGCGGTCAGGCCCGTCGCTTCGAGGATGGGCTGCGTGCTCACGGTCGTGCCCCCGCCGCGCGCGCGGTACCATGCGCCGTGAGGTCCGCCGTGCCGCCGAGGTAGACTTCCCGCACGCGGGCGTTGCTGCGGACTTCGTCGGCCGTGCCGCGGGCGATGATCTCGCCGCGCACGAGCACGAGAATGTGGTCGGCGTGGCCGAAAACGGCGTCCATGTCGTGCTCGGTGAAGAGCACGCCGATGCCGGACGCGCGCGCGATGTCGGCCGTGAGCTGCATGAGTTCGCCGCGCTCCTTCGGGGCCATACCGGCGGTCGGCTCGTCCATCAGCAGAAGCTTCGGGCTGCCCGCGAGCGCGATGGCGAGTTCCACGCGTTTGACGTCACCGTAGGCCAGCTCGCGGCACGGGCGGTCGGCGTCGGCGGCCATGCCGACGCGGGCGAGCAGGGCGACGGCTTCGTCGCGATCGATGCTGGCGGCGTCGGTCCAGAAGCCGCGCGTGCGTCCGGCGAGGCTTATCAGCGCCATCTGCACGTTCTCGACCACGGTCATGGAGAGGAACGTCTGGGCGACCTGGAACGTGCGGCCGACGCCGAGGCGCCAGATCTTGCGCGGGGCGAGGCCTGCGATATCCGTTCCGTCGAGCAGGACGCGGCCCGTGTCCGGGGCGAGCTGGCCGCCGATCATGTTGAAGGTCGTGGATTTGCCAGCGCCGTTGGGGCCAATGAGGGCGACGAGGCGGCCGCGCTCGACATCGAACGTCACGCCGCGGGCCGCGTGCACGCCGCCGAAGGATTTCTCCAGCCGCTCGACACTGAGGAGCGTCATGCAGGTACCGCGGTCTTGGATGCGGCGCGAGGTGCTGCGAAATGTGCGCGCGCCGTCATGAGGCCGCCGACGATGCCGCGCGGTACGGCGAGCACGATGGCGATGATGGCGAGGCCGAGCAGCAGGCGCCAGTGGTCGGTCAGCGGCATCACGAAATCGCGGATGGCGTGGAAGGCCGCTGCGCCGACTATCGGGCCGATGACCGTCTGCACGCCGCCGAGCAGCGTCATGACGAGGAAGTCGACTGAGGCTGAGATGGAGATCAGCGTCGGATCGATGGAGCCCTTGGAGAAGGCGAACAGGCCGCCGGCGAGGCCAGCCGCGGCGCCCGCGACCGTGAAGGCCAGCCAGCGATGCGTCCTGATGTCGATGCCGATGGCGTCGGCGCGGGCGCCGGAGTCGCGTGCCGCGCGCAGCGTGTAGCCGAAGGGCGCATAGATCGCGCGACGTAGCACGAAAATCGCGCCGGCCGTCACGACGAGCATCAGGTAATAGTAGGCCGTGCGGCTCGAGGCCCAGGCCGACGGCCACACGCCGACGACGCCGTTGTCACCGCCCGTGAGATCGACCCATTGGAAGGCGACCGCGTAGGTGATCTGGGCGAAAGCGAGTGTGAGCATCGCGAGATAGATGCCCGACAGGCGCACGATGAAGAAGCCGAACACGGCTGCGCCGAGCCCCGCAACAATTGGTGCCGCAAGCAGCGCCGGCTCCATCGGCAACCCGAGCTTCGTGACGAGCAGGCCCGACGCATAGGCGCCGAGACCGAAGTAGGCCGCGTGCCCGAAGCTGACGATGCCGCCGACGCCGATCAGGAAATTGAGGCTGAAGGCGGCAAGCGCGAAACTCAGGATCTCAATCATCACCTTGACGGCGTAGGCATCACCCACGACCGGGAGGAGGAGAAGCATCGCTGCGACGATCGCCGTCGCCACGACTTCGACGCGGGCAAAGCGCCTGAGATCCAGAATGCCCTCGGGCAGCACAGCGCGGCCGTGCGCGACCTCGGGCCGGCCGAGCAGGCCCCAGGGCCGCACGACGAGCACCGCCGCCATCAGAAGGAAGACCAGGACGAGCGTGATCTTGGGGAAGATCAGGATACCAAAGGCCTGGAGCTGGCCGATGAGGAGGGCCGCGAGGAAGGCGCCGGGCACGGAGCCCATGCCACCCACCACCGTCACCACGAAGGCTTCGGTGATGATGGCAATGTCCATCTGCGGGCTCGCGGCAAGCCGCGGCGTCTGCAACGCGCCGCCGAGACCGGCAAGGAAGGCACCCAGGAACAGCGTGCCGGTGAAGAGCAGGGCCTGGTTGACGCCGAGAGCTGCGACCATCTCGCGGTCCTGCGTCGCGGCGCGCACGAGGATGCCGAAACGCGTGCGGTTCATGAGCAGCCACAGGAGACCGAGGACGACGGGGCCCGTGGTGATCAGGAACAGTTCGTAGGCCGGGAAGCGGTGGCCCAGGATGTCGACCGCGTGGCGCAGGCCCGGTGCGCGAGGCCCGAGGATGTCGAGCGGGCCCCAGACCATCAGAACGATGTCCTGCACGGCGAGCACGACGCCGAAGGTGGCGAGCAGCTGGAACAGTTCCGGCGCCTTGTAGATCCGGCGCAAGACGACGAACTCCATCACCACGCCGACAATGCCCACGCCGAGGGCGGCGGCGAGAACGCCGAGGAAGAACATCGGGAAGCTGCGGTCGATCTCGATCAGGCGCGGGATCAACGTCACGGCGAAGTAGGCGCCCAGCATGTAGAACGAGCCGTGCGCGAAATTGACGATGCGCGTGACGCCGAAGACGATGGTGAGCCCCACGGCGATGATGAAGAGCGACGAGGCGCTCGCCAGCCCGTTGAGCATCTGCACCAGCAAGAACGACAAGCCCAACTCCTTACCTTGCCGCTCCATGCGACGTGGCGCGATCCCGGGACGCGCCGTTTCAATTGTCATGCTCGGACTTGTTCCGAGCATCCAGCGTGCGCCTTGCGCCGCTCTCCAAGTTTGGCGCTTTGTCGGGACAAGCCCGAGGATGACAGTGGCCCTCCTCTCCCCGCTTGCGGGGAGAGGGTCGGGGTGAGGGGCAGCTGCACACGCGCGCTTTGGAATGCGCTTCTGCCCCTCACCCTATCCCTCTCCCCATTCCGCTGCGCGGCTATGGGGAGAGGGGACCGGTTGCGCTCAATCCTTCCGGGCGGCCTTCACCTCGGCCTCGGGGAAGAGGTAGGGCGTGCCGTCCTCGTACTTCACGTTCTTCATGGTGCCGGCCTTGCCCTTAAGCGTGGTCTCGCCGACCCAGGCGCCGAGCGTCGACTGGTGATCGAGGCCGCGCATGGTGACGGGGCCGACGACGGTGTCGAACTTGGCGTCGTTGAGGGCCGCGAGCAGCTTGTCGGTGTCGGTGCCGCCCGCCTTGTTGACGGTGTCGCGCATCATGTAGCCGACGATGTAGCCCAGGAGCGAGCCCAGCCGCGGGGTGTCGTTGAACTTCGCCTTGTAGGCGTCGATGAAGGCCTTGTGGGGGGCGTCCGTGATCTGGTCGAGGGGATAGCCCGTGGTG
>RXJK01000053.1:21761-26437 GCA_003963125.1 Hyphomicrobiales bacterium
TCCGGCGTCTCCTCGCCGAGCGGCAGCATGTACTCGGGCTCGCCCGTCAGCAGGCTCGCGACGACGCGCTTCTCGAACAGGCCGCGGGTGTTGCCTTCGCGCACGAACGGCGTGAGATCAGCGCCGAACAACACGTTGAAGATGCCATCGGGCTTCATGTTCTCGAGGGCTGCAACCGTCGCGCCGGCATCGACCTTGCCGAGCGCGGGGAACTGCTCGCCTACGAAATCCGCGTCGGGATTGACCGCCTTGATGAGCTTCTTGAAGTTCGCGGCGGCGGACTGGCCGTACTCGTAGTTCGGCGCCACGATGGCCCACTTCTTCACGCCCTTGCCCTTGATGGCCTCGACCAGCATCTTGGTCTGCATGTAGGTCGAGGGGCGCACGCGGTAGGTGTACTTGTTGCCCTGCGCCATGGTGATGGCGTCGGTCAGCGGCTCGGTGGCGAGGAAGAGCACCTTCTTCTGGTTGGCGAAGTCGGCGACGGCGAGGCCGACGTTGGAAAGGAAGGTGCCGGCGAGAAACGACACGTTCTCGCGGGTCAGGAGTTCCTCGGCAACACGGACCGCGTCGCCCGGCGTGCCGCCGTCGTCGCGGAACACGATCTCGAGCTTGCGTCCGCCGAGGACACCGCCCTTGGCGTTGATCTCCTCCTGGGCGAGCTGCATGCCGTTGCGGTAGGGCACGGCGAAGGCGGCCATGCGCGAATAGGAGTTGCGCTCGCCGATCTTCACGGGCTCACCTTGAGCGCGTGCGGGAAGCGCCGATAGCGCAAGCCCCACAGCGGCGACGGCCGCCAGACATACCCCGAGACGTACCCGATGCATGGTCGCTATCCGGATCATTCCAACAACTCCTCTCGTGCCCGAGGCCGATGCGGGTTCGCAGCGGCTATTCTTTGGCTCGACGCCCCAGAGTGGGTGTCGCCCCCAGCGTGCCACCCCTAGCACATCCGGAGTTCGTTAGCCTGCGAACGATAGCATGCCGACAATTCCCGGCAAGGGCCTCCCAGCGCCTCATTTGGAGCCGTCGTGCCGCGATCGTGGGCAGGGGGGCGCCGGAGTTGCTGCGCTGCGAAGGCGCGCGCTACCGCCGTCGGGCGCGGGTTGCGGGACGGCGGAGGACGGCGACCGCCTCGACGTGATCGGAATAGAGGAACTGGTCGACCGGTGTGACGGTCTCCAGCGTATAGCCTCCTGCCACCAGGTGCGCGGCGTCGCGCGCGAGCGTGGTCGGATTACAGGACACGTACGCAACGACCGGTGCGGCCGACTTCGCGAGCGCGAGCGCCTGGGCCTCGGCACCGGCGCGCGGCGGATCGAGCACCACGGCGTCGAGGCCTTCGAGTTCCTTCGGTCCCAGAGGATCGCGGAAGAGATCGCGCACGAGCGGCTCGACGGGCTTCAGGCCTTGCGCGTGACGCACCGCCTTGCCGAGCGCGTCCATCGCCGCCTTGTCGCTGTCGATGGCGAGCACGCGCGTCGTTTGCGCGAGCGCCAAGGTGAAGGCGCCGAGGCCGCAGAAGAGATCGGCTACGCGCTTGGTTTTGCCTGCTGCCTCGACGACGAGGCTTCGCATCGTGCTCTCGGCATCGGCGACCGCCTGGACGAAGGCGCCGGGCGGCGGTGCGACCGCGACGCCCGCGATCGCCAGGCTCGGCTCCGCGCGCATGACGACCGGATTGCCTTCGAGAGACACGCGCGCGAAGCGGTGCGTGTTGGCGAGCGCCGCGATGCGGTTCGACACGTCAGCGGAGATGCGCTTGACGTCCGCTGCCACGGCGATATCGAGCCCTGCCGCGGTGGCGAGCACGGTCAGGCGCGCTTCCGGCACGCTGAGGGTCTCCACGATCGTACGCAAGGCCGGCAGTGCGCGCACGATCTCCGGTGCGAGGACGAGACACTCCGCGATGTCGACGAGGTCGTGGCTGCGCCGTGCGTAGTAGCCGAGCCGGATCTCGCGCTGCACCTTCTTTGCCGTGAGCACCGCGCGGCGGCGCGAGCCTGGCGCGACTTCGACGAGAGGGGAGACGATATCCACGGGAAGGCCGCGATCGGCGAATGCCGCCACGACGATGTCGCGCTTCCACCGTTTGTAAAGCGCCGCGGACATGTGCTGCGCCACGCAGCCCCCGCAGGCGGTAAAATAGGGGCATGGGGGTGCAACACGATCGGCGCTCGGGGTTCCGTACACCGTCGCGGTTCCGTCCGCTGCAAACTCGACGTCCTCGCCCGGCAGCGCGAGTGGCACGAACACGGCGCGGCCCTGCCCGTCGCGCGCGATGCCGTCGCCCTGCACGCCGAGGGCGTCGATAGGCAGGCGGGTGCCCGCCTTGGGAGAAACATCACGGGACATGCCGCACGGCTCCGATCAGATACTCGATGTTGCCGGAGCCGCCGGTGATCGGGGACTGGATGGTGCCGGAGACGCGCCAGCCTGGCTGGTCCCCGATGAACGTCTCGATGCCTGTCACGGCCGACTGGCGCGCGTCCGCATCCCTGACAATGCCGCCCTTGCCGACCCACGCGCGCCCGACCTCGAACTGCGGCTTGACCAGCGCAATGAGCCACGCCTCGGGTGCCGCCAGCGCCAGCACGGCCGGGAGCACTTTAGTCAGCGAGATGAAGCTCACGTCGATCACGATGGCCGCGACCGGCTCGGGGATATCGTCGCGGGTGAGAGAGCGGGCATCGCGACCCTCCCGCGAGATCACGCGCGGATCGCTGGCGAGGCTCGGGTGAAGCTGGGCGTGTCCCACGTCGATCGCATAGACCTTCGTGGCGTCGCCCGCGAGCAGCGTCTGCGTGAAGCCGCCCGTCGAAGCTCCGACGTCCAGGGCGACGCGGCCAGAAACCTCGAACCCGAAGGCGTTGAGGGCAGCGCCTAGCTTCTCGGCCCCGCGCGACACATGACTGGCGCGGTTGTCGCCGCCGGCCAGCACGATGGCGTCATCCAGGCCTACCGCGCGGGCTGGCCCCGTCTCGACAGCGCCGCCGACCGTCACGAGGCCGCGGCGGATGAGATCCTGGGCGCGCGAGCGCGTCGCCACCATGCCGCGCAGCACCATGGCGCGATCCAGGCGGTCCCGGTGGCCGGAATGCTTCTCTGACACCTCTATCTCACGCAGCTGTGAACGCCCGATAACCGTTTAGACGGTTTTGCCATATGCTCCAGCCTAGCACCCCCATCCCCCGTTCGATGGGGCGTGCTATCACACTTTCGCCCGGCAAGGGCAGGCCCCCGACAGAGGGCGGGCCGTTGGCTCACTCGATACGCGAAGTTCCGTCCCGGAGGTATTCCCACCATGAATAGACGTCACGCGCTGAAGCTCGCTCTCGGCGCCACCGCCTTTGCCACGACATCGGGCCTCGTTTCGCGCGCCGTGTTCGCGCAGACGCCGCCGGCCGGACCGTTCAAGCTGCCCCCGCTGGGTTACGCCTACGAGGCGCTGGAGCCGCACATCGACACGGCGACGATGAACATCCACCACAAGAACCACCACCAGGCGTACGTGAACAACCTCAACGGCCTCGTGGACAAGTACGCGGATCTCGGCAAGCGCGATATCGACGACGTGCTCGGCAACCTGTCGAGCGTGCCGGAGGCCGTGCGGACGCCCGTTCGCAACAACCTCGGCGGCCACTGGAACCACACGTTCTTCTGGGACCTGATGACGCCGGGTGGCCCCAAGGCCCCGCAGGGCGAACTCGAAGCTGCCATCAAGGGCACCTTCGGCGACGTCGACAAGATGAAGGCGCAAATGAAGGCCGCCGCGCTCGGACGTTTCGGATCGGGCTGGGCATGGCTCGGCGTCAAGGACAAGAAGCTGACGATCTTCTCCACGGCCAACCAGGACAGCCCGCAGATGGAAGCTTCGCGCGCCGTCCTCGGCATCGACGTGTGGGAGCACGCCTATTACCTCAAGTACCAGTCGAAGCGCGCCGACTACGTCGATACGTGGTGGAACGTCGTGAACTGGGACAAGGCCTCGGCGAATTTCAAGAAGGCCAGCGCCTGATCGCGGCTTGGCGCGCGCGGAGCTTTTTCGCGCGCGCTGCCCCGCGCACGCGTTTCAATCTGTAGAGAAGTCTTGAGAGGAATTGCCATGTCGAAATTCACGCGACGCAGTGTTGTCCTCGGCGCCGGCGCGACGAGTGCCGCGTTCGGTTTGTCGGGGCCGCTGGAGATCATGCCGTCCGCCTTCGCGCAGGCAGCAGCCAATCCGATGAACCCGAAGGGCCTGCAATTCTTCAAACACAAGGTCGGCGGCATCGAGGTGACGACGGTGTACGAGGGCGACCAGGTCGTCCCCATCGAGCCGTCGTTCATCGCCAATGCCTCGGTCGAGGACATGAAGGGCGCGCTGAAGGCCGCCGGCCTGCCCGACGAGGCGCGGCCGAATTCCTACACGGTGACGTTCGTGACGGTGGGCGGGCGCACCATGATGTTCGATTCCGGCTATGGCACACGCGGCAATCCGGGCGTCCTCGACACGGCGGGGCGTCTTGCGGAGAATGCCAAGGCTGCCGGCATCGATCTGGGCAAGCTGTCGGCGGTGGTCGTGACGCATTTCCACCCCGATCATATCTTCGGGCTGTTCGGCAAGGACAACGCGCAGGTGTACGAAAACATCGAGATCGTCGTGCCGGAGGCCGAGTACAAATTCTGGGCCGATC
>RXJK01000177.1 GCA_003963125.1 Hyphomicrobiales bacterium
CAGTTCGATGGGCATCTGCCAGAAATCTTGAACGCGCTCGAGACGACGAACCAGGGTCAGCGCCTCGTGCTCGAGGTCGCCCAGCACCTGGGCGAAAACACCGTGCGCACCATCGCCATGGATAGCTCCGAAGGCCTGACGCGCGGCCAGGAGGTGACGGACACGGGCCAACCCATTTCGGTTCCCGTCGGCGACGAGACGCTCGGCCGCATCATGAACGTGATCGGCGAGCCCGTGGACGAAGCCGGCCCCGTCAACGCCTCCGCCAAGCGTGCCATCCACCAGCCCGCGCCGACCTTCGCCGACCAGTCGACGGAAGCGCAGATGCTCGTCACGGGCATCAAGGTCGTGGACCTGCTGGCTCCCTACGCCAAGGGCGGCAAGATCGGCCTCTTCGGCGGCGCCGGCGTCGGCAAGACCGTGCTGATCATGGAACTCATCAACAACGTCGCCAAGGCGCACGGCGGCTATTCCGTGTTCGCCGGCGTGGGTGAGCGCACGCGCGAGGGCAATGACCTCTATCACGAGATGATCGAGTCCAAGGTCAACATGGACCCGAAGGAGCACGGCGGCTCGACGAAGGGCTCCAAGTGCGCGCTGGTCTACGGCCAGATGAACGAGCCTCCGGGTGCCCGCGCCCGCGTCGCTCTGACCGGCCTCACCGTCGCTGAGCACTTCCGCGACCAGGGCCAGGACGTGCTGTTCTTCGTCGACAACATCTTCCGCTTCACGCAGGCAGGCTCCGAGGTGTCGGCGCTTCTGGGCCGCATCCCCTCGGCCGTGGGCTATCAGCCGACGCTCGCGACCGACATGGGCGCTCTGCAGGAGCGCATCACGACCACGCAGAAGGGTTCGATCACCTCGGTGCAGGCCATCTACGTGCCGGCCGACGACCTGACCGACCCTGCGCCCGCAACGTCGTTCGCCCACTTGGACGCCACCACGGTGCTTTCGCGCTCCATCGCCGAGAAGGGCATCTACCCGGCCGTCGACCCGCTCGACTCGACCTCGCGCATTCTCGAGCCGCGCGTCGTCGGCGAGGAGCACTACGGTGTGGCACGTCAGGTTCAGGCCATCCTGCAGAAGTACAAGTCCCTCCAGGACATCATCGCGATCCTGGGCATGGACGAACTTTCCGAAGACGACAAGACCACGGTCGCCCGCGCCCGCAAGATCGAGCGCTTCCTCTCGCAGCCGTTCCACGTGGCGGAAGTCTTCACCGGCTCGCCCGGCAAGCTCGTGTCCATCCAGGACACCATCAAGGGCTTCAAGGGCCTCGTGAACGGCGACTACGACCATCTGCCCGAGCAGGCGTTCTACATGGTCGGCACCATCGAAGAGGCGATTGCCAAGGCGGAGAAACTCGCCGAGGCGGCTTAACCAGCGAAAGGAGAGGGCATGGCAGACGCAGGGAAATTCGGAAGCTGCTGCGACGGTCTCAAGGACGCGCTTGCCGGCGAGGACTTTGAGCCCCTGATTGCCGTCGACGAGGACGGAGTTCTGTACATGTCCGTGGGCCTTCTCGACACCGAGAAGGACGACGAGCCCAACATGGTGGACCACCCGGTCTTCTTCTGCCCCTTCTGCGGGACGAAGCTGCAGACGCCGGAAGACGTGGACGCCAAGACGGCGCATAGCTGATGAAAGAGAGGCTGCGGTTCTCGTGATCCGCAGCCTCGCCCGCCACGAGCGGTTCAAGTTTCAAGATTGAAGACGCGCTGAAAGAGACGGCAATGGCAGGCACGTTCAAGTTCGAGCTGGTGACGCCTGAGCGCATGGCGGTGTCGGAAGACGCCACCGAGGTCATCGTGCCGGGCGCCGAAGGCGAGTTCACGGTTCTGGCGGGTCATTCTCCCGTCGTGTCGACGCTGCGCCCGGGCATCCTCAACGCGACGCTGGCCAGCTCCAAGAAGGTGCGCCTCTTCGTGAAGGACGGCTTCGCCGAGTGCGATACCGGCCACCTGACGATCCTCGCCGAACGCGCCATCGACGTGGAAGCGCTCACCGGTTCGGCCCTCGCCGCCGAGATCCAGCGCTCCGAAGCCGAACTCGCCGCCGCGACCGACGACGCCGCGCGCTTCGCGGCCTCCTCCGCCCTCGCCGAACTCCGCGCGCTCCAAGGCTGAGCCGGGCTGCTTCTGGCCTCACCTGCGCAGGCGGTGCGCCCGGGACGTGCTGGTCCAGAAGCGGTGAATGCGCCGGATCACGAGCAATCCGACCGCGCCCTGGAACACCAGCATCACGGCCAGATCGACGAAGTGTCGTTTCGCCGGGTCGAGCGAACTGCGCCCGACGAAGTAGAACACCATCGGAATGTATTGCGCCGCCTGCTGCGCGAAGATCGTGATGATCTGCATCACGGCGCCGGGTTCCGCTGCGAGTGCCGGCCGCCATGACAGCTGCAGCGACGTGAAGACCAGCACCAGGTAGGTGAGCCAGGTGGCTAGGAACGTCAGCGCGAGCACGATCCGGCGGATGACGCCCGTACGCGTGGCGCGGTCCCGCATCACTTGCCGCCGGGCGGCCCGATAAAGCCATTCGTCGAACCAGCTCCCCGACAAGCTTGGACGCACCGTCAGGACCGAGGAGCGGATGCGCTCGATATCGAGGGTGAGGAAGGTGGTCGCCGCGAAATGCAGCACGCAGTAGGTAGAGAGGGCGAAGAGTAGCCAAGGCCAGCCGGCGCCCGCCACCGTCTCGAGGATCGGCCGCACCAGCTGGTGCCCGAAGCCGTCGACGATGAAGCCGAGCGCAAGCAGCGACGCCAGCCCGAACACGAGGGTCACGGCCATATAGAGCAGCTGGCCGAGCGCGGCCTTGAAGTTCTTGAACCGGGTGTACCAGCGTTCGCGCCGAGTGATGTAGCCCGGCAGCGGCAGATGCCCCACCTTGATCTTCGGTTCTTCTGCCAGGTCCGGGCTCGTGTAGATCAGCTCGTACTTGGTGTCGGTGACGTGCCCGTCGCTCTGCCAGATATTGAAGTCGATGTCGTGGATCTCCGTGCCGTACTGCACGGGGGCGTGCGCGTGGAAGCGGAACCGGGTCGGAAATAGGCCGCGCCTCTGGAAGTCGATGCGCAGTTTCGTGCGCGTCGCAGTGTCCAGGAAGCGCCAGAGGGCACCTTCGGCCTTCCAGCGAGTTTCCGGCGGGCAACCGTCCTTGAACCTCAGCCCGTCCGACGATGCGGGCAAATGCCGGAAAGTCGGCGGCCGGCCTGTCCGCGCGAAGGCGAAGTAGAAGCGCGCGTAGGCAGCCCGTAGGTCGTCGTTGCCGATCTTGAGTTCGAGGTGCCGGTTGGCGAGCCAGATATTTCCAGGCCCCTCGGCGATCGGCACGAACTGCTGCTGCCCCGGCGTCGTGCGGAACAGGAAGTAGAAGGCGGTATCGTCTTGCGCTTTCTTTTCACCGATGAGGATCCGTGTGCCGCCGGGAACGACAAGGCAGCACAGCAGCGTGTCCGCATAGAAGGGAACGGTCTCGGCGAAGAGGCGATGCCCTTCGGGGACCTGGGCGATGCGGTTGTGGATGAGGTGCGCGAGGATGGCTTCGCGGGCAGCGTAGGCCGGGGTGTTCTGGATCTCCCACAAAGCATCCCCCTGTGTGCAACGGAAACGGCCAGGACATAATCATACAAAATCGCATATTGCAACGCTGTCCATGCGGTTGGCATCGACCCAAAGACGTGCGGTTGAGACTGCGGGGGCCATCAAAGCAATGCGACGTGCACGTCGACCAACCTCGGCATCCTTGCCCCCGTTTCATGCGCCCACTGCCCGGCCGCGGCGCAATCGGCTGAATTAACCGGCAAATCGGGGCTTTGACACCGATCGGACGCTCAGTGTGTAATCTCGCGGCACCTGAACCGTAGTCCCGTACTGCCGGAGCACCCATGTCCCTGACTTCGCGCGCCGCAAGCGCGCTCCTCAGCCATTTGCGAATGGGCCTGTCCAGGGCGGTGCTTGCGCTCTCTGCGCTGTTCTTTCTGTCTGCGATCTTGTCGGCCGGCTCCGCGCACGCTGAGAAGACGCTGCGCGTGGTGATGCATTCCGACGTCAAGATCCTCGATCCCATCTGGACCACGGCCTACATCGTCCGCAACCACGGCTACATGGTCTACGACACGCTGTTCGCCATCGACGCCAACGGCGAAGTGAAGCCGCAGATGGTCGACAAGTACGACGTGTCGGCGGATCAGCTTACCCACACGTTCACCCTGCGCGAAGGACTCCTCTGGCACGACGGCCAACCCGTGACCGCGGAAGATTGCATCGCCTCCATCAAGCGCTGGGGCGCCAAGGATGCGACGGGCCAGAAGCTGATGAGCTTCGTCGCGTCGATGGAAGCGACCGGCCCTTCGTCGTTCGTCATCAAGGTCAAGCAGCCGACGGGCCTCGTTCTCGTCGGGCTCGGCAAACCCTCCTCGAACGTCCCGTTCATGATGCCCAAGCGCGTCGCGGAGACGGATCCCAACACGCAGATTTCCGACTTCACGGGCTCCGGCCCCTTCGTCTTCAAGCGCGACGAATGGAAGCCCGGCGACAAGGCCGTCTACGTCAAGTTCGACAAGTACAAGCCGCGCAGCGAACCGGCTTCCGGTCTGGCAGGCGGCAAGGTCGTGAAGGTCGACCGCGTCGAGTGGCGCGCCATCAGCGACCATCAGCAGGCGATCAACGCGCTGCTCGCAGGCGAACTGGATTTCATCGAGCAGCCCCCGCACGACCTGCTGCCGCTCCTAAAGGCCGATAGCAACATCACCCTCATCGACGTCAACACGATGGGCAATCAGTACGTCTTGCGGCCGAACTGGACGGCCAAGCCCTTCGACGACGCTCGCATCCGCCAAGCCATGATTTATGCCTTTAACCAGGAGGACTTCCTGAAGGCCGTGATCGGCGATCCCGAGTACTACAAGGTCTGCAAATCCTATTACCCCTGCGGTTCGACCAACTACTCCACCAAGGGCATGGACGGCCTGCTGGAGTCGAACTTCAAGAAGGCGCAGGACCTGCTCAAGGAGGCGGGCTACGACGGCACTCCCATCGTCCTCATGCACTCGACCGACCTGCAAGTGCTGACGAACCTCGCACCTGTCGCCAAATCCCTGATGGAGAAGGCGGGCTTCAAGGTCGACATGCAATCGATGGATTGGCAGACGCTGGTCGCCCGCCGCGCCAAGAAGGACCCGCCGTCCGCCGGCGGCTGGCACGCCTTCATCACCAACTGGATCGCCGCCGACATCGGCAACCCGATCTTCCAGGCCTTCATGAACTCCGCCTGCGACAAGGCCCTGTTTGGCTGGCCCTGCGATGCGGAGATGGAGAAGCTGCGCAACGACTATGCGCTCGAGACCGATCCGGCCAAGCAGAAGGCGATCGCGGAACTCGCTCAGGCCCGCGCCGCCCAGGTCGTGACCCACATCCCGCTCGGGCAGTGGTTCCAGCCTTCGGCCATGCGTAAGAATATCGCGGGCGTCCTTCCGGCGCCGGCGCCAGTGTTCTGGAACGTCGAAATCAAGTAGGACGCGTTTCGCACGTGACGACGCAAGATCAAGGACCAAACGTCTAGATGTTCGCATACATCCTGCGCAGGCTCGCTGCCACGATCCCCGTGATGCTCGTCGTCGCGGTGCTCGTCTTCCTCATGCTGCGGCTGACGCCCGCGGACCCCGCCGCCATCATCGCCGGCGACAACGCCAATGCCGAGCAGGTCGCCGAGATCCGCAAGCGCCTGGGGCTCGATCAGCCGATCATGACCCAGTTCGCCATCTGGGTGACCAAGCTGGCCCAGGGCGACCTCGGCGAGAGCTTCTTCTTCAAGAAGCAGGTGGTGGAACTGATCGCCGACCGCCTCGAGCCGACCGTATCGCTCGCCGTCCTGACCATCATCATCGCGGCCATGATCGCCATCCCCCTAGGGGTGATCGCCGCCTACAAGCAGGGGAGTTGGCTCGACCGCATCGTGATGGGGTTCTCGGTGCTGGGCTTCTCCGTGCCCGTGTTCGTGATCGGCTACCTGCTCATCTACGTCTTCGCCATCCAGCTGAATTGGTTCCCCGTGCAGGGCTACCAGCGCCTTTCCCAGGGCTTCGGCGGCTGGCTGCAGCGCCTGATCCTGCCGGCCTTCACGCTCTCTGTGATCTACGTGGCGCTCATCGCCCGCATGACCCGCACGAGCGTGCTCGAAGTCATGAATGAGGACTATATCCGCACGGCCCGCGCCAAGGGCCAGACGGAAATGAAGGTGCTGGTCCGGCACGCGCTCGCCAACGCGGCCGTGCCGATCGTGACGGTGGTCGGCCTCGGCATCGCGCTGCTGATCGGCGGCGTCGTGGTGACGGAGTCGGTCTACACCATTCCGGGTCTCGGACGCCTGACGGTGGACGCCGTGCTCGCGCGGGACTACCCGACCATCCAGGCCGTCATCCTGCTGTTCTCGCTGGTCTACGTCGTGATCAACCTCGCCGTCGACCTGACCTACACGATCTTTGACCCGAGGATCCGCTATTGACCACCATCGCCGCCCCCGCTGAAGAGGCTGCTGCACCCGCGCCGCGCAAGTCGAGCGCCTGGATCGGTGCGCTCAAGAGCCCGAGCGTCGTCATCGGCGCCGCCATCATCCTCATCATCGCCGCGCTCAGCATCATGGCCCCGGCGCTGGGCACCATCGACCCGGCCGAGATCAACCCAGCGTTCCGCAACAAGAAGCCGGGCGCCGAGCGCACCATCCGCAACGACGACGGCACGCAGACCAAATTCGAGCACCGCTTCGGCACCGACAGCTTGGGCCGGGACGTGTACAGCCGTGTGATCTACGGTGGCCGCGTGTCGCTGATCATCGGCATCACGGTGGCGACGCTCAGCATCTTCATCGGCCTGATCATCGGCATGGTCGCCGGCTATATCCGCTGGCTCGACGGGTTCATCATGCGCATCATGGACGGGTTGATGGCGATCCCCGCGATCCTGCTCGCCATGGGCGTCGTCTCCCTCTCGCGCGCCGGCCTGACGGCAGTGGTGATCGCCATTCTGATCCCCGAGGTGCCGCGCGTCGTCCGCCTCGTGCGAGCCATCGTCCTGTCGATCCGGGAGGAGCCTTACGTCGAGGCGGCGATCACCCTCGGCACACCGACGCCGATCCTGCTGTTCCGGCATGTCCTCCCCAACACCATCGCGCCCCTGATCGTGCAGGCGACCTTCATCTGCGCCTCCGCCATCCTCGTCGAGGCCATTCTGTCGTTCCTCGGCATCGGCATCCCGCCGGACGTGCCGACCTGGGGGAACATCATGGCAGAGGGGCGCTCCCTCTTCCGCGTCTACCCCCACAACATTCTCTATCCGGGCATCTTCCTCGCGATCGCCGTTCTCGCCATCAACATGCTGGGCGACGGTCTGCGCGATACGCTCGATCCACGCTTCGCAAAGCGGGTGTAACCGATGCTGTCACCAGCCTCCCGCACAGTCCTCGACGTCCGCAACATGACGGTCAAGTTGCCCCCGGGCGCTGACCGGCCGCACGCGGTCGAGGACATCAACATCACCGTGAAAGCCGGCGAGATCGTCTGCGTCGTGGGCGAGTCCGGCTCCGGCAAGTCCGTGACGTCCTTCAACGTCATGGGCCTGCTGCCGCGCGGGCTGAAGACGACGCAGGGCGAGATCCTCCTCGAGGGCGAGGACATCCTGAAGGCCAGCAAGGAGCGGCTGCGCGACCTGCGCGGCACCCGTATGGCCATGATCTTCCAGGAGCCGATGACGGCCCTCAACCCTGTCATGCGCGTCGGCGAGCAGATCGCCGAGGTTTTGCAGATCCATACCGACATGTCGCGCGCCGACCGGCGAAAACGGGTGCTCGAGATGCTCAATCTCGTGCACCTGCCCGACCCCGAGCGCCTGATCGACGCCTATCCGCACCAGGTTTCCGGCGGCCAGCGCCAGCGCATCATGATCGCCGCGGCGCTTTCCCTCGACCCCGCCCTCCTCATCGCCGACGAGCCGACGACCGCGCTCGACGTGACGACCCAGGCCCGCATCCTCAAGCTCGTGCGCGAGATGCAGGAGCGGCGCGGCACCGGCGTGCTTTTCATTACGCATGATTTCGGCGTCGTGGCCGAGATCGCCGACCGCGTCGTCGTCATGCAGAAGGGCCGCGTGGTCGAGCAGGGCACGCGCGACGAGATCCTGCGCCGCCCGCGCGAGCCCTATACGAAGATGCTGATCGCGGCCGTGCCGAGCCTGAAACCGCCGCCGGCCACCAAAGCCACGGGCGCCGTGATGCTGTCGGCCCATGATCTGAGCAAGACCTACGGCAAGAAGACATTCCTGTTCGGCCGCGGCCGCGTGGTGCATGCCGTCAAGAGCGTGAACATCGAGGTGCGGCGCGGCGAGACGCTCGGCATCGTCGGCGAATCCGGCTCCGGCAAGTCGACGGTCGCGCGCTGCATCTCGCGGCTGATCGAGCCGACGGGCGGCAAGATCGAGATCGCAGGCCAGGACATGTCGAAGCTGACGGCATCAGGCCTGCGCGACCTGCGCCGCTCCGTGCAGGTCGTGTTCCAGGACCCCTATCGCTCGCTGAACCCCCGCCGTCCCATCGGTGCTTCCATCATCGAGGGGCCCGTCAACTTCGGGCTGTCGAAGGCGGAAGCCGTCAAGCGGGCGCGCAAGCTGATGGTCGATGTCGGGCTCTCGGCCGATGCGCTCGACCGCTATCCGCACCAGTTCTCGGGCGGCCAGCGCCAGCGCATCTGCATCGCCCGCGCGCTCGCCATGGAGCCGGTGCTGCTGATCGGCGACGAGCCGGTGTCGGCGCTCGACGTCTCGGTGCAGGCCCAGGTGCTCGAATTGCTGGCCGAGGTGAAGAAGAAGTTCGACCTCGCGCTGCTCTTCATCACGCATGATCTGCGCGTCGCCGCCCAGATCTGCGATCGCGTGGCGGTGATGAAGCAGGGCGAGATCGTCGAGCAGGGGCCGACGGAAGCCCTGTTCGCCAACCCGCAGCATCCCTACACACGCGAGCTGTTCGAAGCCGCTCCCGGCCGCAGCTACATGGAGACCGTCGACGCGGCGTGAGGCCGCGCAAAGGCTGCCATCTAACCGCGCCTGCGTAGCGCCCAAGCCGCACAGGCAGAATCACATGCTCGGGTATCTGACCGTCATTTTCTGCTGCCAGCTCCTGGGCGAATTGCTGGCCACGACTCTCGCCTTGCCGGTGCCCGGCCCCGTGTGCGGCATGGCCATCCTGTTTACGGGACTTCTCGTGCGCGGCTCAATCCCGCAGGATTTGGCCGCGGTCTCCGGAGCTCTGCTGGGCAATCTGTCACTACTGTTCATTCCGGCAGGTGTCGGCGTCATGCTGCACGCCGCCCTGCTTGGCCGCGACTGGCTCCCGATCTCTGCGGCACTGATCATCAGCACGGTCCTCACCATCGCGGTGACCGCCCTGCTGATGACGTGGCTCGACGCGCCCCGCTCCGAAGACGATGGGAAAAACTGATCCCATGCGGAACTTGCGTGACATCTGGGTCTATCTAAGCGCCAGCCCACTGTTGCATCTCACACTGACGCTCATCGCCTATCAGGTCGGCTTGTTCGTCTATCGGCGCGCTCGTCTCAATCCGCTGCTCAATCCAGTGTTGATCGGCGTGGTCACTGTGCTCGTTGCCCTGCTGGTGACAGGTACGCCCTACGAGACTTATTTCAACGGCGCCCAGTTCGTACATTTCCTATTGGGTCCGGCAACCGTCGCGCTGGCCATCCCGCTCTATCGCCAAGTCCAGATCGTGCGCAAATCCGCGCTCGCGATCATCGTCAGCATCGTTGCAGGCTCGCTCACCGCGTCCGTCTCGGCCGTCGCCATCGCCTGGGCCCTGGGGGCCTCGCACGACACTCTGTTGTCGATTGCGCCAAAATCTGTGACGGCGCCCGTGGCAATGGGCATTTCCGAGCGCCTCGGCGGCCTGCCGTCGCTCACTGCCGTGCTCGTGATCTTGACCGGGATCGTCGGCGCCATGCTCGGCACCTACACCATGAATGCGCTAGGCATCAGGGATTGGTCTGCGCGCGGCTTCGCCATGGGCACGGCGAGCCATGGCATCGGGACTGCACGTGCCCTGCAAGTGAACGAAACGGCAGGTGCCTTCTCTGGTCTTGCCATGGGCCTTAACGCCCTGGCGACGGCGCTGTTGCTGCCTCTGCTCTGGCGGCTGTTTTTCTAGGACCGCCTGCGGAAGTTAGGCCTTGCTGCGCGCCAACACGCGGTCGACCATCTGAGGCACCGAGCCGAGATAGCTCGCGGGGTCCGTCAGTTGCGCGATCTGCTCGCGTGAGAAGTGGCGGGTGACCTCGGGGACATTCGCCAGTTCGTCGGCGAGCGTCGTGCCGGCCTCAAGCGCCTTGCGGCAGGCGGCGTAGACGATGTGGTGGGATTCCTGCCGGCCGACGTGCGCGGCGAAGGCCATCATCACCGCCTCCGCCATGATCAAACCGCCCGTGACATCGAGGTTCTTGCGCATCTTGGCGGGCTCGACAACGAGCCCCTGCAGCATCAGGCGCGCATGCTTCAGGGCTCCGCTCGCGGCGATGAAGGCCTGCGGCAGCGCCACCCATTCCGCCTGCCAGGGCCCCGTGGCGCGCTCGTGATCCGCCACCATGCCGTCGAGCATCAGCCCCACCTGCTGCCGGACCACCTTGGCCGCCCCGATGATGAACTCGCACGCGATTGGATTGCGCTTCTGCGGCATGGTCGAGGACGATCCGCGGCCCTCCTCGAACGGCTCGAAGGCCTCGCCGATCTCCGTCTGCATCATCAGCATGACGTCGGTCGCGATCTTGGCGAGCGTGCCGGTGACGAGCCCGAGGTAGCTGACGGCCTCCGTCACCCCATCGCGGGCCACGTGCCAGGGGATGTCGGGCTTGCCGAGGCCCAACTCGTCCATCAGCGCGTCGCTGACCTCGAGCCCGCGCTCCCTGAGCGACGCGAGCGTTCCCGCCGCGCCGGCGAACTGGCCGACGAGCACGCGGGGCTTCAGCTCCTCGAGCCGCTGCCGGTGCCGCTGCATCATGCTGAGCCAAACGGCAGCCTTGTAGCCGAAGGTGATCGGCAGCGCCTGCTGCAGGTGGGTGCGGCCCGCCATCACGGTCATCTTGTGGGTGCGCGCAAGGCGCGCGAGCGCCGCATCGATCGCCGCGATCTCATGCGCGACCAGATCCAGCGCGGCCTTGATCTGCAGCACGAGCGCCGTGTCGATGATGTCCTGGGTCGTCGCGCCCCAGTGCAGGTAGCGGCCGGCATCGCCGCATTGCTTGGCGAGTTGCGCGACGAGCCCGACGATCGGGTAGCCGACCACGTCGGTCTTCTTCTTGAGCGCGTTGAGATCGATGCCCTTCGCGTCGCACTTGCCGGCGATGTCGGCAGCCGCTTCGGCGGGGATTACACCGAGCCGCCCCTGCACCCGCGCCAGCGCGATCTCCACCGCCACCTGACGGGCGATGGTGCTCTCGTCCGAGAACACGTCCCGCATTTCGGGCGTGCCGAAGGCATCGCGGTAGATGGCGGAATCGAAGACGAGCGAGGCCATGCGGAGGGGCTCCTGGCGGACGGGCTGCCGTGCGCGCGCGATCGTACGGCCGGCCACGAATTGATCAAGGCCATTTGAGGCTGCGCGGCTAGACGGCTGCGATCAGGTGATCTGCGCGGGCTGCGGCGCCTGTTGCAGCGGATTGGGATTGGCAGCATTCGCAGCCGCGAGACGCGCCAGCAGTTCGCTGCAGACGGCCCGGATTGCAACGCCGGATTCACCCGGATACTTCGCGACGTATGAGCGCTCGACGGGGCTCAGCTGCGCCGCATATTGCAGCGCGCCGGACCGCGGAATGGCCTGCGCGAAGCAGCGATTTTCCGGGTTCTCATTGAGCCAGCGCTGGTAGTCGCTGTCGACCGGCGACTGCAGGTCCTTCATGTTGATGAGCACGCCGAGGTTCTCGGCAAAGCCCATCTCCGGGTTGAGCCCCTTGAAGCGTCGGAACACTTCGAGCCCGCAGGTCGAGACGTAGTCGGGCTTGGTTGGCGAGAAGTGGAAATCGGCCTCCCTCAGCCAGGACTCCGTCAGCACGGACAGGCCCGGCGGGCAGTCGATCAGGATGATGTCGAACACGCTGCGCACGTGGCCCAGGAGCCCGCGGATGCTCGCCCGCAGGCGCTGGTGCAGGCTTTCCTTGGACACCTCGCGCTCGAACAGCGTCAGCTGCATGTCCGAGGGGATGAGATAGACCGTCCGCGCCTCGTCCACGTCGGAGACGCCGCCCACCACGAACCGGGGCCAGTCCACAGCGACATTATTCAGCACACTGGCGACGAGCAGGTCGACGATGGTCAGCCCATCGGACTGCAGCCGGTGCAGGTTGGCGGCCGAGAGCAGCATGGCCGACACGCTGGCCTGCGCGTCGGAATCGATGATCAGGACGTTCTTGCCGAACTGGGCCGAAAGCGTCTCGGCAACAGACAGCACCAGGGTCGACTTACCGACGCCGCCCTTCGTATTCATCACCGCAATCGTGTTACGCATGCCCCGGTCTCGCTTGTGCGCACCCCGTGAGCCGGCGCCGTGCCGACCCGCCTTGCTTGCCCGCCCCCGAGCAGTCGCAAGGCCACAGGGGACGAAGTGCTCTGCACTTCATCCTGCCACGCTTCCTTGCAGGGAAATGTGGCAGACTCCAGATTACGGGCGCGTTAAGCTTATTTGCCCTTGGCCGGCTTGGCGGGCGCACGTTCCCGCACCATGAAGTGGTACTCGGGGTTGGGCCGCATCTCCGTGGCGGCGGCCAGCCGGTTGCTCATGTTGTAGAACGCCGCGACCGCCGCGATGTCGAAGATGTCACGGTCGGTCCAGCCGGCGTCCCGCAAGGCCTGCCGGTCCGCCTCCACCATCTTGTCGGGCTGCTCGGTCAGCTTCGCGGCGAAATCGAGCATGGCGACCTGCTTCTGGGGCAGGTCTGCAGCGCGATAGTTGTGCACCATCAGCTCGCCGAGCACCGGATCGGCCCCCCGCTGCCGCACGGCTGCCCCGTGCGCCGCCAGGCAGTAGTGGCAGTGGTTGATCGAGCTGACCACTACGGCGACCATCTCCCGCTCGAGCTTCGACAGCCCGCTGTTGGCGAGCATCAGGTCGTCCGCCATGGCGATGAAGGCGGACAGTTTGGCGTCGTCGAATGCATAGGCCCTCAGCACATTCGGGACGAAGCCCAGCTTCTCCAGGCACTTCGCGAAGTAGGCTTCGTTCTGGGGCGAGAGCTTGGCCTGGGGGCCGAGATCCAGCGCGGTCACTTTGTCCTTGCCTGCCATGGTCGCTCCATCCCTAATCGTTGGCGGCATGTCAGGGCGGGCCCGAAGCGTTGTCAATCCCCGCCGGCCCGGCACCAAGATCCCGAACGAAAGGGAGCGAGCAATGCAGCAAGAGCTCGAACCACGCCCCGGCAGCATGGCCGACGCGGCAGCCCGGCGCCTGGTCGATCCGCTGGCCGCGACCTTCGCCCGTCTGCTCTACGCCCGTGAGGCGGACGGCATTCTCGCCCAGTTCGAGCCGCAGACGCTGATCGAGAACGCTCAGGCGGCGACGGATTTCATTCGAGACCGCGCCCCGGGTCAGCACAAGATCGCCGTGCGCCCTGCCCCATCGTCCGACGGCAGCAAGGGCACGCTGCTCGAAGTCGTCAACGACGACATGCCCTTCCTGGTGGATTCGATCCTCGGCGAGGTGCAGGCGCGCGGGCTCGACGTGCGCTTCCTGCTTCACCCCATCTTCGAGGCACGGCGCGATGGCGCCGGTAGGCTGCAGGACGTCGCGCCCGCACCCCAGGACGGACAGCGCGCGCCCCTCGAAAGCTACATCTGCGTCGGCCTCCCGCTCCTCAAGCCGGCCGCCGCCGACGATCTCGCCGCCACGATTTCGTCGATCCTCGACGAGGTGCGCTCTGCCGTGACGGACTGGCGGGCCATGCGCGCACGCATCACCGGCGCCATCGATCAGCTGCGATCCGCCCGCGCCAACGTCCCGGCCGATTTGCGCGATGAGTCCATCGCCTTCCTGGATTGGCTGGAGCAGGACAACTTCACGTTCCTCGGCGTGCGCGAGTACCGGCTGGCAGGCGACGCCGAAACCGGAAACCTTGTCTCAGCAGACGACCACGGCCTCGGCCTCCTGCGCGACCCCGCCGTTCAGGTCCTGCGCCGCGGCACCGAATTGATGCCCATGACGCCGGAGATCCGGCGCTTCTTCTTCGCGCCCTCGCCGCTCATCATCACCAAGGCCAACGTGATGAGCCGCATCCATCGCCGCGTGCATATGGACTACGTCGGCGTGAAGATCTATGGGGCCACGGGCGAACCGGTGGGCGAATTGCGCATCATCGGCCTCTTCACGTCGCAGGCCTACGTGCGCCGCGCGGCCGAAATTCCTTTCCTGCGCCACAAGGTGGCGTCCGTCCTGACCGCCGCCGGCTACCCACCTGCGAGCCACGACGCCAAGGCGCTCTCCCACATCCTCGATAATTTCCCGCGCGACGAGCTGTTCCAGATCGGTGTCGACCGCTTGAAGGCCTGGTCCCATGGCATCCTCGATCTCGAAACGCGCCCGCGCGTACGCGCCTTCATCCGCGTCGACCGGTTCGACCGCTTCGTGTCGGCGCTCATCTACGTGCCGCGCGACCGCTACTCGAGCGGCGTCCGCGAGCGCATCGGCGCGCTGTTGTCGGCGACCTATCAGGGCCGCGTGGTGGCGTTCTATCCGTTCTTTCCGCCCGAAGGCCGGCTCATCCGCGTGCAGTTCATCATCGGACGCTATAGCGGCCCGACGCCCGAGGCCGACGTCGAGACACTGGAAACCCAGATCGCCGAGATCGTCCGCACGTGGAGCGACCGGCTCGAAGCTCTGCTCGCGGCCCAGGCGCCATTGGCAGAGGCCCTCATCGCCAAGTATGCCAAGGCCTTCTCGGCCGGCTACGCCGAGACGTTCACCCCCGAGCGCGCGCTGGAAGATATCAAGCGCATCGAGCGGCTGAGCGACGCGCAACCGGTGGCAATCGACTTCTACCGGGAAGCGGACACGCCGGCGCATCGCCTGCACGCCGCCATCTACCGCTTCGGACCCGCGATCAAGCTGTCGGAGCGCTTACCGATCCTGGAAAACCTCGGCTTCACCGGCATCGACGAGCGCTCGCACACCGTCATGCCGCACATGGATGGCGAAGCGCGCACCGTGACGCTGCACGACATGGTTCTGGAAGTCGCCGATGCCCAATCCGTTAGGCTCGACCAGCACGACCGGCGGCTGGAGCAGGCTTTCCTCGCGACCTTCTCCGGCCTTGCGGAGAACGACGGGTTCAATCGCCTCCTACTCGGCGCCGGGCTCGATTGGCGGGAAGCGGCGTTGTTTCGAGCCTACGGTGCCTACCTGCGGCAGCTCGGCGCCCACTTCACGCTGCGCTACCAGTCCGACACGTTGGCCCGCAACAACGCCATCACCGCCGATCTCGTCGCGCTTTTCAAAGCCCGGTTCGACCCCGATCTCCATGACGATCGCGACGGACGCCAGCAGGCCCAACGCGAGATCGAGGCGCGTATCGGAGCTGCGCTCGCCAACGTCCAGAGCCTCGACGAAGACCAGATCCTGCGCAGTTACCTCAATCTGATCGCGTCCACAGTGCGCACGAACTTCTTCTGCCGCGACGCGGACGGCCGCTCGCCCGAGACCATCGCCTTCAAGTTCGACAGCAAGGCGATTGCCGCCGCTCCGGAACCCAAGCCCTTCCGCGAGATCTGGATCGCCTGCCCGCGGGTGGAGGGCGTGCATCTGCGCTTCGCGCCCATCGCCCGCGGCGGCATCCGCTGGTCCGATCGCGCGCAGGATTTCCGCACCGAGATCCTGGGCCTCGTGCGCGCGCAGCTGGTGAAGAATGCCGTCATCGTCCCTTCCGGCGCCAAGGGCGGCTTCTATCCCAAGCGCCTGCCGCGGGCGGGAACGCGCGAAGAGTTCGCGGCCGAGGGCGTTGCGGCCTACCGCATCTTCATCGAGACCTTGTTGTCCCTGACCGACAACGTCGAGGGTGGCAAGATTATCCCGCCGCCGCGCGTCGTCCGCCACGATGGCGACGATGCCTATCTCGTCGTGGCCGCCGACAAGGGCACGGCCACCTTCTCCGACACGGCCAACGCCATCAGCGCGGCCCGCGGCTTCTGGCTGGGCGACGCGTTCGCTTCCGGCGGGTCGGCGGGCTACGACCACAAGAAGATGGGCATCACGGCGCGCGGCGCCTGGGAATGCGTCAAGCGGCACTTCCGCGAAATGGACATCGACATTCAGCGCCAGCCTTTCACGGCCGTCGGCGTGGGCGATATGTCCGGCGACGTCTTCGGCAACGGCATGCTGCTGTCGGAGGAGACGCGGCTCGTCGCGGCCTTCGATCATCGCGACATCTTCATCGATCCGTCTCCCGATGCGAAGGCGACCTTCGCCGAGCGCAAGCGGCTGTTCGACCTGCCGCGATCGAGCTGGCAGGACTTCGACAAGAACCTGATCAGCGCCGGCGGCGGCATCTTCTCGCGCAGCCTGAAGGCCATTCCGTTGTCGCCGGAGGCACGGGCCCTGCTCGATATCAAGGCGGAGGCGGTGACGCCGATGGCGCTCATGCGCGCCATCCTCAAGGCCCGCGCCGACCTCCTGTTCTTCGGCGGCATCGGCACCTACGTGCGCGCGACCTCCGAGACCGATGCCGAGGCCGGCGACAAGGCCAACGACGCAGTCCGCATCACGGGTGCCGATCTCCGCGTGAAGGTCGTGGGCGAGGGCGCCAATCTCGGCATGACGCAGCGCGCCCGCATCGAGTTCGCCCAACGCGGCGGCCGCCTCAACACCGACTTCATTGACAATTCGGCCGGCGTGAATACCTCCGACCAGGAGGTGAACATCAAGATCGCGCTGGAGCCGGCCGTGCGCGACGGCCGCCTCGACGAGAGCCGTCGCAACACGCTCCTCGCCAGCATGACCGACGATGTCGGCCACGGCTCACTGCGCAACAACTACCAGCAGGGTCTGGCGTTGAGCCTCGCCGAGCGCGAAGCGGTCCGCGCGGCACCGGAATACGCGCTCCTCATGCGTAAATTGGAGTTGGACGGCCTTCTCAATCGCAAGCTCGAGAGCCTGCCGAGCGATGCCGAACTCACCGAGCGCGCGCGTTCCGGCAAGGGGCTGACCCGACCGGAACTCTCCGTGCTCTTGAGCTATGCCAAGATCGCGATCTCGCATGAACTGCTGAAGACGCCATTCCTCGACGAGCCGCAGTGCGCCGTCTGGCTCGACGCCTATTTTCCGCGTCCCTTGCGCGAGGGATACGCCGGCGATGTGAAGGCCCACAGCCTGCGCCGGGAGATCATCGCCACGGGCATCACGAATGCGCTCGTCAACCGCTGCGGGCCGGCCTTCCCGTCGCGCGCGGCGGATGAAACGCAGGCGAGCACCGCCGACATCGCCAAGGCCTACCTGGCTGTCCGAGAGATTTGCGATCTGCCGGCACTTTGGCAGCGCCTCGATGCGCTCGACAACGCTATCCCCGGCGCCGTGCACCTGTCGCTCTACCAGGCCACGCAGGATCTTCTGCAATCACTCACGGTCTGGTTCGTCCGCGACCGCGCGGTGCTCTCGGACTACACGGGCACCATCGCCCGCCACCGCGAAGGCGCGGCGTTGTTGCGCGGCCTGCTGCAGACGAGTTCGGCCGGTCTCGCCAAGGCCATTCGCGAACGCGAGACGCAGTGGACGAGCACCGGCGTGCCGCCTGGCGTGGCGGGCGACGTCGCGCGCTTGACGGGCCTGATGGTCGCCCCCGCCATCACCGACCTTGCGATGCGCACGCGCACGACCATCGCCGCCGCGGCCGATGCCTTCCTGGCCGTGGGCGCGCGCCTGCGCATCGGCGAGGTGCGGAGGCTCGCCGCCCGTTTGCCCATCACCGATCACTTCGACCGGATCGCCGTCACGCAGGCGCTGGATGCGATCTTCCGGGCGCAATCGGCACTGGCCGCCGGCATCCTGCGCACCGGCGGCACCGACCCGGCAGGCCTCGCGGCAGCCGAACGCACGATCGCGCAGGTGACGGGCGACGGCAGCCCGACGATCGCACGGCTAATGGTCGCCTCGCGCCAGATCGAGACGCTTGTCGATCTCAGCGGGGCCGGGGCAGCAGCATGACCCAGCACGGGCCGCGATAGCGGTCGTGCCAGATCTCGCGCCAGGTGAAGCCGGCTCTTTCGTAGGCGCGGGCCACCGGCTCGCTCTTGATGGACACGAGGCTGCAGCACGCAATCGCGAATGACGTCGCGAACACTTCGGCCGCGGCGAGAGCGATGGCTGCCGTGCTGTCCGCCGCGCGCGTCTCCGGCAGCGCGACGAACACATCGATCGCATACGTCCCGGCCTCGACCGTGGCCGGCCTGTCGACGCCGCCGAGCATCGCGGCATCCGCCGCAAGCGCGATCCCGACCGGCTGCGCGTCCTTCTCGATGATCGTCAGGTAGGGATTGTGCGCCTCGAGCGCCATGGCGATCTCGGCTTCGACGCTGCTGCTCGTCCCCCACCACAGTGGCAAGGCGGGATCATCGAGCCAGCGCCGCAGGCGGAAACGATCGGCGCCCTGCGCGGGTCTCAGCCGGATCAATGCCGGAAATGCCTGATGCCGGTGAAGACCATGGCGAGGCCCTTCTCGTCCGCCGCCGCGATGACTTCGGCGTCGCGCATGGAACCGCCGGGCTGGATCACCGCCGTGGCACCCGCTTCTGCGGCCGCGAGCAGGCCATCCGCGAAGGGGAAGAAGGCGTCGGAAGCGACGACCGATCCTTGCGCCCATGACGTGTCGGCGCCGGCGAGCTTGGCCGCCTCCTGCGCTTTCCACGCGGCAATGCGCGAGCTGTCGACACGGCTCATCTGCCCCGCGCCGATGCCGACGGTCGCCTCTTCCTTCACGTAGACGATGGCGTTCGACTTGACGTGCTTGGCAACACGGAACGCGAACTTGAGATCGGCGAGTTCCTGCCCCGTCGGCTGCCGCTTCGTCACGACCTTGAGTTCCAGATCGTCGATCACGGCATTGTCGCGCGATTGCAGCAGGAAGCCGCCGGCGAGCGACCGGAACGTCAGCCCCGCCGAGCGCGGATCGGCGAGCCCGCCCGTCGTGAGCAGGCGCAAGTTCTTCCGCGCCGCAAAGACGGCGCGCGCCTCTTCCGTGGCGTCCGGCGCGATGACGACCTCGGTGAAGATGCCCGTGATCTCCTTGGCGGTCGCCTCGTCGATCGTTCTGTTGAGCGCGATGATGCCGCCGAAGGCGCTGACGGGATCGCAGGCGAGTGCCCGCCGGTAGGCCTCGATGGCCGTACGCCCCGTGGCGACACCGCAGGGATTGGCGTGCTTGATGATGGCGACGGCCGCCGCCTTGCCGGGATCGAACTCCGACACCAGTTCGAACGCCGCATCCGTGTCGTTGAGGTTGTTGTAGGAAAGCTCCTTGCCCTGGTGCTGTCGCGCCGTGGCGACGCCTGGACGGGCGTCCCCGGAAGCATAGAACGCAGCTTTTTGATGCGGGTTCTCGCCGTAGCGCAGCTCCTGCACGAGCTTGCCCGCGATGGTGAACCGCGGCGGCGCATCTTGTTCAAGAGTTCTCGCGAACCACGCCGAAATCGCCGCATCGTAGCTGGCCGTCCGCGCATAGGCTTTTGCCGCCAGCCGTTTGCGCAGATCGAGTGTTGTCGCCCCGCTGTGCGCGAGCATCTCGGCGATGACAGCCCCATAGTCCTCGGCCTCGACCACGACCGTCACGGCCGCGTGGTTCTTGGCCGCAGCGCGGATCATTGCCGGGCCGCCGATGTCGATGTTCTCGACGCAGTCCTCGTAGGGCGCGCCCTTCGCGACGGTGGCCTCGAACGGGTAGAGATTGACGACGAGCAGGTCGATCGGCGCGATGCCGTGCGCCTGGGCCGCTGCCTCGTGGGCGGCGTCTCCGCGCACGGCGAGCAAGCCGCCGTGCACCTTGGGATGCAGCGTCTTCAAGCGCCCGTCCATCATTTCGGGAAAGCCCGTGTGCTCGGCGACGTCCTTGACGGGGATACCGGCCTCCTGGATCGCCCGCGCCGTGCCGCCCGTGGAGAGGATCTCCACACCCATGTCGGCGAGCCGGCGGGCGAAGTCGATGAGCCCCGTCTTGTCCGAGACGGACAGGAGCGCCCGCGTGATCTTGGCAGTGCCGGTCGTGGGATGTGTCATCGGGCAAGTCCGTCCGAGGGCCGAATCTGGGCCAGCGCTTAGCACGGAACCGGGACCCCCGCGACAGGCTGCGGCGTCACGTGCTCTCGGGCTCGGCCACGGGCTGGACCTTGTCCAGCTTCCAGTTGACCTCCGCCACGCCACCGCACAGCCCGCGCAGTACGAGTTGCTCGCTGACGGCCGGGCCGGAGGGGTCGGCGACGAACGTGCTGCGCTCGATCGCGATCGTCTTGCCGCCCGCCGAGAAGCGCCATGTCTCCCCGCCCGGAAGCTTGAGATCGACCGCATCTCCCCCTTGGGCCAGCACCGTGATCACCTCCGGGTGCAGGTGGAAGTGCACCGCGAAGGGAAGATCCCAGGCGAGGCGCGCATCCGCGTTGGGCGCCGAAAGCCGGTCCTTGCCCGCGAGCTGCGTTCCATCGGCCGATAGCGCGAGGAAGCGGGTGTGGACCAGCCCGCACTTCTCGACGTAACCGTCGTGGCTCGCCACCAGCGCCACCGCCTTTTCGTCCTCGGTAGTTTCGCAGGTGACGCGCGACGGCAGGCTCAGGGGCGCACTGCCGAGCTCCACTTCGAGACGCTCGTTACGAATGAGCCGCGCGGAGGACTGCTCGTTGAGGCACAGCGTGTTGTGGCTCGCGGTCGCCCGCGCGGCAGGCAGCAGCGTCTGATGGATGGGACCCGGCGCACCGTTATTGACGAAGAGGAGGTGCTTTCCCGCACTCATCTCGAAGGACAGGCAGCCGGCATGCGCCGATGCCGACAGCTCGAAAGCCCCGGGCTTGCCGGCATCGAACACGACGACGGCCGCCTCCCGTTCGAGCCGCACGTAGCCGGACGGCCCCTTCGGACCGAGCTTCAATGTTTCACGGCCAGGCGCCGCGTAGGCCATCACGGAGGTGAGCGTGCCCTGTTCCGGTGCCCCCATCCCGTTGAAGCGCGCGATCGACCCGTCGCCGAGCCGCAGGTGATGCAGCATGCCCATCATGCGATCGATGGCCGCAGCAATACGCGGCTCGAGCGTGCGCTCGCGCGCGGGAAAACATGGCTTGAGCGGCAGCAGATCGAGCAGGAGCTCCACCCCGAGCCACGGATTGCGCGTAACGTGCCCGCCGTCGGCCAGGATCTGTCGGTCGAGTTCGTCGGCGAGCAGCGCCTGACTCTGCGGCAGCCGCTCGCTCTGGCCCGAGATGCACAAATCGGCCTGCACCAGGGCTATGAGGCAGAGCAGCCGCGGATACCCCGTCAGCGCGTTGTGCCAGGAGGTGCGTAGGAACATGACCTGATGCTCGATGCTGAGCATGATGGCGTCGTGATTTTTTGGCTCGGCCCAGTCGAGCAGCAGGTTCTCGTGCGTGAGCCACGAGATGATGCGGCGTGCCATGACCTCCGGGACCCAGCCCGGCGCCTGCAGAGCGCGCGGCAGGTGCAGCCAGTCCTGCACGAAGCGCCGCGCGATCTCGCGCGCCTCGTCCGTCTGCACGGCGTCGAGATGGCGAAGCCAGCCGAAACCGTGCAGCGCCCTGAGCCAAGCTTCGCTCGGCGGCTCCACCTCGAATGGCGACGCGTCCTGAATATCGCAAACGTAGCCCGCGAGGCCGAACCCGCCGACCGCGAGTTCGTCGACGAAGCTCGGGTCCGCCGGCCGCAGCGGCGTCGGCGAGATCAGCACGTCGTCCGCTACACCCGTACGGTAGCGCCAGCGCAGGAAGCGCGAACGCTTGAGCCGTGCCATCGCATCGCGCCGTGCACGATCGACCGACAGCGCGGCGAGATTCAGCTTGTCACGCCGGCTGAGCGCGCCGATGCGATCCCGTGAGGCGCGCTGCAGTGGGGTCTGGTCGAGCTTTCCCATGCCATCCGCTTAGACCTTCGGTAGAGCCGCGCCAAGCCGGGGTGCCGGATGCTCCTGTTGACACCATGTGGAAAGAGTGGGCGATCGGTCCACAGGCAGCGGCGGCGGCCTCAGGCCTTGCGCAGGCGCGCGACGTAGAACCCGTCGATCCCGGACAACTCGGGCGGCAGCGCGTCGGGCAGCGTCCGCAAGTCGCCGTCGGGCGTGATCCAATCCGGCAGCGCGCCGATGCTGCCCGCGTCGATCGGCTCGCGCCGGAAATCCGAATGCGCCGACAGGAAGCGCGCGATCTGCGCTTCGCCCTCCTCGGGTTCGAGCGAGCAGGTGCTGTAGACGAGAAGCCCGCCGGGGCGCACCAGCCGCTGCGCGTTTTCGAGCAGTTGGGTCTGCAGCGCGGAGAGACGCTCGATATCGGCCTCCGTCTTTTGCCGCAAGAGATCGGGATGCCGGCGGATGGTGCCGGTCGCTGAACAGGGCGCGTCGAGGAGCACGGCATCGAACGTCTTGCCGGGCTCCCACGTGGCGATGTCGGCCGCGACCACGTCCGCTTGCAGGTTGAGACGCTGTAAATTGGCCTTGAGGCGCGACAGCCGCGCTTCCGAGAGATCGACCGCCGTCACCTTGGCGCCTCGGCTGGCAAGCGATGCGGTCTTGCCGCCCGGCGCCGCGCACAGATCCGCCACGTCGAGCCCGGTCACGTCGCCGAGCGCGCGCGAGACCAGCGCGGCGGCGGCATCCTGCACCCACCACACGCCGTCGGCGTAGCCTGGAATATCCTCCAGCGCGCCGCCCTGCGACAGCCGGATTGATCCTGTCGGCAGCAGCATGCCCGATAGCTTGCTCGCCCAATCCCCGGCATCGGCGGCAGGCGACAAGGTCAGATCGACCGGCGCCTCCTTGAGGCTTGCGGCCGCGATGGCACGAGCCCGCTCGGCCCCGTAGGTCTTTTCCCAGCGCGCGAGCAGCCAGCCCGGCACGTTCAGCTGAACGCCATCGAGGCCAGCCAGAATGCTCTTTCCCTGCTCGCTGACCCGCCGCATCACGGCATTGGTGAGCTTGTCGAAGCGATGCGCCTGTCGGTCGCGCCGCACGAGTTCGACACTGAGGTCGACCACGGCGTGCGCAGGCATGTCGAGGCAGGCGAGCTGCGCCGCACCGATCAGCAGGATAGGCCGGAGGCGGCCTTGGTCGGCTGGCAGGGGCTTCTCAAGGAAGCGCGCCAGCACGGCCTCGAGTTCGCCCTCGCGCCGCAGGCTCGTCGCGACGAGCAGGCGCACGAGACCGCGATCGCGCGCCTCCAAGGCCTTGAACTCCGGCGATTGGGTCGTCTTCGCCCACGCCTGATCCAGCGGCTGGTTCCGCGTCAACACGGCATCGAGCAGCTTGACGGCGAGGAGCCGGGCCGGAAGTCCGGCGCGCGCCGGACGCGCCTGCGGTGGTTTAGCCGCCGCGCTCTTGCGTCCGCCGCCATCGCCTTGCCGACGATGTGGCTGCCCGTGCTTCTTGTCCCGGTGCGGCTTGGCCTGGTCCATCAGCCCCACGGCCCGCGTGCGTTGCCTGCCGGTGCAGCGCCGGCCTGGCGACCATCACGCCCCCACTCCGCCGCCATCTGCTCCAGTTCCGCGATGCGGTTCGCCGTATTCGGATGCGTGGAGAACAGGTTGTCCATGCCTTCGCCCGAGAGCGGGTTGATGATGAAGAGATGCGCGGTGGCGGGCGCTGCTTCCGCCGGCTCGTTGCGGATCTGATGCGCGTAGCCCTCGATCTTGGTGAGCGCGGAGGCGAGCCACAGCGGCTGTCCGCAGATCATGGCGCCGAGGCGGTCGGCCTGGTACTCGCGCGAGCGGCTGATGGCCATCTGCACCAGCATGGCGGCGAACGGCGCGACCAGGATCGCCACCAGCGTACCCAGCCAGTTGCTATGGCCATTGCTGCGATTGCCGCCGAACAGCGCGCTGAACTGAAGCCACTGCGCGAGCATCGAGATGGCACCGCCGATGCTCGCCGCGAGCGCCATGGTCAGCGTGTCGCGATTTTTCACGTGCGCGAGTTCGTGCGCCATGACGCCGGCGACCTCTTCCGGCGTCAGCATTTCGAGCAGGCCCGTGGAGGCGCAGACGGCGGCGCTCGACGGGCCGCGTCCCGTCGCGAAGGCGTTGGGCTGCGGATTGTCCATGACGTAGACCCGGGGCATCGGCAGGCCGGCCTGCTGCGCCAGATGCTCGACGATCCGGAAGAACTCGCCACCCGAGCCGCGGTCCACCTCGCGGGCGCCGTACATGCCGAGCACCATCTTGTCCGACCCCCACAGGCTGAAAAGGTTCATGCCGAGGGCGACGATGAAGGCGACGATCATCCCGCCCTTGCCGCCGACGAGCCCGCCGACGGCGACGAAGATGCCGGTAAGGGCTGCGAGAAGCAGGGCAGTCCTGGCGAAGTTGAGAGGCATGGGCTCCCGATCCCCATCAAAGGCTTTGCGGTGGCCTGCGCAACTTGGCTTGCCCCCGCAGCCCGGCCGCAGTTGATCCCGGCCTTGCACCCATTATATGGGTTTTCAGAGTTCGAACGGCCAGATCCTTGCCGTTCGAACCCAAGCCTGCGGATAGACGCGCAAAGGACAGAACCGTGAGCAAGCCGTCAGATCAAGAGCCGGTCGCGCCCGCAAAGGAGCTTACGCCCGCGGCGAAACGCGCCTTGGCCGAGGCAGAGGAACGTCGCCGCCAGGCCGACGCCCAGCGGCAGGCCCGCCCGAAGGAGCTTAACGGACAGGCCGGCCCCGAGCCCACCCGCTATGGCGACTGGGAGAAGGGCGGCATCATCTCGGACTTCTAATGCCGGCTTTGCGTGGCCGGGTGTCGGGTTTCGCCTTCGGCTCTACCCGACCTACGTCGCGGCGACATTGAGCGCCAACGGAAGCGACCCCCGTGTAAGTCGGGTAGAGCGCAGCGAAACCCGACACTCTCGATATCAATCAATCACCGCGACCGCTTCGATCTCGATGAGCCAGTCGGGCTCTGCCAGCGCCGCGACGCCGATGAGCGTACTCGCCGGCGGCGTCCGGTCCTTGAAGAACACCCCGCGCGCCGCGCCGATGACGGCCCGCATCTCGGGCTTGTAGCCCACGACGTAGGTCGTGATCTTGGCGATGTGCTCGTACCCCGCACCGGCCGCTGCCAGGGCCGCCCCGAGGTTTTTCATGACCTGTGTGGTCTGCGCGGCAAGATCAGCGCCGCCGACGGTTGCGCCCGTCTCGTCGATGGCGACCTGCCCGGAAATGTAGATGGTGCGGGCGCCTGTCGCGACCACCACCTGCGAGAACCTCGGGTTGATGAAGAGACCCTTGGGGGCGGGATATTCGATCTTGCTCATGGCGCGCCTCTTTTTTGCAAGCGATGCTGGCGCCCACAACACCACGAGACGCGCAGCGGCACCATCGCGAACTTTCGGACGTCCACCCGATGAGTCCGAGGGACGAAGTACAAGCTCTCCGCAAACGTCATCACCGCGAAGGCGGTGATCCACGCAACGTGTGGTTCTTGCCGTGCGTGATGACCCGATTGGCAGGCCCCTCAAGCTTGCGTGGACGCCCGCCTGCGCGGGCGTGACGAGTCTGGCTAGACGGGCAGCGCCACACGCGCAGCATACGCAGCATCGCGCCTGAGGCTTGCGCCATCATCGACATCATCGAGTATGTCCGCGCAGGCGACTTTGCGCCCCGCGAGGTTGGCACGCGTATCGGCGAGCGCATGGGGGCTCGACCAGCGCACGTTTGCGAACGGCGCGATGCGGCGGGGACGCCGGTTCATCCCGACGAGCCAGTAGCCGCCATCGCCCGCGGGGCCGAGCACCACGTCGGCGTTGCCGAGCAGCCGGAAGGCACGCGTAATGTGTGCGGGGCGGATCCGCGGGATGTCCGTGCCGACGAGGACGACGGGACCCGGCGGCAAGCGGTCGAACACGCGCTGCATGCGTGCGCCGAGATCGCCTGGCCCCTGCGGAATGACACGTGCAAACGCGCGCCATCCGGTGCGGGAGACCGCGACGTCCGGGCTCAACGCGATGATGGTTTCCCAGCGCGTATCAACTCCGAGCCGTCGCATCACGGCCCCCGCGCCATGCCTTGCGAAACTGATGGCGCGGCCGACGCCGACGTCCGCCGCGAGCCGCGTCTTGGCGCGGCCGGCC
>RXJK01000159.1:0-12667 GCA_003963125.1 Hyphomicrobiales bacterium
CGACCTGACCGGCACACGCGGAAACCGGCGGTCCAAACTCGCTCGGAGGAGCCATGAAAATCGTAAAGCCCGGTGCCCTGATCGCTGTGGCTCTCATCGCCGGATTTGCAGGCGGTGTCGCCGGATCGTCCGAAGAGGCGTGGGCGCAGGTCCGTAAGGTGGCGCAGCGGACGGCCAGTACCGCGAAGGTCCACAAAGTCGCCATCCAGGTCAATCAGAACGAGAAGGGCGTGATGGAACTGGCGCTCAACAACGCCAAGAACATCACTGACTACTATAAGGAAAAGGGCGAGCAGGTTCAGATCGAGATCGTGACCTACGGGCCCGGCCTGCACATGCTGCGCAGCGAAAGCCCGGTGAAGGAGCGCATCGCGGTCATGTCGCTGGAGAACCCGCACCTGACGTTCGCGGCATGCGGCAATACGCAGACCAACATGAGCAAGGCCGAGGGCAAGCCCGTGACGCTGCTCAGCGAAGCCAAGGTCACGCCCTCGGGCGTCGTGCGGCTGATGGAGCTGCAGGACCAGGGCTACGCCTACATCCGTCCTTGATCGTCCAATTCGGGGTTGCCGAGCTGGCCGGCCCCATTTGCCGTTTTGCATGGAGTGAACGATGCGGAGGGGAGTGCGCTTTCTCTGGTGCCTTGCGGCCCTGATGGGGCTCGCAGCCGGGAGCGCCGCGGCCCAGGACGGGCGCGTGGATGTGGCACAGGCCGGCCGGACCATCACGCCGGTCGCGACCAGCCGGGAGGCGGCGAACGAGCGCAACCAGCGCGATCGCGTCAACAACTGGTCGATCGGCCTTGCGGCGGGGCGCACCGAGGGCGCGCCGCTGCAGTTCGCGGCGGAACTCGCCCGTGTCCTCGACGACGGCGACAACATGCGCCTGATCCCGATGGTCACGCGCGGGCCGTTCGACAACATCTACGACCTGCTCTACCTGCGGAACGTTGATGCCGCCATCGTCTACGGCGACGTGCTCGACCACTTCAAGTCGAAGCCGGAGTTCGGGTCGTCGGTGAAGCGCATCAACTACCTGATGAGCCTGTTCCCCTCCGAAGTGCACATCTTCGTGCGGCCGGAGATCAACTCGCTCAAGGACCTCGAAGGCAAGGTTGTCAACTTCAATACGCAGGGCACGGCGGCGGCCTTCTCAGGGCCGATCATCTTCGGCCAGCTCGGCATCAACGTGAAAGAGACCTTCATCCCGCACTCGACCGCCATGGAGAAGATGCGGGCGGGCAACGAGGTGGCCGCGACCTTCTGGGTGTCGTCGAAGCCGCTGGCGCCGTTCCTCAAGGGCAAGTTCCCGCCGGGCTTCAAGTTCCTGCCGATCGAGTACACCGACAAGCTCGAATACTACACCCCCGCGTATCTCGAAAACGCCGACTATCCGACGCTGATCCCCGAGGGCACGCGCGTTGCGACGATCTCAGTGCCGGCCGTGCTCGCGGTCGCGGACACGCCCGGCGATACGGCCAAGAAGCTGCGCATCTCGCGCTTCGTCGACTACCTCTTCGAGCGCTTCGAGCGGCTGCAGAAGGAGCCCGGCTACCACGAGAAGTGGAAAGACGTGAACCTCGCGGCGACGGTGCCGGGGTGGAAGCGCTATCCGGTGCTGCAGGAGAAGCTCGATCGCGTTGCGGCCCAGCGGCCGGACCCTGCGCGGCCCGCCTCGAAGGGCGTGCCGACGAGTGCCGCAGAACAGGAGAAGCTGTTCCAGCAGTTCCTGGAGTGGCATCGCAAGCAGGCCAAGCAATAACGGGATGATCGGGTGCGCGGCCTAGGGGGACGCTGAGTGCAGGGGCGAGGCAACAAGAGCTGGCGTGCGGCAAGGGGCAGAGCGACCCGGGCGACGCGCGTGCTCGCCCTCGGCGTGGTCGCCGGCGCCGCGCTGCTCGGTCCGGACCTTGTGACGTCACCTGCCGACGCGCAGACCGCCAAGCGGTACTTCATGCTGGTGGCGGGCGCGTCGGACCTGATCGCGCCGCCGTCGCTCGAAGTGGAGCCGTCGTCGAGCGTGCCGCTGCGCATCAGCGTGCCCTCGCCGCGGGATCTGCCGCCCAACTCCTTTCTCAGGCTGCGCGGGCTGCCGCCGGCGATCGCCCTGAGCGACGGCTATGCGATCGCGCCCGGCGTCTGGGCCGTGCCGCTTGCCTCGCTCTCGAACCTGCGCATCATCGTGCCCGTAGGGGTCAGCGGAACTTCGGACGTGACGGTGAGCCTCGTCGCCGTCGATGGCGCGCCCATCGCCGAGACGCGCATTGCGCTTTCCGTGCGGGCGCCGGGAAGCTCGGTCGCGCGCGCACCGCTGGCGTCGCCGGCCGCGCCCCAGGCGCCGCAAACGCCGCAGGTCGCGTTGTCGCCGGAAGCGCGCGAGCGGGCCCTCAAGCTTGTCGAGCGCGGTGAACAGGAACTCGCCAACGGCAACGTCTCGCAGGCCCGCGGTTTCTTCATGCGAGCGGCCGACGCAGGGCTCGCGCACGGTGCCATCATGCTCGGCGCGACCTACGATCCCGGCGAACTGTCACGGCTGCGGGTCCAGGGTGTGCAGGCCAATCCGGCCGAGGCGCGGCGCTGGTACGAGAAGGCGCGCGAACTCGGCGCGCCTGATGCGAACGACCGTCTGGTCGCGCTCGGCAGACGATAGAGCTCCAGCCGCTTCAGGATTTCTTTGAGAGCACGTCGGCGAGGCTGACCTGCGCGCTGCCCGGCGCCAGTGGCTTCTGCTGGCTCTCGTGCGGGGCCCAGCCCGTCATGGTCAGGATCTCGAAGGTCGCCGTCACGCGGCCGTTGGGCAGGCCGAAGCGCTCGGCATAGATGGCGCAGGCCCGCGCCAGCGTCTCCCGCCGCAGCGGCGTACGCCGTCGCGCCAGCAGCGCGTTGGAGCCGCCCATGGCGCGCAGCTCGTGCATCAGCGCCAAGGGGTGCTTGTAGGTGACCTGGACGGTCTCGGCGTCGGTCACGGGAAGCGCAAACCCTGCGCGTTGCAGCAGGCTGCCAAGGTCGCGCACGTCGGCAAAGGGCGCGACGCGGGGCGAGGCACCGCCTTCCAACTCTTCTTCCGCCGCGAGGAGGGACTGGCGCAGCTCCGTCAGCGTCTCGCCACCCAGCAGAGCGCCGAGGAACAGGCCATCGGGCTTCAGGGCCCGGCGGATCTGCACGAGCGCACCGGGAAGATCGTTGGCGAGATGCAGGGACAGACCCGAGACGACGAGATCGATGCTCTCGTCGCGAAAAGGCAACGCCTCCTCGTCGGCGCGGACGCGCAGGCCCGAGGCTTGGCCGAGAAGCGCGGCGGAAGCCTCGCACTGCACGAAGGTCTCGATGCCCGGAAGGCCACGCAGGCGATCGCCCAGTACCCCGTGATACGCGCCCAGCGACACGACCAGGGGGAACGTGCGCCGGGTGACGGCCAAGCGCTCGAGAAAATCGTCGGCGACCCGGTGCAGGAGGAAGTCGACATGGGCCGCGCCGTGGGCAACGCGGTCGCGCCGGCGCACCGCGAGGCGCCGGTCGAAGATCTTGTGCGCGTCGGCGTTGGGGCTCATCATGGCCTCGTTCTTTGCATTCGCAGCTATTGGTTCTCCGAACTTGTTTTGCAAGGTATTGCGCTCCCCATGCTTCCCGACAGCGGCAATTCGCCGGCGCAGCCGGTCGCAGGCTTCACGGGCGGGCTCGGACGTTTCGCCGTGCGGCTCTTCGATTTCGCCATGCCGCCCGCGTGCGTCGGATGCCAGAGCCCCGTCGACCGGCATCACGCGCTGTGCTCGCGCTGCTGGCGCGACGTCGCCTTCATCCGGGCGCCCTTGTGCGACGTGACCGGCATCCCGCTGCCCTTCGATACGGGGGGGCGCATGGTCTCGGCGCGGGCGCTGGCGGAGGCGCCGGCCTATGACCGGGCCCGTGCCGTCGCGCGCCACGAGGGCGCCATGCGGCGGCTGGTGCATCAGTTCAAGTACGCCGACCGCCACGAGGCGCGCCCCCTGTTCGGCCGGTGGCTCACCGAGGCTGGCCGCGACCTGCTCGAGGGCGCCGATCTCGTCGTGCCCGTGCCCATGGGCCGATTGCGCCTGATCCTGCGGCGCTACAACCAGGCGGCCATCCTGGCGAACGAGGTCAGCCGGCTGTCCGGCGTTCCCGCAGCGCCCGTCGCGTTGAGGCGGCGCAGGGCGACCTCGCGCCAGGTGGGGCTGACGCGCGTGCAGCGTCTCGAGAACGTGTCCGGCGCGTTCGAGGTGCCGGCGCGGTGGCGCCCTCGTATCACCGGTCGGCGGGTCGTTCTCGTCGACGACGTGGTCACCACCGGAGCCACCGTCGATGCCTGCGCCCGCGCGCTGAAGCGGGCCGGCGCGGCGCACGTCGACGTCCTGGCGCTCGCCCTCGTCTGCGACGCGGCCCTGATGTCCGCATGAGGGCTGGCAGGCCGCGCCGCGACGCATTACATTCCCAGCCGTCATATTCAGGAGCTTGTGCTTGATGCCACAGGATCTTTCCGCGTCGTCCCCCGCTGCCTCGCGCCTGCGCGTCGGGCTCGTCCAGATGTGCGTGGGCCGGGATGTTGCCCGCAACGTCGCCGATGCCTCTCGGCTCGTGCGCGAGGCGGCCGCGCAAGGGGCGCAGTACGTGCAGACGCCCGAGATCACGACGCTGATGGAGACGGACCGGGCACGGCTGTTCGCAGCGGTGCAGCCGGAGGCAGGGAACACCGCGATCGCGGCCTTCTCGGCGCTCGCTAAGGACCTCGGCATCTGGCTGCACATCGGCTCCATGGCGGTGCTGGCGGGCGATGGACGCATCGCCAACCGCGCGCTGCTGTTCGCGCCGTCGGGCCAGATCGCCGCGCGCTTCGACAAGATCCACATGTTTGACGTGTCGCTGCCGAACGGCGAGATCTATCGCGAGTCGAAGAGCTACAGCCCGGGCTCGGAAGCCGTGCTCGCCGCGCTGCCCTGGGGCAACCTCGGCATGACGATCTGCTACGACCTGCGCTTCCCCTACCTCTACCGGGCACTGGCGAAGGCGGGCGCCGACATCCTGGCCATTCCGGCGTCCTTCACGGTGCCCACGGGCAAGGCCCACTGGCACGTGCTGATGCGGGCGCGCGCTATCGAGAACGGCTGCTTCGTGATCGCGGCCGCGCAGGCCGGCCGGCACGAGGTCGGCCGCGACACCTATGGGCACAGCCTCGTCGTGTCGCCCTGGGGCGAGATCGTTGCCGAGGCCGGGGTTGAAGTCGGCGTGACCATGGCCGATCTGAACCTCGCGGAGATCCAGGAGGCGCGGCAGCGCGTTCCCTCGCTCCAGCATGACCGTGACTTCACCCTGATCCGCGCCGGAGGGGAAAGCGCCCTCGCCGAAAGCCAGACATGATCCGCTACAGCCTGAAATGCCGGAAAGACCACGCGTTCGAGAGCTGGTTCGCGAGCAGCGCCGCCTATGATGCGCTGGCCGCGAAGAAGCAGATCGCGTGCCCAACGTGCGGCAGCCGGTCCGTCGCCAAGACGCTGATGGCGCCGCAGGTCGTCAAGAGCGAGGCCAAGAGCGCGTCGAAGCGCGCGGCAAAGGCAGCGGCCGCGCGAGCCGTTGCGGCGCAGGCCCCTGAGGTGCCGGGTCCGGGCGCTCCCGCCGCCGAGGACGTGCAGCGCGTCGTCGCCAACAAGGAGCTCGTGGCGGCGATCCGTAAGCTGCGCGCGGAACTGCAGGAGAAGTCGGAATACGTCGGCCGCCGTTTCCCGGAGGAAGCGCGCAAGATCCATCACGAGGGAGTGCCGGCCCGCGGCATCTACGGCGAGGCGACGGCGGAAGAGGCCAAGGCGCTTATGGAGGAAGGCATCGACTTCCTGCCGCTGCCTGCGCTGCCCGAGGACCACAACTGACGTCGTGGCCTCTGGTCCCTACGACGGGGCGTCAGTGGCCGCCGCCGCCGAACAGCGTGAAGGTCGGCGCGAAGATGCCGATCATCGTGAAGAGGATGCCGGCGACGCCGAGGCCCAGCGATCCGAACAGCAGGAACATGGCCTGCGTGATCAGGTAGGATGACGCCAGCACGATCGCGATCTGGAAGGCCGCCGAGGCCAGTTCCAGCTTGTGGTACTTCTCCATGGCGAGGTGCTGGTTGGCTTCGGCGACGAGCGCGCGCTCGCGCAGTTCCTTGCGGCCCTCGCCCTTGCCGTCTTCCTTGGGCTCGGATTCGTAGCGGGCCGCGTTTGCGCGCCACTTCTCGACCCGCTCGCCCAGCAGCTTCTTGACGGCGGGGTCCTTGGCGAGTTGCAGGTCGACCTCCATCTGGTCGGCCGCCGTCTCCAGCGTGGTCTTGCGGATGGTCTTGGCCTGGTAGAAGGCCCAGAGGTTCGAGGCCTCGATGTTGAACGACAGGGCGCTCGTCTGCGCGCTCTTGCCGACCGTCTCCGAGATGGCGAGGAAAAGGGCCAGGACGGAGATCAGAATGGCGATCTTCTTGTTCTCGCCTTCGACGGGCCCGTGGTGCTCGCCGCCGTGTCCGTGCGCCATCTGCCGTCCATCCTCTTCCGCAAGGCTCTAGTCGGCCTTGGCCATACTCTAATTCTTTCTTGCTGCCAAATCGTTGTGGAGCTTACTTAATGGATTGTGCGAATGGCGTTGCAGCCGCGCCCAGCCGCCTCCACCCCATGACACGCGCCCTGCCTTCCGGTATTGCCTGCCGGCATGCTCCATATCAACGATCTCAGCTACCGGATCGAAGGCCGGGTGATCTTCGACAAGGCAACGGTTGGCATTCCAACTGGGCACAAGGTCGGCTTCGTCGGCCGCAACGGCACCGGCAAGACCACGCTCTTGCGGCTGATCGCGGGCGAGATCCATCCCGACGACGGGTCGGTCAGCGTGCCGAAGGCCACACGGATCGGCTGGGTCGCACAGGAGGCGCCGGGCGGCCCTGAAAGCCTCATCGACGTCGTGCTGGCCGCCGACACCGAACGCTCCAAGTTGCTGGCGGAAGCCGAGACAGCCACGGACGGCGCCCGCATAGCCGAGATCCACGAACGGCTCGCAGATATCGGCGCCCATGCCGCCCCGGCACGCGCCGCGCGCATCCTCTCCGGCCTCGGGTTCGACGAGGAGGCGCAGCACCGGCCCTGTTCGGAATACTCCGGCGGCTGGCGCATGCGCGTGGCGCTGGCGGCGATGCTGTTCACCGAGCCCGACCTTCTGCTCCTCGACGAGCCGACGAACTACCTCGACCTCGAAGGCACGCTGTGGCTCGAAGACTACCTGCGGGACTATCCCCACACCGTGCTGATCGTCAGCCACGACCGGGAGCTCCTGAACCGCTCGGTGACGTCGATCCTGCACCTGTCGCAGGGGAAGCTGACGCTCTATACGGGCGGCTATGATCGCTTCGAGGAGGCGCGGCGCGAGAAGCAGCGTCTCGATCTCAAGCTCAAGAAGAAGCAGGACGACGAGCGGCGCCACATCGAGGCGTTCATCGCGCGCTTCAAGGCCAAGGCTTCGAAGGCGACGCAGGCGCAGAGCCGCATGAAGGCGCTCGCGCGCATGCAGCCGATCGCGGCACAGGTGGAAGACCGGCTCGTGCCGTTCGCCTTTCCCAATCCGCAAAAGCAATTCGCGAGCCCGCTGATCCGGCTGGAGAGTGCGGCGGCCGGATACGTTACCGAAAAGCCCGTCTTGACTGGGTTGAGCCTGCGGCTCGACGCCGATGACCGCATCGGACTGCTCGGCGCCAACGGCAACGGCAAGAGCACGTTCGCCAAGCTGCTGGCGGGACGGCTCAAGCCTTTGTCTGGCGCGCGCTACGGCTCGGAGAAGATCGTTGTCGGCTATTTCGCGCAGCACCAGCTCGACGACCTGCCCGAGCAGAAAACACCCTACCAGCACATGGTCGACCTCATGCCCGAAGCGACCGAAGCGCAGCGGCGCACGCGGCTCGGCACGCTCGGCTTCGGTGTCGATAAGGCGGATACGAAGGCGGTGAACTTGTCGGGTGGCGAGAAGGCGCGGCTGCTGTTCGCGCTCGCGACCTTCTGGGGGCCGCATCTCCTGATCCTCGACGAGCCGACGAACCATCTCGACGTCGACAGCCGCGAAGCGCTGATGCGCGCGATCAACGAATACGAGGGCGCCGTCGTGCTGATCAGCCACGACCGGCATCTCATCGAGGCGTGCGCCGACCGGCTCTGGCTCGTGCGCAACGGCACGGTGAAGTCCTACGACGGCGACATGGACCAATACCGCGCGCTGTGCCTTGCCGAGCGCGGCGGTCTCGATCAGGCGAAAGGGCGCGACAAGGGATCGGACGGGGGGGCTCGGCTCTCACCGCAGGAGGCGCGCCGGCAGGCGGCGGAATTCCGCGCGCAGCTCGCGCCACTGAAGAAGAGCGTGACGAAGGCGGAAGCCGAGATCGACAAATTGGGCAAGCGCATCGCCGTCATCGAGACGGAGCTCGCCGATGCCGCGCTCTATACGAAAGAGCCCGCAAAGGCGCAGGCGCTCGCCAAGGAACGGGGCGAGTTGATGCGCGCGAAGGACGACGCCGAGGCGCGCTGGCTCGAAGCGAGCGAAGCTTACGAGCAGGCGGAAACGCAGGCCCGGGCCGCGTCCGCGTAGACGAACCCGCTCACGGCATTTGCGCCTTGGAGTGCTTTGTCCCTGGATCCCGGCTCTTCGCTTTGCTGCGGCCGGGATGACAGTTGGGAGTGTGAGGTAGAAAGCTGACTGTCATCCCTGAATTTGCCGAAGGCAAATATCAGGGACCCAGGGGCCGCCGACGAGGGCCTTGAGATTGCATCGGATGGGCTTCACCAGCTGTTTGCCGTGCCCCCGGATTATCCTGGTCCGGATCAAAACGGGTCCCAAAAACTCCGTGGGAGCGGCCAAAAATGGTCCTCCGTCTGCCCCGTCTCCGCCTTGATCGCTTGCGATAACTGGATCGTTGCCTCCTGGCCCGGTTCCTCGGCGAGGTTTCGGAATCTCAGCCCCCCAGCCCCCCGGGGCTTCGTTCGGTGAACCGGGCCAACTCGCATCGCTCTGAACCATGGCGATGCACAGGCAGCACGTGAAGCAATCGCACCGTTACACAAAGGCCGGCGGGCGCCCTCGCCGGCCTTTGTCGTTCACGGAGCAATGTTCAGGCGCCCGGGGCTTCCGGATCGCCTTGCAGCTTGGAAAGAAGGCGGGCCAGCTCGGCCTGCTCGGCGCCGGACAGGCGCGCGGCCAGCCGATACTCGAACCGCCGGACCTGCTCGCGGGCCTTCAGGAAATCCGCTTCGGCGGACGACTGGAAATAGAGCGCGTGGCAGCGCCGGTCCGCGGGGAGAACCTCGCGCCGGATCAGCCCACGCTTCTCGAGGCGAAAGATCACGGGGCTCATGGTGGACTTGTCGATGCCGAAGGCCGCGGCCAGTTCGACCTGGGTAATGCCTGGATTGGCCCGGATCAGCGTCAGGACGCCGAAGGTACCCGGCGTCAGCTCCGAACCCATCAGGGTCGCCTCGAACTCCGAGAAGATGCGCGCCTGCGCCCGGCGCACCTGATAGCCCACGTATTGGGGCAGCTCATCGTAGGCAACGGTGCGCGGACCGGCCTCGGCCTCCGCCTTGCGGCGCCCTGTCGCGCCGGTCTTCTTCAGCATCACCGTTCCCACGCCGTCCCCGCTCTCCGCCCGTACCGACTGTTTGCTCCTGCCGTTCCAGCAGGTTTTTCGGCGCGGATTTTCCGGGGTCGCCGCTCGATACGCAAGCCGGTGTGGCGGGCATTAATTGGTATACCGTATGCCAAAAATATCCTGCCGTATGCGCATCTCTCCTGCGCCAATCGTTTCATTGAAGCGATTGGGTCAGCGCGGTAAAAGCCCGCTCGACTACAACGGCAATGCTTCGTTCGGAGACCAGGATCTCAATGGCCGACGCCAAACCGGCGGTGGACCGTCCACTCTCGCCTCACCTTTCGATATACCGCTTCCAGATCAACATGTTGATGTCGATCCTGCATCGCATCACGGGGGCGGCGAACTACTTCGGTTCGGCATTTCTCGCGGCGTGGCTGCTGTCCGCGGCCGTCGGGCGCAAAGAGTACGACAGCCTCAACGCGTTGCTGACGCATCCGATCGGAATGCTGCTCGTGTTCGGTTACACGTGGTCGGTGATCCACCACATGGTGGGCGGCGTTCGGCATCTCATCTGGGACACGGGACGGGGCCTCACCATCGGCCAGGTCAACAGCCTCAGCTGGCTCACCTTAACCCTCTCGCTCGCGCTGACCTGCCTCGTGTGGGCCGTGGGCCTCATTTCGCGGGGAGTGATCGCGCTATGAGCCAAAGAACACCGCTTGCCAAGGTGCGCGGGCTCGGCTCCGCCAAGGAAGGCACCGACCATTTCTGGAAACAGCGTGTCACGGCCGTCGCGAACCTGGTTCTCGTGTGCTGGCTGTTCGTCGTGCTCGTGAAGATCGCGGGCGCCGACTACGACACCGTCAAACGCACGCTGGCCCGTCCGCAAAACGCCATCGCTATCACGCTCCTTATGCTGTCGGCGGCGATGCACATGCGGCTCGGCATGCAAGTCATCATCGAGGACTATGTGCATACGGAGGGACGCAAGATCTTCCTCCTGATGCTGAACTCGTTCTTCACCATCGTGGTCGCGCTCTCATCGATCTACGCGATCCTCAAACTGAGCTTCGGGGCATAACGACATGGCCGATGCAAAGAGCAATGGCGCTGCGAACGGCGTTGCAAAGCCGGGCGTGAACGGGCGCGCGTATCCGATCACCGAACACGTCTACGACGTGGTCGTCGTCGGCGCCGGCGGCGCGGGCCTCCGGGCGACGCTCGGCTGCGCGCAGGCGGGCCTCAAGACGGCTTGCGTGACCAAGGTGTTCCCCACTCGCTCGCACACGGTCGCGGCGCAGGGCGGCATCGCTGCCTCGATCGGCAACATGGGGTCCGACAGCTGGCAATGGCACATGTACGACACCGTCAAGGGCGCCGACTGGCTCGGTGACCAGGACGCGATCGAGTACCTGTGCCGCAACGCGCCGGATGCGGTTTACGAACTCGAGCACTACGGCGTGCCCTTCAGCCGCACGGAAGACGGCCGCATCTACCAGCGTCCGTTCGGCGGCATGACGACCGACTACGGCCGCGGTCCTCCGGCGCAGCGTACGTGCGCCGCCGCCGACCGCACGGGCCACGCCATCCTGCACACGCTCTACGGCCAATCGCTGCGGCACTCGGCGCAGTTCTTCGTCGAGTACTTCGCGATCGACCTCATCCGCGACCAGGACGGCGGTGTGGGCGGCGTGATCGCGCTCTGCCTCGAAGACGGCACGCTGCATCGCTTCCGCGCCAAGAAGACCGTGTTGGCGACGGGCGGCTACGGCCGCGCGTACTTCTCCTGCACCTCGGCCCACACCTGCACGGGTGACGGCAACGCCATGGTCGCGCGCGCAGGCTTCCCGCTGCAGGACATGGAGTTCGTGCAGTTCCACCCGACCGGTATATACGGCGCGGGCGTGCTGATCACGGAAGGCTCGCGCGGCGAGGGCGGCTACCTCACCAACTCGGCCGGCGAGCGCTTCATGGAGCGGTATGCGCCGCACGCGAAGGACCTCGCCTCGCGCGACGTCGTCTCGCGCTCCATGACGATCGAGATCCGCGAAGGGCGCGGCGTGGGCCCCGAGAAGGACCACATCTACCTGCACCTCGACCACCTCGACCCGAAGATCCTGCACGAGCGACTGCCCGGCATTACGGAAAGCGCCAAGATCTTCGCGGGTGTCGACCTGCGGCGCGAGCCGATCCCGGTGCTGCCGACGGTGCACTACAACATGGGCGGCATCCCGACGAACTATCACGGCGAGGTCTACACGCTGAAGGACGGCAACCCCGACACCATCGTCCCGGGCCTGCTCGCCATCGGCGAGGCGGCCTGCGTCTCGGTGCACGGCGCCAACCGCCTCGGCTCGAACTCGCTCACCGATCTCGTGGTGTTCGGCCGCGCTGCGGGCCTGCGCTGCGGTGAGACGGTCGAGCGTGGCCGCGCGCTGCCGCCGCTGCCCAAGGATGCGGACGAGTACGCGCTGTCGCGGCTCGACAAGCTGCGTCATGCCAAGGGCGGCACGCGGACGTCGTCGCTGCGCCTGCAGATGCAGAAGACGATGCAGAACAACTGCGCCGTGTTCCGCACGGGCGAGGTGCTCGATGAAGGCGTGCACAAGATCAACGAGATCTGGAAAGGCTCGGACGACATCTCCGTCTCCGATCGCTCGCTGATTTGGAACTCGGATCTGATCGAGACACTGGAATACGAGAACCTGATCCTGCAGGCGGCCGTCACGGTCGTCAGCGCGGCGAACCGCAAGGAAAGCCGCGGCGCGCATGCGCGCGAGGATTATGCCGAGCGCGACGACGTCAACTGGATGAAGCACACGCTGGCGTGGGCCGATCCCGACAAGAAGCAGGTGCACCTCGACTACCGCCCGGTGCACACCTACACGATGACGAACGAAGTGAAGTACATCGAGCCGAAGCGGCGCGAGTACTGATCTCGCGTTTGGCGAGGCTGGAGACTTCGAACCGGTAGGTCGTCGACCTGCCGGTTTTCATTTGCGCGTCGTGGGACGCAGCCAGCCACGGTAGGCGACGAGGAGGCCCACGAGCGGCAGATGCGCCT
>RXJK01000159.1:12717-26246 GCA_003963125.1 Hyphomicrobiales bacterium
CCCGGCCGCGTCCTGTTCCTCGCGCGTGGCGATGACCGGGCGCAGGGGCGCGGGAACGGGAATGCCGAAGACGCGCATGCCGACGAGCCGGAGCATCATCGCGCCGTCTGCGATATCGATGGCGAACGTGAAGGTCGCGGGCCCCGCGGTTTCGCACAGGCCGTCGGTGCCGTGGGATTGTCGCGTCTGGAAGACTGCTTGTCCAAAGCGGCGGGTCCAGATCTCGGCTTCGCCCGCTGGCTCGAACGTCACTTCGAGAGGGACAGCGCTTCCCGCCGGCGGCAGAGAGGTGATCCAGCCGGCGATGCGGCTCAAAATGTTCGTGCCGCGCTCGACATCCGCTTCGCCCTTCCAGATCGCTACGGATTTCAGGTCGTGCAGGTCGCGGACGACGGGTGACAGGTCGTCGAAGCGAGGCCCGAGCGCGCGACGATAGAGCGGGGTCATCTTGCGTGCTCCGCGTCGGTGATCGAGAGATCGGACACGGCCTCGCGGAAATCCTCCAACGCGAAAAGGCCAACGGCCGGCTGGGCGCCACGGGATAGCAATGCGCCGGACACCAGCTTGCGCGCGATGATCGTTGCAGGGATCGCTGGAATATTTGGGCCGTGGCCGGCGCCCGCCACCAGCGACCAGACGATTGCGAGCGGATGACCACTGTGGCCGGTGCCCTCGAGCGTCACCGTCATGCCCCCGCGATCGGAGCCCAGTCCATGCATGTGCCGCTTCATGGCGAGCATCGGCGCCGCGAGGACTTCCGGTCGCGGCAGCAGCCCTATACGCGCTAGCCCGGATGCCGCCCACAGCGCCAGATGAAAGATGCCGACTTCGAGCGCCGCGCACACGCGCACGCTTTCGAGCCCGGCATAGCGCTTCGGGAAGAGCGCGATATCTGGCGCATCGCAATCGCTGATCCAACGGGTGCCCAGGCCCGGCATGTGCTGGCGCGCCAGACCCTGCCAGCCGAGGCGCGGCGCCGGGTGTCCGTTCTCGAAGCCCGGGATCGGCTTTCCGAGCGTGCCGAGGATCGAGCGCGCCGTGGCGAGGCCGGGATCGAAGCTGTTGCCGGGAGAGATCACGGTTGTGACGGCGCGCAGGTGGGAGAAGCGCTCTAGATAGTGGTCCACGACGGCGGACGAGAGCGAGGGAACGCTGCTCGCGCCGCTCGTCATGAGCACGCCCGCCGCGCGCGCCTCGGCATCGAGGGCCGAGATGCCCTCCGTAAAGGCGCTGGAATCAGAGAGATCTATGTAGTGCGCGCCGGCCCGCACGCACGCCTGGGCAAGGCGATAGTCCTGCGTCTGGTAGGGGCCCGAAGCGTTGATGACGACCGCCGGGGCGAAAACCTCGAGATCGGCCGCTTCCAAGGCTTGCGCGTCGAGCCGCGCAAATCGGCAGTCGATGCCAAAGCTCGCAGCGATGTCTTTCGCGAACGCTTCGCCGATTTCGGGATTACGGCCGGCGACGATGATCGACATGTCGCGCCCCCTCGCCAGACGCTCGACAGCGCGGGCGCCGAACGCGCCGTAGCCGCCAAGAACGAGGACGCGCGGTGGCATCGTGGAAAGCCGCTACTTCGCCTCGGCCTTGCTCGCCTTGGCCTCGCCGGAAATCCGGTCGGACAAGACCAGCAGCACGCTCGACACCACGAACACGACGTGGATGACGACGTACCACATGAGTTCGCGGTCGGAGACGCCGGGTTTGTCGGGACCGCCCGGCACTTTCATGAACTGCTTGAGGAGCTGGATCGCGGAGATGGCCACGATCGAACTCAGGAGCTTCAGTTTCAGGTCGGTGAAATCGATCTTGGCCATCCACTCGGGCCAGTCGGGATGCGTGTCGTGGTCGATCTTCGAAACGAAGTTCTCGTAGCCGGAGAAGATCACGATCAGCAGCAGCGAGCCCGTCAGCGCGAGGTCGACCAAGGTCAGGACGCCGGTGATGATCTCGCTCTCGGGTGCCGTGAAGCTCTTCAGGGTCAGATGGAAGAGTTCCTGGGCAAATTTCACGAGCAGGATCACAATCGAGAAGGCCAGCCCGACGAAGAACGGGGCCAGCAGCCAGCGGCTCGCGAACAGCAATTTCTCAAGAATGGTCTCGGGCGATTTGCGCGGCTCGGACATTTTTGTTTCCTTAACCCCACGTCATGACTGTCGGTTGCGTTGATCAACGGTCACGGCATCCGGCTGGCTTGCGTGGATGCCCGCCTTCGCGGGCATGACGTCAAATCTTGCAGCCGTTTTCAGATCCTCGCCAACGTCACCCCCGCGCAGGCGGGGGGGGCCACGCCAGGTTGCGAAGCTGACCTGACATCCAAGTTCATTCTCCTGGCATTGCGCGTCCGGCTCAGTGTTCAGGCGGCCTTGCCGGCGAGGCCGCGTTTTTCGAGCAGCGCGTCGCTTGTCGGCAGGCGGCCGCGGAAGGCGACGTAGGCGTCGGCCGGATCCTGCGTGCCCCCGGACGAATAGATGCTCGTGAGAAGCCGCTTTGCCGTCGCCTTGTCGAACACGTTGCCGGCTTCCTCGAACGCCGAGAAGGCGTCGGCGTCCATCACCTCGGACCACATGTAGCTGTAATAGCCCGATGCGTAGCCGCCGATGATGTGCTGGAAGTGCGGGATGCGGTGGCGCATGCCGATCTCGGGCAGCATGCCGATCTTGCCGAGCACCTTCTTCTCGAACTTGTCGACGTCGAGGGTCGACACGTCCTTCAGCACGTGAAGTTCCAGGTCGACGATGGCGGAGCCGATGTACTCGACGGTCGAGAAGCCCTGGTTGAAGTTGCGGGCGGCCTTGATCTTGTCGAGCAGCGCCTCGGGCACGGCCTTGCCAGTCTTGTAGTGCTTGGCGAACTTGCGCAGCACCTCCGGCCGCATGAACCAGTGCTCGTAGAGCTGCGAGGGCAGTTCCACGAAGTCGCGCTCGACGCTGGTGCCGGAGACCGACGGGTAGGTCACGTTCGAGAGAAGGCCGTGGAGGCCGTGGCCGAACTCGTGGAAGAGCGTGCGGGCGTCGTCGATCGACAGCAGTGTCGGCTCGCCGGGGGCGCCCTTCGCGAAATTCATGACGTTGAGGATCACGGGCGTGATCTCGCCGTCCATGCGCTGCTGCCAGCGCCAACCGGTCATCCAGGCGCCGGAGCGCTTCGAGGCGCGGGCGAAATAGTCGCCGTAGAAGATGCCGACGTGGCGGCCCTTGGCGTCCGTCGCTTCCCAGGTGCGCACGTCCGGGTGATAGACAGGTAGATCCTTGCGCTCGGCGAATTTCACGCCGAACAGCTTGTGGGCGACATCGAAGGCCGCGGCGATGACGTTATCGAGCTGCAGGTAGGGTTTCACCTCCGCCTCGTCGACGTCGAAGCGGGCCTTGCGCACCTTCTCGGCATAGTAGCGCCAATCGCAGCCGGCGATCTTGAAGTTGCCGCCCTCGGCGGTGACGAATTTCTGCAGGTCGGCGCGCTCTTCCTCGGCGCGGGCGCGCGCGGGCTCCCAGACATCCATCAGAAGTTTGCGCACGTTCTGCGGGGTCTTGGCCATGGTGAATTCGAGCGCCGCGTCGGCCGCGGTCTTGAAGCCCAGCAGGTTCGCGCTTTCGAGGCGCAACGCCAGCATCTCCTTCATCAGGCCGCGATTGTCCGTCTTGTCGCCGTTGGCGCCTCGGTTGCGCCAGGCCTGATAGGCTTTCTCGCGCAGATCGCGGCGGGCGGAGAACTGCAGGAAGCCCTCGACGCTCGAACGCGCCAGGGAGAATGCGTACTTGCCCTTGTGGCCGTGCTCGGCCGCCAAGTGCGCGGCGGCCGCCTTCACGCCGTCGGGGAGGCCAGCCAGGTCGCTCTCCTCGAGGACCATGAGGAAGGCCTGCTCGTCGGCGAGGACGTTCTGGTTGAACTGGGTGCCGATGCTCGCCCGCTTCTCGGCGATCTCGGCCATGCGCTTTCGGCCCTTGGCATCGAGCGCTGCGCCCGAGCGCACGAAGCTGCGGTGGTAGCGCTCGATGACGCGCTTCTGCTCGAGCGTTAGGCCGAGCTTCTCCTTCTGCTGCATGAGGGCGTCGACGCGCTTGTAGAGGGTGGCGTCCTGGAAAATACGCATGGAGTGCTTGGCGTAACGGGGTGCCAGCTCGCGCTCGATCGCCTGCATTTCCGGCGTCGTGTCCGTGCCGGCGAGGTTGTAGAAGACCGACGACACTTTCTGCAGCGCCTTGCCCGCCCGCTCCAGTGCCTCGATGGTGTTGGCGAAGGTGGCGGGCTCCTTCGATGCGGCGATGGCCTCGATCTCGGCGAGGTTCTCAGCGAAAGCCACATCGAAGGCCGGGCGGAAGTGCTCCACCTTGATCTTGTCGAAGGGCGGCACCTCGAACGGCGTTTTCCAGGCTGTCAGCAGCGGGTTCTTGCCCGTGGGAGCGGCTTTGCTCGGGGTCGGCTTCTTGCCTGCGCTCTTGGCCATGCGATCGGTTTCCTTCGGATCCCGCGCGGGGGGCGCGGCTCAGGTGTAGATCATCTTGCGGGTCATGCCCCCGTCGACGACGAGTTCCGCGCCGGTGACGAAGCCTGCCGCCTCGGACAGGAGATAGGCGACGGCGGCCGCAATGTCATCGGGGCGGCCGACACGGCCCACGGGATGTTGCGCATGGTCCGACGGCTTGAGGGGGCCGTGCTTGCCCGTATCGATCCAGCCCGGCGAAACGCAGTTCACGCGCACGTCCGGCGCCATGGTCATGGCGAGCGCGTGGGTGAGGGCCACGATGCCGCCCTTGGTCGCGGAATAGGCGAGCGTGTCGGGCTCCGACATGTGCGCCCGGGTCGAGGCGATGGTGACGATGGCGCCACGCGCCGTCTTGAGGTCGGCGGCCAGCGTGCGGGCCAGCAGGAAGGTCGCCGTCAGGTTGATCGCCAGCACGCGGTTCCAGGAGGCGAGGCTCGTCGTCGCCATCGGCTCGAATTTCGAGATGCCGGCGTTGGAGACGAGTGCGTCGATGCGGCCCAGGCGGCTGCGGGCCACCGCGACCATGCGCTCGACGTCGCTCTCGACGCCGACGTCGCAGCCGATGCCGACGCCACCGATCTCGGTGGCGATCTTCTGGACGGCGTCTGCGTCGCTGTCGGCGCAGGCGACCGACCACCCGGCGTGGGCAAGGTGACGGGCGATGCCGGCGCCGATGCCGTGCGCGGCGCCCGTCACGATGACGGTGCGCGTGTCAGAGGGCATGAGACGGTTTCGCGGTGGAAGCCAGATAGTTCACATCGGTATCGTCGGTCAGAGACCAGGCGTCCGACAGGGGATTGTAGGCCAACCCCTTGAAGCACGGCGGCGTCAACCCGCACGCTTCAACGTGCGCTGCGAGTTCCTTTGGCGTGACGAAGCGGTCCCACTGGTGGGTGCCCGCGGGCAGCCAGCGCAGGACGTACTCGGCGCCGACGATGGCCAGCATGTAGGCCTTGAAGGTGCGGTTGATGGTCGACAGCAGCATCAGCCCGCCAGGACGGACGAGCTTCGCGCAGGTGGCGAGGAAGGCGCCCACGTCCGGCACGTGCTCCACCACCTCGAGGCAGGAGACGACGTCGAAGGCGCGGCCCTCGGCGGCCAGTTCCTCGGCCGTGCCGATGCGATAGTCGATCGCCAATCCCTGAGCCTCGCCGTGCCGGCGTGCGGCCTCGATGTTCTCGGCGCCGGGATCGAGGCCCGTCACCGTCGCGCCGAGCCGCGCCAGCGGTTCGCAGACGAGCCCGCCGCCGCAGCCGATGTCGAGCAGCGAAAGGCCCGTCAGCGGTCGCAGTCCGCCAGCCTGCCGCTTGAAATGGGCGAGGATCTCGTCACGTAGGAACGTGATGCGGGCAGGGCCCAGCTTGTGCAGGGGACGAAACTTGCCGTTGGCATCCCACCACTCGTCAGCCATGCGCTCGAAGCGGTCGATTTCGGCCTTGTCGAGGGTCGCGGACGTGTCACGGGCGGCGGCGGTGCTCATGGCGCCATTGGTCTCCCGGGAAAGGGCCGTGTCAAGCCGATCCTGCCCGACGCGACGGCAAGGCCTACCCAACTGACTTGGAAGGCTTCTAAAGGCTTCATTGCGTGTTGCGGAGCCGGACCCCAGCCGTTATGAGTACGCGCAAATTTGGCCGGTTCCGGAGCTGAACGGGACCTCTGCCATCCGCACGCGTCCGGATCAACGGACGGCCTCAGAGGGGGCCGCGCGAAGCGGTTTGCAATGTCCGTCGTAGTGATGAAATTCGGCGGCACGTCCGTTGCCAACGTCGAGCGCATCCGCAACGTGGCCAAGCACGTGAAGCGCGAGATCGACGCCGGCAACAAGGTAGCCGTGGTCGTCTCGGCCATGTCGGGCGTGACGAACCAGCTCGTCGGTTACGTGCGCGAGGCCTCGCTGCTGCACGACGCGCGCGAGTACGATGCCATCGTCGCGACCGGCGAGCAGGTGACGGCCGGGCTTCTCGCCATCGTGCTGCAGTCGATGGGCCTGAAGGCGCGGTCCTGGCAGGGCTGGCAGATCCCGATCATTACCGACGACGCCCACGGCGTCGCGCGCATCAAGGACATCCCTGGCGAGAAGATCCGCCAACGCCTGGAAGAGGGCGAGGTCGCGGTCATCACCGGCTTCCAGGGCGTCGAGCCGACGCGCAACCGCGTTTCGACGCTCGGGCGCGGCGGGTCGGACACGAGCGCCGTTGCCCTCGCCATCGCGGTGAAGGCCGACCTGTGCGACATCTACACGGACGTCGACGGCGTTTACACGACCGACCCGCGCATCGTGCCGAAAGCCCAGCGCCTGCAGAAGATCTCCTACGAGGAGATGCTGGAGATGGCGTCGCTCGGCTCCAAGGTCATGCAGACGCGCTCCGTCGAACTTGCGATGGTGCACAAGATGCGCACGCGCGTTCTTTCGAGCTTCGTGGCCCCCGATGCCATGCCAGCGGCATCGCCGGACAACTGGGACAAGCTGGGTACCATCATTTGCAGTGAGGATGAGATCGTGGAGCAGCGCGTCGTCAGCGGCATCGCCTACGCCAAGGATGAGGCGAAAGTCACCCTGCTGCAGATCGAGGACAAGCCCGGCGTGGCGGCGAGCATCTTCGGACCGCTGGCCGACGCCAACATCAACGTCGACATGATCGTGCAGAACCTGTCGTCCGACGGCAAACGCACGGACATGACGTTTACCGTGCAAGGCTCGGATCTGCCGAAGGCGCTCGACGTTCTCAAAGGCGCCCACAAGACGATCGGCTACTTCGACGTGACGAGTTCGACTGAGGTCGCCAAGGTGTCGGTGATCGGGGTCGGCATGCGCAGCCACGCGGGCGTAGCGGCGCAGATGTTCAAGGCGCTGGCGGAGAAAGGGATCAACATCCTCGCCATCACCACGTCCGAGATCAAGATCAGCGTGTTGATCGATGCCGCCTACGCCGAGCTGGCCGTGCGCACGCTGCACAGCCTGTTCGGTCTCGCCAAAGACTGATTTCCCTGAAGACGACGGCGGGGCACTGTCCTAGTCTGGTTGCGGGACGCCATCGGGTGGCCCGCTGCCGATTGCATCGCATGCATTTTGAGATGGCATTACAACTTCCGCCTGGGAACTCGGGAGGCTGACCCACACGGGCGCAAGTTGAACAACGGGAGCGACGGGACGCGCTGATGAAGGAGCGAGGCGGCAATCCCACCGGCATGTCGCCGGCCGAGCCGGCCCTGCGCATCTTCATGCGCCGGTTGCGCGAGATCATGGCCGATCCGTCGGACGGCCAGTCCCGGCTCGACAAGATCGTGCACCTGATCGCTGGCCTGATGGTCGCCGAAGTGTGCTCCATCTACCTGAAGCGGCAGGACGGCTCGCTGGAACTGTTTGCCACGGAAGGCCTCAATCCCGGCGCCGTGCACAACACCTTCATGAAGCGCGGCGAGGGCCTCGTCGGCCGCTGCGCGGAACTTGCCGTCACCATCAACGAGCCCGATGCGCAAAGCCATCCGGCCTTCTCCTACCGGCCGGAGACGGGCGAAGAGGTCTACCACTCGTTCCTGGCGGTGCCGATTTTGCGCGGCGGCGACGTGCTCGGCGTGCTGACGGTGCAGAACAAGACGCACAAGGAGTACCTCGACGAGGACGTCGAGGTCCTGCAGACCACGGCCATGGTGCTCGCCGAGCATCTCGTGTCCGGCTCCGTCGCGGGCGTGAATTCGGGGGCCGAGTTCAGCCGCAGCGTGGGGCACGTGGTGCGCGGGCAACCGTTGTCCGACGGGCTCGCGCTCGGCCACGTCGTGCTGCACGAGCCCCGCGTCGTCGTCACCGAACTCACCTCCAACGATCCCGAGGAAGAGCAGCGGCGCCTCGAGGCGGCCGTCGAAGAGCTGAAGTCCTCCATCGACGAAATGCTCGAGCAGGGCGATTTGGCGTCGGCCGGCGAGCACCGGGAAGTGCTCGAGACCTACCGGATGTTCGCCCACGACCGCGGCTGGCTGAAGCGGATGAACGACGCCATCCGCAAGGGCATGACCGCCCAGGCCGCCGTCGAGCGGGTGCAGAACGACACGCGGGCGCGCATGCTGCGCCAGTCCGATGCCTTCTGGCGTGACCGGCTCAAGGATCTCGACGAGTTGTCCGACCGGCTGCTGCGCATCCTCGCTGGCCGGCCGCGGTCGCATGCGATGGCCGTGCAGCTTCCCCACGACACTATTCTCGTCGCCCGCGCGATGGGACCTGCCGACCTTCTCGACTACGACCGCTCGAAGATCCGGGGGCTGGTGATCGAGGATTCCGGCGGTTCGAGCCACGTCGCCATCGTCGCCAAGGCGCTCGGCATTGCCGCTGTCGGCGAGGCGCGCGGCGTCGTGGAGCGGGTCGACCAGGGCAACCCGATCATCGTCGATGCCGACAGCGGCGAGGTGCACATCCGGCCCACCGGCGAGGTCATCCAGGCCTACGGCGACAAGGCCCGTTTCCGCGCGCGCAGGCAGCGCAAGTATCGCGCGCTGCGCGACAAGCCGACGGTGTCCAAAGACGGGCAGGGCATCGGGCTGCACATCAATGCCGGCCTGCTGATGGACATGCCGAACCTCGCTGCTTCTGGCGCGGAGGGCGTCGGCCTGTTCCGCACCGAGCTGCAGTTCATGGTCTCGGCGACCATGCCGCGCATGGAGCGGCAGACGCAGATGTACCGCGAGATCGTGACCGAGGCGAAGGGCAAGCCCGTCGTCTTCCGCACGCTCGACGTCGGCGGCGACAAGGCGCTGCCCTACCTGCGCCAGCCGGAGGAAGAGAACCCTGCGCTCGGTTGGCGCGCCATCCGCTTGGCACTCGACCGGCCCGGCCTGCTTCGGACCCAGGTGCGCGCGCTGTTGCGGGCGACCCCCGGCGAGGATCTTCGCCTGCTGCTGCCCATGGTCACCACCGTTGGCGAGGTCGACATGGCGCGGGCCATGATCGAGCGCGAGCAGGAGCTTCTGCGCCGGCGCAATCTCGCTGCTCCCAAGCGGGTGCTGGTGGGCGCCATGATCGAAGTGCCGTCGCTGCTCTTCGAACTCGACAGCTTCATGCCGCGGCTCGATTTCCTGTCGGTCGGCAGCAATGACCTGCTGCAGTATCTGTTCGCGGCCGATCGCAACAACACCCGGGTCGCGAGCCGCTACGATCCGCTCTCGGTCGCATCCCTCAGGGCGCTTCTCACGATCGTCGAGGCGGCACGCCGGCACGGACGGCCGCTCAGCCTGTGCGGCGAAATGGCTGGCCGGCCGCTCGAGGCCATGGCCCTCCTTGGGCTCGGCTTCCGCACGATTTCCATGGCGCCGGCCAGCATCGGGCCGGTCAAGTCGATGATCCTGAGCCTCGATGTGGAGGCGCTCGGCAGCTGGCTCGTGGAGAAAGTGCGCACGGCCGAAGGCAACCTTCGGGCCGAGCTCAAGCGCTGGGCCGAGACCAATGGCGTGGATATCTGAGGCGCTGCCTTAATCTCTTCCGCAATTCGCGCTTTGACACCGGCTTGGCTTTGCCTGAAAGTGCGCCCCGTAACAGTCGAGTTCGCGTTCCGCCATGCGTATGCGTGAAGGCCCCGTTCCGCCCCCGACCGGCGCGCGTTTTCCAGCGCAGCCGACCGCTGGGCGGTCGCCACTGCCACCGCAGGCCACCGGGCCGGCCCAGCTGCCACAGAAGCTTCCTCAGTTCCTGCAAGGGCGGGTTTCACAGCGGCCGGCGCAGAACCAATTGCCGGTGCCGGTAGCGCCTCAGGTCGCTCCGGATCCGTTCGCCCAGCACGACGTGCAACTCGGCAAGATCTTCGCCAACATGCGCGCGGCGATGAAAGTCTCACGCGAGACCATCGCGCGGCGGCTCGCGACGACGGGCCATGTCATCGAGGCGCTGGAGACGGGCTCGGTCTCCAACTTCCCGCACCATCGCGAGACGGCCCGCATCGTGCGCGGCTACTGCGAACTCCTGAAGCTCGATCCGGAGCCGATCCTCTGGCGCATCCGCAGCCATTACCATGCAAGCGGGCTGCCCATGGGACTGCTGGCTGCGGAAACGACCACCACGGCCAAGACTCAGCCCACGACGCAGACGCCGGCGACCACGCAACGCACCGGGCGGACGCGCCCCGAGGGTCGCCGCCGGCGCCGCCGTTCCAGCCGCCTGATGGTGCTGTCCGTGCCGGTCGCCGTCGCCGTGACGCTGTTGGTGCTGGCGCAGGCTGCGCCCCAGACCGTCTACGGCGCGCTCTCCTGGCTGCCCGGCCGCGTGCAGGCGCCCGCCCGGCAAAGCCTCGACGTTCTCGTCACCGCCATGGCGCCCACCCGTGACGGGCTGCGCTGGATCGAGATCGATCCGCAGTTGCGCAAGGGCGACAAATTGCAGACAAGCAGGCGCTAGCGCGCTTTCCGTCCCTTGCGACGCGTCGGCCCGGCCGCCGCGCGCGTTGTGCCATTTCATCCAACTCGCGAATCCAAGATGTCGGCCATCCCTCACGAAAAGCTCGATCAGCTCGTCCGCCGATGGGAACTCATCCAGGCTGAGCTCAATCAGGGAAATGCCGGGCAGGCATCCTACGTGCAGCTCACGCGCGAGTTCTCGGAGCTCGACCCCGTCGTCGCTACCATTCGCGATTTGAGAAAAGCCGAAAGCGAGGTGGCCGAACTCGACGCCATGCTCGCCGACCCCGCCGCCGATCGTGACCTCAAGGCGCTCGCCGAGGAAGAACTCCCCGACGCGCGCAAGCGGCTCGAGGAGATCACGCAGGCGATGCGCCTCAAGCTCATCCCGAAGGATGCGGCGGACGAGAAGAGCGCCATCCTCGAAGTTCGCGCCGGCACCGGCGGCGACGAGGCTGCGCTGTTCGCGGCCGATCTCTTCCGCATGTACAGCCGCTACGCCGACCTGCACCACTGGAAGACCGAGATCATCTCCATCTCCGAGAACGATCTCGGGGGCTACAAGGAGGTCGTCGCTTCCATTACCGGCAGGGGCGTGTTCGCGCGGCTCAAATACGAATCCGGCGTGCACCGCGTGCAGAGGGTGCCCGTGACGGAAGCGGGCGGGCGCATCCATACGTCGGCCGCGACGGTCGCGGTGCTGCCGGAGGCCGAGGACATCGATATCGAGATCAAGCCCGAGGATATCCGCATCGATACGATGCGGGCGGGCGGCGCAGGCGGGCAGCACGTCAACAAGACGGATTCGGCCGTGCGCATCACGCACATCCCGACAGGCATCATCGTCGTCTCGGCGGAGAAGTCGCAGCACCAGAACCGGCGGCTCGCCATGGCCGTGCTGCGTTCGCGGCTCTACGAAACGGAGCGGCAGCGAGCTGCCGACAGCCGCGCGGCGCAGCGCAAGGACCAGGTCGGCTCGGGCGATCGCTCGCAGCGCATCCGCACATACAACTTCCCGCAGGGCCGCGTGACGGACCACCGCATCGGCCTAACGCTGCACAAGCTCGATGCGGTGCTCGAAGGCGGCGCGCTCGATGAGCTGATCGACGCGCTCATCGCGGAAGATCAGGCCTCGCAACTCGCCGCCATCAGCGAACCGGCACGGGCATGACGACGCCCGGCGATCCGCATCCGCCCCGCGACGCGACGGTCGCGTCGGTGCAGATGCGTGTCGCCCGCGCGCTCGCCGAAGCGGGGATCGCCCAAGCGGGCGACGAGGCCCGCCGCCTGATGGCGGTCGCGCTCGGTTGGTCTGCCGCGGATCTCGTCAGCCGTTCGCGGGATGCTCTCGACCAGGCTGCGCAGAATGCCGTCGCCCATATTCTCGAACGTCGCCTGCGGCATGAACCGCTGTCGCGGATCGTCGGATACCGCGAATTCTACGGGCGAAACTTCAAGGTGACGCCCGCGACGCTCGATCCGCGCGCGGACACGGAAACGCTCATCGATGCCGCGCTCCAGACATTTGCGGATGAGCGCGCAAAGCCGCTGCGCATTCTCGATATCGGCACAGGCACGGGCGCAATCATTCTGACGCTGCTGTGCGAGTTTCCCAACGCCACCGGCGTCGCGGCCGATATCAGCGACACTGCTTTGGAGGTGGCGCGTGAAAATGCGCAAACGCTCGGAGTTTCTGCGCGCATTGACTTCGTCAAAACCGATCTTGCCGAAGGTGTCTCGGGTCCTTTCGACCTCGTCGTTTCCAATCCGCCCTATATCCCGAGCGGAGACATCGCGGGCCTCGATGTATCAGTGCGCGCGTTCGATCCCACGCTCGCGCTCGACGGCGGGCCCGACGGCCTTGCCGTCTACCGGCGGCTTACGAAACTGCTGCCGGTTCTTGCGCCCAAAGGAACTATCCTGCTCGAAGTGGGGTTTAATCAGTGGGAGGCGGTAGCTCAGACGGTAGAAGCCGGTTACGCCGGTTCGGGAGGTACGGTCGCTCTGCAGGCGTTCAATGATGTTGCCGGAATACGTCGGGTTGTTGCGGCAAGACCACGCACTGCGGGATAAGCATAGAAACCCCTTGGAATCTCAAAGCTGGCGGGGTAGGGTTGAGCCCGTGGAGTCGTCCATCGGCGAATGCAGTCACGTCAGGATCGTGATCGCCGCCGAGATGCAAGGGACCAGTGCGACGCAATAGAAATGCTCGCAAAAAGGCCACGTATCGTCATCACAAACTGAGCGCCCACGAAAGTCATTCAGGTGCGCCGAGCGCGGGCATCCCGCGTGCTGCGCCCAAGGCGGCAGGTGCCTAAACCTGCAGGCAAATACCAGACTGTGGCTCGAGATGCTCGAGTATTGAACCATACAGGTCACGGGATCGTTCGCAGACCGAACCCAGGAACGATGGGCCGTGCATGCAGACCTGCGCGTCAGGCTGCATTTTTCTGAAAGTTCTGGGTAATCGATCCAGTAAGGCCGCAATCAGGCCGATTAGACGGGAGCCTTAGAGGCAGTGAGGCAGGGACAACAACATCGCCGCGGACGCGGGCGGGGCAATAACAACAACAATAACCGTAAGAGTCAGAATCCGCTTTCGCGCAGCTTCGAGTCGAACGGCCCCGACGTGAAAATCCGTGGGACCCCGGCGCATATCGCAGAA